>NZ_CP045480.1:6150000-6470227 GCF_009429145.1 Amycolatopsis sp. YIM 10 | reverse complement strand
GGTTCTGCCCGCACGGCCAGAACCTGGTCCTGATCGTCGACGAGGGCGGCAGGCCGCTGCGCGTGGCGATCAAGGACTTCGCACAGGGAGTGGACCTGCTCGACCAGGACGTCGACGTGTACGCCCAGCTGGCGCCGGAAGCAGCAGAAGAGATGTTGCGCTGGCCCGCGCACCTGCTCGCGCAGTCGCTGTTCAGCTCGGTGTTCTCCGGCCAGTTCCGGTTCTGGGCCGAACTGCTGCTGGACGAGCTTTCGCTGCCGCGCGCCCGGTTCTGGGAACTGGTGCGCGAGGTGGTCAACCGGTTCCGTGAGGCCAATCCCGAGCTGTCGGCGCGGTTCGACGCGTGCTCGCTGTTCGCGCCCGACGTCGAGCGGGTGACGTTGAACCGCGAACACCTCGCGGGCGGCGGTTTCGACAAGGTGGAGCGCGACGACGAGTTCGACGTGCGCTGGGGCCGGGCGCCGAACCCGTTGCACGGCCCCGATCCGGCGGGCGCCTGGTGAACGGAGCACCGCGTCCGGCCGGGCCGCGCAGCCTGGCCGGACGGCGGGAAGCCGCGCGGGTGCCGGACGGGCTGGCCGAGGTGCCGAGGGTGCTGCTGCTGGTGCCCGACCCGCACGCCCGGTTCGCCGGGGTCGAGCTGGACGGCCGCTTCTTCGCCGACGAGGTGCTGGCAGACGGGTATGGTGTCTGCTCGTACGTGTTCGTCTGGGACGTGAACCGCGACGTCCCGTCTACTTCGGACGAGTCGCTGCGTCGTTACGCCGACCGGTTCGGTGATCTGCGCATGCGGCCGGACCTCGCGACGCTGACCCCGGTGCCGGACGCGCTGGCGGTGGTCTGCGACGTCGAATGGCCGGACGGTTCGGCGGTGGACATCGCGCCCCGCACGGTGCTCGCCGGTCAGCTGGCGGCACTGGAGGAACGCGGTCTGGTGCCGTCGATCGGCATCGAGCACGAGGTGACCTTCCGCGGTCCCGATGGCGAACCGCTGACCGAACACCCGGTGGACTACGCGCTCGGTGGCACCGAACGCCTCCGCCCGGTGCTCCGGACCGCGGCCGGGCTGCTGGACCGCGCCGGGCTCGGGGTGGAGTCCGCGCGGGCCGAGTGCCACCCTGGCCAGTACGAGATCGTGCTGCGTCATCGGGACGCGCTGGCCGCCTGCGATGACGCGCTCCTGCAGCAGTTCCTGGTCCGGCGGGCCGCCGCCGAGCACGGCGTCACCGCCGGCTACCTGGCGGCCGAGGAGGCCGGCCGCGGCAGCTCCGGCCACGTCCACCTCTCGCTGTCCACTATGGATGGACAGCCGGTGGATCGCGGGCGGCTGGACGCTTTTCTCGCCGGTGTGCTGCGCGAAGCCAGGGCGCTGACACCGATCTGGGCGCCCACCTGGAACAGCTACGTCCGCCTGCGCACGGGCCCGTTCTCACCCCGGGTGCTGCGCTGGGGCACCGACGACCGGACGGCGTCCGTGCGCGTGGCCGGTGGTGCCACGCCGCGCCTGGAGTTCCGGTTCGCCGGTGCCGACGCCCAGCCGCACCTGGTGGTCGCGGCCCTGATCGCCGCGGGAATCACCGGCCTCGACGAGAACCTGGAGCCGCCGCCGGAAGGGGAGCCGTGCGGGGAACTGGCGGGCAGCCCGTGGGAGGCGCTGGCCGGGTTCTCCGGACTGCTCGGCCCGGCGGTCACCGCGCAGCAGACCTCGTTGCTGCGCGCGGAAATCGACGCCGGGCTGTCCTCGGTCAGCGATTGGCAGCGCGATCGGGCACGCTCGCGTTCCTGAGCCGGGTGAGCGCGGGCAGCGCGAGGCAGACCAGGAAAACCAGTGCCAGCAACAGGTAGACGTTCCCGGCGAACTGCTGACCGGTGGTCCACAGCAGTTCCTTGTCGTTGTACCCCGGCAGTTCGTGGAACGGCGCGAGGGTGAACGCGATCGTGGTGAGCAGCGCCGCGGTGAACCAGCCGACCGCGGTGAGCGAGTTTTCGGTGATCCGGCGCACCACGTAGGCCAGCATCACCACCAGCGCGGGCACCACCCAGACCCAGTGGTGCGACCACGAGGTCGGCGAGATGACCAGCGCCAGCGCCGCGTTGGCCATCAGCGCCGGTGCCGGGTCGGAGCGCCGCATCGCCACGATCGTCACACCGAGCACGACCAGCCCGAGCAGGATCCACCACACGGTCACGTCGGTGGGGGAGAGGCCGAACCGGGCCAGTGCCGCCTCGATCGCCTGGTTGGTGCGGAACGGTGAGCCGCTGACCTCGGCGAGTCCGTCGGAACCACCGGTCCAGAACTTCACCGAACCGGCGAAGTCGACGGCAAAGCCGACCGCGGTGGCCACCACACCGGTGGTCGCGGCCACGAGCGCCGAGCGGTAGTCCTTGCGCAGCAGGAAAAAAAGCACGAAGGCGGCGGGCGTGAGCTTGACCGCGGCGGCCAGGCCGACACCGATCCCACGCGGCCACCAGGTTTTCGGCGCCAGGCAGTCGACCGCGACCAGGCCCATCAGCAGCAGGTTGACCTGGCCGAAGGAGAAGGTGTCGCTGACCGGTTCGAGGAACACCGACAGCGGCGTGGCCGCGGCGGCGATCATGATCGCGCCGCGCGGGCCGCCCGAGGGCCACACGTGCCTGCCCACCACGTAGCCGGTGGCCGCGATGGCGGCGAAGTTGGCCAGCACCAGCAGGGTGTTCGCGGTGAACCAGGGCAGCGCGGCGAACGGCAGCAGCGCGATCAGCGCGAACGGCGGGTAGATGAACGGCAGCGGGTTGCCGATCTGCGTTTCCGGCATCACGCCGTAGAGATCACCGTCGGCCTGCCACGCGTGATAGCCGTTGCGGTAGACCTCCAGATCGATCTGCCACGATCCGGCGTCCTCGACCAGCGGCCAGAGCGTGAACCAGGCCCCGGCCACACCGAGCGCGAGCACCACCCAGAAGAACTTCAGCGCGACCGGCTTCTCGTTCGTCAACCTGCCCCCTTGCCTGAAACCGCGCACAGTCTAGGCGAGCAGTTTCCGCCGGTGCGTGCGGCGGTAGGCCGACGGCGGGGTGTCGTAGTGGTCGAGAAAGGCCTGGCGCAGTGACTCGGTGGAGCCGAATCCGCAGCGGCGCGCCACCGCGGCCAGCGGCAGGTCGGTGGTGGTGAGCAGCTGGGCGGCGGCCTCGGTGCGGACGCGGCGCACGTGCCTGGCCGGCGTGGTGCCGAGATGGGTGTCGAACAGCCGGGTCAGCTGGCGGGTGCTCAGGCCCGCCCGCGCGGCCAGCGCCGGGGCGCCGAGATCGGCGTCGAGGCTGCTGGCGATGTACCCGGTCAGGTCGCCGACCAGGCCGTGGTCGGGCGGCGGCGCGCTGAGGAACATGCTGACCTGCGCCTGGTTGCCCGGCCGTTGCAGGTAGGTGACCAGGTACCGGGCGATCTGCCTGGCCATCGACGGGCCGTGGTCGGCCTCGACCAGTGCCAGCGCGAGGTCCAGGCCGCTGGTCACCCCGGCGGAGGTGTAGACGTTGCCGTCGCGCACGTACAGCGGCGCGGGATCGACGTCGATCTCCGGGTGCTGCCCGGCCAGCCGCGTCGCGTCCATCCAGTGCGTGGTGCAGCGGCGGCCGGTGAGCACCCCGGCCGCGGCGAGCACGGTGGCGCCGGTGCACACCGACGCGATCCGGCGGCTGACCCCGGCCAGCCGCCGGATCTGCGCGATCATCCGCCCGTCCTCGGCCGCCGCCAGGTGCCCGAAGCCACCGGCCACCAGCAGCGTGTCGACCGGCCCGGTCACCTGGTCGAGCCGGACCTGCGGGGCCAGCGAAAGCCCGGACTGGCAGCGGATCGGCCTGCCGTCCAGCCCGGCCAGCCGGATCTCGTAGGCGGGCTTCGCCCGTAGCCGGTTCGCCGCGTCGAACACGTCCGACGGGCAGGCGATGTCGAGCAGTTCGGCCTCGGGGAACGCCACGATGAGTACCTGCCTGCTCGCCATGGCGCGACGATAGCAGCGGATGTCTTACCGACACGGATCGCAGGATTCCGGACATGGGCCGCCCGGCGCGTGCCCGGCGAGGCCATCGTGGCCGCATGACTGAACCGAAGACGATCGCGTGCGTGCTGTACCCCGGACTGACCCCGCTGGACCTGGTGGGCCCGCTGCAGGTGTTCGGCGCGCTGGCCGGGGTGACCCAGGGATACCGGGTGGTCGTGGTGGGCCGGGACCGGGACGTGGTGGACACGGACACGCCGCTCGGACTGCGCCCGAGCCACACCTTCGAAGAGGTGCCGTCGCCGGAGATCGTGGTGGTGCCCGGTGGCGGGGCGCCGACCTGGCGGGCGGCCACCGACGAGCGGCTGCTGGCGTACCTGCGGCAGGCGGCCGAGGGCGCGGAGGTGGTCGCGTCGGTGTGCACCGGCTCGCTGATCCTCGCCGCGGCAGGGCTGCTCGAAGGCCGCAAGGCGAACACGCACTGGAGCCACCGGCGGTTCCTGGCGGAGTTCGGCGCCGAGCCGGTGGACGACCGGTGGGTGGAGGACGGGAAGTTCCTCACCGCCGCCGGGGTGTCCGCCGGGATCGACATGGCGCTGCACCTGGTGGCGCGGCTGGCGGGGGAGGAGATCGCGCGCGGGGTCCAGTTCGCCGTCGAGTACGACCCGGAGCCGCCGCTCGGCGCGCTGGACTGGGCGAAGGCACCGCACGAGTTGTTCGACGCGTGGACCGGCCGGGCGATGCGCGAGGGACTGGCCGGAACGGCTCTGGCCGAACGACTGCTCCGGGAGTAAGGTCTAGACCATCCCGCCGCCGCAGGGATTCGAAGGGAACTTTCCATGCCTTCACTCGCTCCCCGGCGACGGTGGGCCGCGGCGGGACTCGCCGTGGCGACCGTGGCGACCGGACTTTCGGTCGCCGTCGCGTCGGCCGAAAGTCCGGGCGTCGCCGCGCTTCCGGACGGTTTCCGCAGCGTCGGTTACATGCCGTCCTGGTCAGGGAACGTCAACAGCATCCAGTACGGCAAGCTGACCCACATCAACTACGCCTTCGTGCTGCCGAACTCCAACGGCAGCCTGCAGGCCGTGCCCGATCCCGGAAAGCTGTCGTCCCTGGTGACGCAGGGGCACAACAACGGGGTCAAGGTCTCGCTGGCCATCGGTGGCTGGAACGACGGCAACGATTCGGCGTTCGAGGCGCTGGCGGCCAACTCGGGCAGCCGGACCACGTTCGTCAACAGCGTGGTCAACGTGGTGAACCAGTACAACCTCGACGGTGTCGACATCGACTGGGAGTACCCGGACCCCGGTACCTCCGGCAACAACTTCACCGCGTTGATGCAGCAGCTGAGCACCGCGATGCACAGCCGGGGCAAGCTGCTGACCGCGGCGGTGGTTTCCGGTGGCAACACCGCCAACGGGGTGCAGCCCGCGGTGTTCGGGTACGTGGACTGGCTCAACATCATGGCCTACGACGGCGGCAGCCCGCACGCGAACTACGACTGGTCGATCGCCTCGGCGAACGAGTGGAAGAGCCGCGGGCTGCCCGCCGCGAAAACCGTGCTGGGCGTGCCTTTCTACAGTCGTCCCGGGTACCTGACCTACGCGCAGCTGGTGGCGATGGACCCGGCGAACGCCAACCGGGACTGCGTCAACGCCAACGGCGCGCAGCAGTGCTACAACGGCATTCCGACGATCAAGCGCAAGACGGAATGGGCCCTGGCGAACGCCGGCGGCATGATGAACTGGGAGCTGTCGCAGGACTCCGCCGGCAGCACGTCGCTGGTGAGCGCGATCTACGACGCCGCCTCCGGCGGATCGGGCGGCAAGACCGGCCAGATCACCGGCTACGGCGGCAAGTGCGTGGACGTGGCGGGCGCGGCCACCGCCAACGGCACGCCCATCCAGCTGTGGACCTGCAACGGCAGCGCCGCCCAGCAGTGGACCTCGACCGGCGGCACCCTGCGCGCGCTGGGCAAGTGCCTGGACGTGACCAGTGCCGGCACGGCGAACGGCACCCCGATCCAGCTGTGGGACTGCAACGGCACCGGGGCGCAGACCTGGACGGCCACCGGCGGCGCCCTGCGCAACCCGGCGTCCGGCCGGTGCCTGGACGCCACCGGCCCCAGCTCCGGTGACGGCACCCGCCTGCAGATCTGGGACTGCGCCGGTTCCGGCAACCAGCTCTGGCAAATCCCGGCGTAATCGGGTAGTTCGCGATACGAATGTGGCTTCCGGAGCGGTTTCCCGCGCCGGAAGCCATCTTCGTGTCCACACCCGAACGGCGTAGCCCGAATGGTGGTGTGCAATTAACCACCCGCCCTGGTTCGATTCACGGCACCGCCGCCGGATGTCATCGGTCACTGCAGAAGGAGCAGTCCATGTCCCTGCGCCGCCGTATCGCCGCGGTCACCTCCGTGGTCGCACTCGCCGGTCTGCTGTCCCCCGCCGCCATCGCCGGGGTCGAGCCGCTGGCGATCAAGCAGGTCGCCAGTGGTCTGAACCAGGCCTGGGCAGTCGACTTCCTGCCCGACGGCACGCCACTGTTCACCCAGCGCAACGCCAGGTCGATCAGCAAGCTCACCAACGGCGTCGTCGAGCAGGTCCAGACCATCAACGACGCCGTGGTCACCGCCGAGGGCGGGTTGCTCGGCCTGGCCGTCTCCCCGGACTACGCCACCGACCAGACCGTTTTCATCTACTACACCTCGAACTCCGACAACCGGATCGCCAAGCTGACCCTCGGTTCGGCGCCGACCCCGATCGTCACCGGGATTCCGCGTGGCAGCCAGTACCACCACGGCGGGCGCCTGCGGTTCGGCCCGGACGGTTATCTCTACGCGGGCACCGGAGACGGCCAGAACGCCGACAACGCGCAGAACGACAGCTCGCTCGGCGGCAAGGTGCTGCGCGTGGACACCAACGGCAACGCCGCGCCCGGGAATCCCGGGGGCCACAAGTGGAT
Organism: Amycolatopsis sp. YIM 10; assembly: GCF_009429145.1. Taxonomy (GTDB): domain Bacteria; phylum Actinomycetota; class Actinomycetes; order Mycobacteriales; family Pseudonocardiaceae; genus Amycolatopsis. Next base: position 6,463,289 of record NZ_CP045480.1, on the reverse strand, counting down.
CTCGAAGGGGCACCGCAACGTCCAGGGCGTCACGTGGGCGGGCAGCGACCTCTACATCGCCGACATCGGCCCGAGCGACGTCGACGAGCTGAACAAGATCGAGCCCGGTGGGAACTACGGCTGGCCGACCTGTTCCGGCCCGTGCAGCAACCCGGCCTTCAAGAACCCGGTGAAAACCTGGCCCACCTCGACCGCGACGCCGAGCGGTCTGGCCTACTACAAGGGCAGCCTGTACCTGGCCTCGCTCAAGGGCGGGACGTTCAAGCTGACCACCTCGGGCGAGGGCGGCAAGATCTACACCGAACTGGGCCGCACCCGAGACGAGGTCGCCGGACCGGACGGACAGCTCTGGGTGGTCACCCCCAGCTCCATCTACACCGCCGACGGTTCCTGAGCCGCTGACGGCAACGCGCTGGTGCTCCACGCCGACCAGGCCCGCGCGACCACCGCGGGCACCGTCCACACCGAACTGCCCGGCAGCACGGCGACGGCGTACCGGCTCATCCCGATCCCGGGCTGAGCCGATACGCCGTCAACTACTTACGAATCACATCCCGCAGCTCGGTGCCGACCAGAACTGGCCGGACCGGTGCGCCACGTGGGTGTGGTCGTTGTGGCCGGGGTAACCCGGCCCGAGGATCTCGCTGAACCCGTGGTTGCGGGCCTGCTTGGCGAGCCCGCAGAAGCCCTGCGAGCCGGCCCCGAGATCCACGGCGTCACCGTAGAGGTGCCTGCTGTTCGTCGCGCCGCCGACCGCGTTGTTGCAGGCGACGCTGCGGAAACCGCCGTTGACCACGATGGGCTTGTCGCCCATGGCGTGCCGCATCGCCTGCAGCTTCCACATCGACACCAGCGCGTTGGCCTTCGCCGTGGCCGCCGAGACGTTGCCGCCCGACCAGTCCGAGTTGCAGTTGTTCAGCTCGTCGTAGCTGAAGTTGACCGGCGTGCAGTCGTTGTCCTGCAACTCGTAGAGCTTGGTGAACGTGGCCGGGCCGGCGATGCCGTCGGCACCGAGCCCGTACGCCTGCTGGAACCGGGTGACCGCGGCCTTGGTGCCCGCGCCGAACTGGCCGTCGATGGCCAGCACGCCTCCGTAGCCGGGATAACCGGCCACCCGGATCTGCAGTTGCCGGACGTCGTCACCGGAGGCGCCCTGTGACAGGGTGCGCCCCCAGCTGTAGCAGGCGTCGGCGGCGGCCACGTCCTCGGCCGTCACCGGGCCCGGATCGGCGGCCACCGGAGCGGCCACCGCGGTGCCGAGACCGGCCACGAGGGCCAGCATCGGCAGCAAAAAAGGGATTCTCATGGACAGAACACCTTTCATGGCAGGGAAGGTGAGGTCCGCAGCGTGTCGATGTGACACTGGTGGTGTCAATGAATCACCAGGCAAAGACCTGGTTCGGCCGAAAGTGACCGCCTGATCGGCCCACGACGAAAGGATCTTGACAAGCCACCCCTAGTGCCCCCGGGCGGCCAAACCCCTGGTCGCGCGCGCCTGTTCGACGAACTCGCCGATGGACGACGCGAGGTCGAGTGCCGCCGAGTGGTGCAGCGCGGCTTCGGCCGGGTCGTCGGTGGCTTCGCCCAGGTCGTTCAGCACGCGCGCCCTCAGCTGCCGGTTGCCGACGGCGTCGGCGGCCTCGAGCGCTTCGCGGAGGTGGGTGCGGGCCCGCTCGCGCTCGCCGAGCTTGAGGTGGACGGTCCCGAGCTGGTGCCGGGCGTCGGCGTGGACGAGGTGGTTGCCGCACGCGGCCGCCGCGGTCAGGGTGCGGTCGAGGTAGTCCAGCGCCTCGGTGTAGCGGCCGGTGTCCTCGCACAGCGCGGCGAAGTGGCAGAGGTTGACCGCCTCGGTGCCCCGGTCCGCGGTTTCCCCGTTGATGGCCAGCGAGCGCTCCAGCAGCTCCTCGGCACGCTCGTGCTCGCCGAGGCGGCGGTACGCGTCTCCGAGATTGCCCAGGATGGCGGCGGCGAAGGTGTGGTCGCCGGACTCGCGTTGGCACTCCAATGCTGCCTCGTAGCAGCGCGCCGCTTCGGTGAACTCGTTGGCGATCGCGTGCATCAGGCCGAGATTGTTCAGCACGCCGGTGCGTGCGACGTGGTCTTCGGTGTGCTCGTGCAGTGCCGACGCCTGTTCGAACGCGCGCATCGCCTCTTCTTGTTGCCACAGCCGGAAATGCGCGAGGCCGATCCGGTTCAGTGTGACGGCCCGCGCGCTGATGTCCTTGGCCGCGTCCAGTGCGAGCGTGTGCAGCTTCAGCGCGTCGTCGTTGTAGCCGCCGTTGTCCAGGTATCGCCAGAGCAGTGGTGAAAGCAGACCGACGTACTCGGTCCGATGTGGACTCGCGGCGAGCAGCAGGTTGGCGCGTTCGGTGTCGAGCCAGCGCAAAGCGTCGTGATAACCGGAAAACTCCGGGACGGCCGCGGCGGTCGGCTCGATTTCGGGACGCCGTCCGGACTCGTGCGGGGAAATCCGATCCATCGCGCGCGCGGCCGCGTACAGGTACCAGCCCAGCAACCGGGGGAGTGCTTCGGCCACCTCGTCCGGTGAAGCGAGTTCGACGGCGTAGGCGCGCAGGAGGTCGTGCAGCCGGTAACGGCCGTCGGCGGTCTCTTCCACCAGGTGCGCGCGCCGCAGTTCGTCCAGGCCCCGCCGGGCGTCGGCTCCCGCGAGCGCGGTGAGGGCCTGCCGATCGATGTCCAGGCCGGGATGCGCACCGCAGAGCCGGAACAGGCGTGCCGTCTCCGGCCGCAAGCGCTGGTACGACCAGGAGAACACGGTCCGCATGTCGCCACCCAGCGCGTCGGGATCGGCGTCCGGGTAGGCCTTGAGCGACTCGGCGGCGATGCGCAGGGCCAGCGGCAGCCGGGCGCACCGCTCGACCAGCCGGGTGGTGGTCTCGGCGTCGGCGGGCACCTGGGCCGCCCGCAGCAGTTCGGTGGCCTCTTCGCCGGTGAGCCTGCCGAGGGCGATCCGGTGCGCGCCCTCGCGGGCGACCAGTCCGGCGAGCGCGTCCCGGCTGGTGATCACCACTTGGCAGGACGGAGTGCCGGGCAGCAGTGGGCGCACCTGCTCCACTTCGGCGGCGTTGTCCAGGACCAGGAGCAATCGCTTCCGGTCCACCAGCGTCCGGAACCGCGCCGCGCGCTCTTCCGGGGCGGCGGGGATCCCGGCGCCCCGCACCCCGAGCGCCCGCAACAGGGTCGCGAGCGCTTCCGACGTGGGCATCGGCGCGTCAGGACCGTACCCGCGCAGGTCGACGTGCAGCGATCCGTCCGGGAAACGCGTGCGGACCTGGTGCGCCCAGTGCAGCGCCAAGCTGGTCTTGCCGACGCCCGCGGTGCCGGTCAGCACGATGAGCGGGCCTGCCGAGTCCATTTCGGACAGTTCGGCGCGGCGACCGGTGAATTCCCGCGGTGGGACCACCGGGGACAGGCGGCGTCCGAGCGCGCGCAACTCGGGCCCCGGTTCGAGACCGAGTTCGGCGATCATGGTGTCGCGGACTTCGCGGTACACGGCCAGCGCGGCTTCGGTGCGGCCGGTCTCGTGCAGGCAGGCCATGCGCAGTGCTTGCAGACTCTCGCGCAGCGGATGCGCGGCGGCCAGCGCGGTCACCTCGGGCAGTACGTCGGCGTGGTGTCCCAGCTCGGCTTCGGCGCGGTACAGCGCTTCGGTCGCCGTCAGTCGCCGATCGAGCAGGCGCCGGCGTTCGGCGACCAGGATCGGCGCGGTCAGCCCGGCGTAGGGCTCCGCGTGCCAGAGATCCAGCGCTGCCCGGAGCAACTCGGCGCGGCGGCCGGGATCGTGCGCGGCCGCTTCGTCGAGCAGTGATTCGAACTGCTCGACGTCGGACTCGCCGGGCAGCACGCGCAACCGGTACCCGTCGGCCTCGAAGGACAACCGGTCCGGCTCGGGGAGCACCTGCCGCAGCCGGAAGACGTGCAACTGGAGCTTCGAGGCGGTGCCCGGTCGTTCCGGCCAGAGTTCCTCGACGAGCAGGTCGGCCGGGACCAGCCGGTTGGCCCGCGCCAGCAGCACACCGAGCAGCGTGCGCCGCAACCGCCCGCGAAACGCCGGCGGGCCGAGCACCGCGTAAGCGTTCGCCACCCGCCTCACCCCCGGGCACAGTGTGCCGTTTTTCGCTATGGTTAGGCTAGGCTAAGTTGAAAATGACAATCTTGGGGGACAGCGATGACGGAAGCCCAGCCGCGCGAACTGATGCGCCTGGTGTTCGGCGGGATGGCGGCACAGGTGATCGGCACCCTCACCCGGCTCGAGATCGCCGACGCGATCGGGGACGGCGGCGCGACGTCGGCCGAACTCGGCGCCGCCCATGACATTCCGGCCCAGCAGATGCATCGGTTGCTCCGCGCCGCCGCCGGGCTGGGGTTGCTGGCCGAGCACGAGGGCGGGCGGTTCGACCTGACGCCGCAGGGCGCGCTGTTGCGCAAGGACGCGCCGGTTTCCCTGCACGCCTTCGCCCGGATGTTCACCGACCCGATCATGCTCGGTGCCTGGCCGAGGCTGGAGCAGAGCCTGCGCACCGGCAAAACCTCGTTCGAAGACGTGTACGGCGCGAGCTTCTTCGACCACCTGGCGAAGGTGCCCGAGATGTCGGCCTTGTTCAACGCGTCGATGAGCCAGGCGACCAGCGGGGTGGCGGCCACTCTGCCCGCCGCCTACGACTTCGGCAAGTTCACCACCCTGGCCGACATCGGCGGCGGCGACGGCACCCTGCTTTCCGCTGTGCTCAAAGCGAATCCGGACCTCCGTGGCCTGCTCTTCGACAGCGAGGCGGGCGCCGCGCAGGCGCCGGAAACCCTCGGCGAACTGACCCGGCGGTGCGAGATCCGCACCGGCGACTTCTTCGAATCGGTACCCGCCGGAGCGGATGCCTACCTGCTCAAGAGCATTCTCCACGACTGGAGCGACGAGCAGTGCGCGGTCATTCTCGGGCACTGCCGGAAGGTGCTGCCCGAGAACGGCCGCGTGCTCATCGTCGAGCCGGTGCTGCCGGAGCTGGTCCCGGCCGACGGGCCGGGCGGCGTCTACCTCAGCGACCTCAACATGCTGGTCAACGTCGGCGGCCGCGAGCGCACCCGCACCGACTTCGAGAACCTGTGCGAGAGCGCCGGTCTGCGCGTCACCGACGTGATCAGGCTGCCGCCGCAGACCGGGTTCAGCGTGATCGAAGCCGTCACACCTGCTGACCGAGCTTGAACCCCTCCCGCGAAGCCGTGTGGGAGAAACCGTCCGCGCCGATCGTCACGTCCGACTCACGGGCCTCGGCGCGGGCGGTCAGCGGCTGCGGGACGCCGTCGAGGTCCAGCACGGCCGACGCCTCGGCGTACCAGCTCGGCACCACCGGATTGCCCCACCAGTCGCGCCGCTGGTTGTCGTGCACGTCCCAGCTGATCACCGGGTTGTCCGGGTCGCCGGTGTAGTAGTCGTGCGTGTAGATCTCGATGCGGTGCCCGTCCGGATCCCGAAGGTACAGGTAGAACGCGTTCGAGACGCCGTGACGGCCGGGACCGCGCTCGATCATCTCCGGCTTGCGCAGCGCGCCGAGGTGGTCGCAGAGGTGCAGGATCTGGGCGCGCTCGTGGGTGGCGAAGGCGAGGTGGTGCAGGCGTGGCCCGTCGCCGCCGGTCAGCGCCACGTCGTGCACGGTCGGCTTCCGGAACAGCCAGGCCGCGTAGACCGTGCCCTCGTTGTCCTTGATGTCCTCGGACACCCGGAACCCGAGCCCTTCGTAGTACTCGCGCGCGGCGGGCACGTCCGGAGTGGCGACGTTGAAGTGGTCCAATCTGGACAGTGCGCCCGCACCGTGCACGTCGTAGCGCTGGGTGAACCGCTCGGTGTGCTCGGCGTGGTGGAAGAACTCCACCGGGAAGCCGAGCGGGTCCTGCACCCGCACCGCCTCGCCGATGCCGCGTGTCGCCCCGGCCGGGCGCCGCTCCACGCGCACGCCCAGCTCCCGGTAGTACGCCTCGGCGAGCGCGAGATCCGCTTCGGCGCGCACCCGGTAGGCGAGCACGGCCACCGCGGGCACCGGACCTTGGCGCAGGACCAGCGAATGGTGCAGGTACTCCTCGAAGGCACGCAGGTAGATCGCCTCGGTGTCCTCGTGGGTGACCAGCAGGCCGAGCACGTCCACGTAGAACGCGCGCGAGGCGGCCAGGTCGGTGACCACGAGCTCGGTGTAGGCGCAGCGGAGCACGTCCGGCGGGGTGGTGGTCATGACTGTCCCTTTCCGACGGTGCCGAAGCGGGCGGTGTGCACCTCGCCGAGCGAGACGTGGATCGCCTGCTGATCGGTGTAGAAGTCGATCGAGCGGTAACCGCCCTCGTGGCCGAGGCCGGAGGCCTTGACCCCGCCGAACGGGGTCCGCAGGTCGCGGACGTTGTGCGAGTTGAGCCAGACCATGCCGGCCTCCACCGACTGCGCAAACGTGTGCGCCCTGGTGAGGTCCGAGGTCCAGAGGTAGGCGGCCAGGCCGTACTTCACGTTGTTGGCCAGTGAAAGCGCCTCGGCGTCGGAGTCGAACGGGGTGAGCGCGACCACCGGTCCGAAGATCTCCTCCTGGAAGATCCGCGCGGTCGGCGGCACGTCGGCGAACACCGTGGGCGCCACGTAGTTCCCGGTGTCCAAAGCGGATGGACGACCACCGCCGGCCAGCAGCCTGCCCTCGGTTTTGCCCAGTTCGACGTAGCTCATCACCTTCTCGTAGTGCTCCGGGTGCACCAGCGCGCCGACCTCGGTGGCCGGGTCGTACGGGTCGCCGACGACGATGTTCCGCGCCCGTTCGGCGTACCGCTGGCAGAACTCGTCGTAGATCGCGCGCTCGACGAGGATCCGGCTGCCCGCCGTGCAGCGCTCACCGTTCAGCGAGAACACACCGAACAGGGTGGAGTCGATGGCCGCGTCCAGATCGGCGTCGGCGAACACCACCGCGGGTGACTTGCCACCCAGCTCCATCGACATGCCCTTGAGCGAGGCGGCGCAGTTGCGGTAGATCAGCTGCCCCGTGGTGGTCTCGCCGGTGAACGAGATCAGCGGCACGTCCGGGTGCTTGACCAGCGCGTCGCCCGCTTCCTCACCGAACCCGTTGACCAGGTTGAACACGCCGTCCGGCAGGCCGGCGTCGCGGAAGATCCCGGCCCACAGGCTGGCCGAGAGCGGGGTGAACTCGGCGGGCTTGAGCACCACCGTGCAGCCGGAAGCCAGCGCGGGCGCCAGTTTCCAGCTCTCCAGCATGAACGGCGTGTTCCACGGGGTGATCAGCCCGGCCACCCCGATCGGCTTGCGGTGCACGTAGTTCACCTGCCGCCCCGGCACGCGGTAGGTGTCGTCGGCCTGCGCCACGATGAGGTCGGCGAAGAAGCGGAAGTTCTCCGCCGCGCGCTGTGCCTGGCCCAGCGCCTGGGTGATCGGCAGGCCGGTGTCGAAGGTTTCCAACTCCGCCAGCCGCCGGTCCTGTGCCTCGACCGCGTCGGCGATCTTGTTCAGCACCCGGGCCCGCGCCCGCGGCAGCAGGCCCGGCCACGGGCCGTCGGTGAACGCCCGGCGCGCGGCGGCGACCGCCCGGTCGACGTCCTCGGCCTGACCGGCGGCCGCGGTCACGTAGGTCCGGTTCGACACCGGGTCGAGCACGTCGAAGGTCTTGCCGGAGACGCTGTCCACCAGTTCGCCGCCGATGTAGTGCTGGATCTTCGACGGCAGGTCGTCCGGAACGTGGTGCTTCGCCATGCCTACTCGCCCTCCACCGCGGTGAGATAGCTTTCGCCCTGCGCCAGCAGGTCCTTGATCCGGGCGATCCCGGGTTCGGTCGGGGTGATCAGCGGCGGGCGCACGTAACCGGAGCCGATCAGCCCGCGGTGTTCGAGCACCCACTTGCCCGGCGCCGGATTGGTCTCCACGAACAGCAGGTCGACCAGCGGGTGCAGGCCGTAGTGGATTTCCCTGGCGCGGTCGAAGTCGCCCGCCTGCCACGCCTCGTACATCTCCGCGCACGCGGCGGGCGCGAGATTGGCCGTGGCACTGACAGAACCGGCGCCGCCGAGGGCGAGCAGCGGCAGGCACAGCAGTTCGATCCCGGACCACACCAGCAGTTCCGGCCCGCACAGGTGCAGTACGCGGGAGAAGTGCTCGAAGTCCTTTGTGGTCTCCTTGACGCCGACGAAGTTGTCCACCTCGCGGAAGAGCCGTGCCACCGTCTCCGGTGCGATGTCCACCGACGTCCGGCTCGGCACGTTGTAGGCGACGATCGGCAGGTCCGGGAACTCGCGCGCGACCGTGCGGTACCAGGTGTAGAGCGCTTCCTGGGTGGGCCGCGCGTAGTACGGGGTGATGATCAGCGCGGCGTCGGCGCCCGCTTCGTGCGCGGCGGCGGTGAGTTCGAGGGTTTCGTCGAGCTTCGCCGAGCCGGTGCCGGGCACCACCGGCACCCGGTCGGCGACCGCACCGATCACCGTGCGGATGGCCTCGGCGCGCTCGGCCACGGTCTGCGCGCCGGGCTCCCCGGTGGAACCGCCGATCGAGATCCCGTGCGAGCCCGCCGCGAGCTGCCAGCGCACCAGGCTCGCCAGCCCTTCGTGGTCGAGGGCGCCGTCGGCGGTGAACGGGGTCATCAGCGGCGCGATGGAGCCCCTGATGGCCTGCGGATCCGAGCGGAATCGCATGGGTTTCCCTTTCTGCTGTGGCAGTTCAGTGGCGGCCCGCCTGGTACGCCATGAACGCGCCCAGGGTGGCCAGCCGGTGCTCGCGCACGGCCGTTTCGATCTCCGCCGCGGGCGCGCCGCGGTCGAGCAGCTCGAGGATCCTGTTGTGCTCGGCCACCGATTCGTGGGCACGGCCGGGCACGAAGCTGAAGGTCGAGGTGCGCAGCCCGCTGAGCCGGTTCCAGCCGCGGTTGACCAGTTCGAGCACCTGCGGATTGGGGCAGGTGCCGAACAGCACGGTGTGGAACTCGCGGTTCAGCGCGGTGAACCGGGACGGCTGGAAGTCCGCCAGGCAGGCGGTCAGCTCCTCGTTCAGTTCCTTCGCCCTGGCCAGCGCCTCGGTGGTCAGGGTCGGCGCGGCGAGTGCGGCGGCGTAGCCCTCGACCAGCGCGAGCGTTTGCATCGTGTGCTGGTACTCGCTCTCGTCGACCATCGCCACCTGCGCGCCGACGTTGCGTTCGAAGGTCACCAGGCCTTCGGCTTCGAGCAGCCGGATCGCCTCGCGGATGGGCACCGGGCTGACCCCGAGTTCCTGCGCGAGCTGGCCGAGCACCAGGCGGTAGCCGGGGGAGAAGGTGCCGTCGCTGATGCGTGCCTTGATCCAGTGGTAGGCGATCTGCGACTTGCTCATGGTCGTCGCGTTTGCCGAGTTCATCGCGTCGCCAGCCATGCGGCGTACCTCCCCTGCCACTCGTCGTTCATCGGGTACAGCCCGTCCACGCATTCCCCGGCGGCGACCTGTTCCGCGATGAAGGTTTCCTGCCGCTCCTGCTCGATCGCCGCGTCGGCGACCTCTTCGGCCAGTGGCGGCGGGATGACCAGGACGCCGTCGTCGTCGCCGACGATCACATCGCCGGGCTGCACCGACGCGCCGCCGCAGGCGATCGTGAGGTCGGTGTCCCACGGCACGTGGCGCCTGCCGAGCACCGCGGGATGCGCGCCGGAGTGGTAGGTCGGGATGTCGAGCGCGGCCACCGCGGCCACGTCCCGCACACCGCCGTCGGTGACGATGCCCGCCGCGCCGCGGACCTGGGCGCGCAGGGCGAGAATGTCGCCGACCGTGCCGGTTCCGGTCTCGCCACGTGCCTCCATCACCAGCACGTCACCCGGCCCGAGCGCGTCGAAGGCGCGTTTCTGCGCGTTGTACCCGCCACCGTGCGCGCGGAACAGATCCTCGCGGAAAGGTATGTAGCGCAACGTCTTCGCCCGCCCGACCAGCTTCGCGCCGGGCCGTGTCGAGGTGACGCCGTCGATGGACACGTCGTTGTAACCGCGCTTGCGCAACTGGGCCGACAGCGTAGCCGTGCCCACGCTGGTCAGTTTTGCCTTGAGTTCCTCGGTGAGCACAAAACCGGGCTCTCCGTACGCTTCCGCACGTTGCTTCGCGTCCACTCTGGGCCGGGCGCCGAACGATCCGAAGTGGACAGTGCCCTCGGTGATCGGGGTGACCAGCCTGCCGGTCGACAGGCCGGAACCATCGACTTCGACCTCCACCACATCGCCGGGCACGACCACCGAGGCACCCGCCGGCGTGCCGGTCAGGATGACGTCCCCGGGTTCGAGGGTGATCAGCTGCGACAGGTCCGCGACCAGCCTGCCGAAGTCGAACAGCAGGTCCGCGGTGGTGTCCTCCTGCGCCAGTTCACCGTTGACCCAGGTGCGCACGCGCAGTGCGGCCGGGTCGACGGCGTCGGCGGGCAGCACCGCGGGCCCGAGCGGGGTGAACCCGTCGCCGCCCTTCGACCGCAGGTTGGAGCCCCTGTCCGCGTACCGCAGGTCGTACAGGCCGAAGTCGTTGGCCGCGGTCACCCCGGACACGAACGACCAGCCGTTCTCCGGACTGACGTGGCGCGCGACTTCCCCGATGACCAGCGCGATTTCGCCCTCGAAAGCCAGCAGTTCGGTCCCGGCGGGCCGGGGGAGCGGTGCCCCGCCGGCAGCCACCGAGGTCGGCGGCTTGAGGAAGTACGACGGCTGGGCCGGGCCGCGGCCGCGCTGCGCTGCCCGCGACGGGTAGTTCAGGTGCAGCGCGATGATCTTGCCCGGCCGGGAAATGCCGGGATCGGTGCTGGTCATAGGCGTGGTCCTGACTGAACAAAGAACATATCTCAGAAGGTATACGATCCGCGGCGCACTGCTCAGCGGTGCGGACCGCTCAGTAGTGCAGCCAGACGGATTTGGTCTCGGTGTAGGCGTCGATCGCCCACGGCCCCATCTCCCGGCCCCAGCCCGACGCCTTGTACCCGCCCCACGGCGCGGCCATGTCCGGGATCGACGGCATGTTCACAAAAACCGCGCCCGCGCGCAGGCCGTTGGCGAACCGCTGCGCGGTGCCGATGTCGCGGGTCCACACCGTGGCGGCCAGCCCGTACTCGGTGTCGTTGGCCCGCGCGAGCAGCTCGTCGCCTTCGTCGTACGGGGTGACCGCGAGGACCGGGCCGAAGATCTCCTCGCGCATGATCGTCATCTCGTCGGTGGTCCCGGCGAACAGCGTGGGGGCGTAGAAGTAGCCGTCGCCGTCGACCACGCGCCCGCCGGTGACCAGCTCGGCACCCTGCTCGCGGCCGGTCGAGACGAGGGAGTCCACGTGATCGCGGTGCTTCGCCGAGACCAGCGGGCCCACCTGCGTCGACTCGTCGAGGCCCGGCCCGATCTTCAGGCCGTCGAGCCCGGCCGCCAGCTTGTCGACGAACTCCTGCTCGCGCTTGCGGTCGACGAAGAAGCGCGTGTACGCGGCACAGACCTGCCCGCTGTTCAGCGTGGCGCCCGCGAGGTTCCCGGCCACGGCGGCGTCGATGTCGGCGTCCGCGGCGATGATGCTGGGGGCCTTTCCACCGAGTTCCAGGGTGAGCCGCTTGAGGTTGGACCGCGCGCTGGCCGCGGTGATCAGCTTCCCGACCGCGGTCGAGCCGGTGTAGGACAGGTGGTCGACGCCGTGGTGGCCGCTGAGCAGCGCACCCACCTCGCCGCCCCCGGTGACCAGGTTGACCACGCCCGGCGGGAACCCGGCCCCGGCCACCAGCTCCACCAGCCGGATGCTGGTCAGCGGGGTGACCTCGCTCGGCTTGATCACCACGGTGTTGCCGGTGGCCAGCGCGGGCGCGAGCTTCCAGACCAGGATCATCAGCGGGAAGTTCCACGGCGTGATCAGCGCGTTCACCCCGACCGGCTCGCGGCGGGTGTAGTGCAGCGTGTCCGGGAAGGACACCGGGTTGGTGGTGCCCTGGATCTTGGTCACCCAGCCGGCGAAGTAACGCAGGTGCTCGGCCGCGCCGGTCACGCTGACCTGCCGGGAGACGCCGATCGGCTGGCCCTGGTCGCGGGTCTCCAGCTCGGCCAGCTCCTCGTGGTGCCGTTCGACCAGTTCCGCGAGGCGGAACAGCAGGGCGGCCCGCTGAACCGGGAGCAGCCCGGCCCACGCCGGGTCGGACAGCGCGCGCCGGGCGGCATCGACCGCGGCGTCCACGTCGGCCGCCGAAGCGGTGCCGACCTCTTCGATCACGGTGCCGGTGGCCGGATCCCGCGTCGGCAGGGACCCGCCGCCGGCGGCGGTCCACTGTCCGTCGATGAACAGGCGTGTGGCCATCGTCAGCTCCTCCTCGGCCGGTGTGCGCCCCGAGTATCGGGCGCCGGGCTGGCCCCGGTCTTGTTCGCCAGGGCACGCCGGTTGTCGGCCAGCGAACCGAATCCGCTGGGCCGTCCGTTATGGGCGCGTCGCTGGTGAGACTGGGGCAATGGACGTGATCGTGGTGGGTGCGGGTTCGGCCGGTTCGGTGGTGGCCAGGAGGCTGGCCGACGCGGGTGCGGCGGTGCGGCTGCTCGAAGCGGGCGGGCCGGACGGCAATCCGGCCATCCACGACCCCTCGCGGGCCGGGGAACTGTGGCACAGTCCCGAGGACTGGGACCACTACACCGTGCCGCAGCCGCACGCGGCGAACCGGCGGCTGCACCTGCCGCGCGGCAAGGTGCTCGGCGGTTCCCACGCGCTGAACGCGATGATCTGGGTGCGCGGCGCGCCCGCCGACTACGACGGCTGGGCGGTGCCCGGCTGGCGGTGGCACGACGTGCGCCCGGTGTTCGAGCGGATCGAAGGGGACCTGCTCGACGTGGTGCCGAACGAGCCGCTGCACCCGATCCAGCAGTCCATTGTGGAAGCCGCGGTGCAGATCGGCCTGGAGTTCAACCCCGACTACAACGGCGAGCGGCTGGACGGGGTGTCGGTGCAGCGGATCACCTTGCGCGACGGCCGACGGCTGAACACCTGGATCGCCTACGCCAAGCCGATCGCCGGGCAACTGACCGTCCACACGGGAGCATTGGTGCACCGGCTGCTGTTCGACGGCACCCGGGTGACCGGCGTGCTCGCGGAGATCGACGGCCGGCTGGAGCGGGTGTTCGCCGATGAGGTGGTGCTCGCGGCCGGTGCGCTGGCCTCGCCCGCGATCCTGCTGCGCAGCGGCGTCGGCCCGGCGGACGAGCTGACCGCGCTCGGCATCGACGTGGTCGCGGACCTGCCGGGCGTGGGCCGTAACCTGCACGACCATCTGCTGTCTCCGGTCATCTTCGCCACTGACCGGCGTGAGGTGGAGCCGCCCGCACCCGGCCGGTCGGTCACCCAGACACACCTGTTCTGGCGCAGCCGTCCCGGTATGGCGGTGCCCGACACGCAGCCGATCCACTTCAGCGTGCCGATGTACGAGTCGTGGATGACCGGTCCGGAGACCGGGTTCTCGCTGATGGCGGGCATGGTCTCGCCACGCAGCCGGGGCAGCCTGAAGCTGTCCGGGCCGGATCCCGGTGACGAGTTGCTGATCGATCTCGCCGCGCTCGCCGATCCCGCCGACTTCGAGAGCCTGGTCGCCTCGGTGGAGCAGTGCCGCGAGATCGGCCGCGCGCCCGCGCTGGCGGACGAGTGGGGTGCCCGCGAGCTGTATCCGGAGCCGGGCGCCGACGTGCGCGAGTACGTGCGGCGGACCGCGATCACGTACCACCACCAGGTCGGCACCTGCCGGATGGGCACCGGCGAAACCGCCGTGGTCGACCCGGAACTGCGGGTGCACGGCCTGGAGGGCCTGCGGATCGCCGACGCCTCGGTGCTGCCGACGGTGACCACCGGCAACACCAACGCGCCCGCGGTGCTCGTCGGTGAGCAGGCTGCGAGGTTCATGCTCGGCTGATGACAACGTTCAGTCGCGCTGGAACACCCGGCGCCCGGCGAACCAGGTCTCGACCGCCTTCGTGCGGGCGATCCGGTCCGGTTCGGTCCGGAAGGGATCGCGGTCGAGCACCAGGAAGTCGGCCGACTTCCCCGGCGTCAGCGAGCCGGTGACCTCGTCCAGTCCCATCGCGCGGGCACCGGCCAAGGTGAAGCATTCGATCGCTTCGGTCAGCGAGATCGCCTGCTCCGGCCACAACGCGCCGGGATGGATTCCCGTCGGATCCCGGCGGGTGACCAGGCCCTGGATGCCCTCCCAGGCGTTCGGCGACTCGCTCACCGGCCAGTCGGAGCCACCCGCCACCAGCGCGCCGCTGTCCAGGAGGTCGCGGTTGGGCTGCATGCGCGCGGCCCGCTCGGGCGGCAGCACTTCGGCGACGGCGGCCGGAATGACCCCGGGCACCCAGAGGAACGGCGAGATGTCGGCCGCGACGCCCAGCGCGGCGAACCGCGGCACGTCGTCCGGATGCACGAACTGGCCGTGCGCCACCTGGAATCGGGCCTCGGTGAAGCCCGCGGCCCGCACCTTCTCGACGGCGTCCAGCGTCACGCGGACGGAAGCGTCGCCGGTGCAGTGGACCTTGGCCGACAACCCGGCTTCGGCCGCCGTACGCAGCCAGCCGGCCAGTTCTCCGGCGGGCATTGTGGTGGCGCCGAGATGGCACGCGCCGTGCGCGTCGTCGGGCAGGTACGGCTCCAGGAAGGCCGCGGTGCGCGTCGGTGGCACGCCGTCGAGGAAGATCTTCACGAAGTCGGGCCGGTGGTGTTCGGTGCGATATTCTTCGGCCACTTCCAGCAGCGGCGCGCCGATCGGGTCGAAGCCGAAGATCGGGTCGTTGATCAGCAGTGACGACACCACCCACGCGTGCAGCTCGCCCGCGTTGTCGAGGGACTTCAACGCGCGCAGGATGTCGGCGGAGACCCCGGCGTCCTGGAACGCGGTGACGCCGTACGAGTGCAGGGTGCCGATGCCGTGCCGGGACGCGGCCGCGTGCTGCTCGTCGGTGAGCGTCCGGGTGGCGCGCAGCGCGTGCTCGACCGGCACACCGGCGGCTTCGAGCAGGAGCCCGGTCGGCGCGCCGTCGCTGTCCCTGACGATCTCGCCGCCGGCTGGATCCGTTGTCGCGCCGGTGATCCCGGCCAGTTCGAGCGCCCGCGTGCTGACCCAGCGGTTGTGCCTGCTGTCGTCGGCGAGCGAGACCGGACGGCCGCCCGCCGCCTCGTCGAGCGCCAGTCGTGCCGAGGTTCGCGAGAGTGTTCCGATCAAAGTGGACGCCCAGGCGCCGCCGACCACCCACTCGTCGGGCCCCAGGGTTTCGGCTCGCGCGCGGACCGCGGCGAGGATGTTCTCGAAGCCCGCGTCCGCGCCGAAGCCGAGTTCGAACAGGGCAGCGCGCCCGGCCAGTGCGTGGTGGTTGTGCACGTCGACCAGGCCGGGCAGGACGAACGCGCCGTCGAGGTCGAGCACCTCGGTCTTCGGTCCGCGGTCGAGGTCCTCCAGCGAGAGGACCCGGCCGTCCTTGACCGCCAGCGCGGACGCCCACGGCCGTGCCGGGTCCACTGTGTACACCGTGGCGTTGGTGATGATCAGGTCGGCGGCCACGGTTCAGCGCGCCGGGTCGAAGGTTTCCGGGTGCACGGTGGTGCTGAGCAGCCTGCCGTGCGCGCCGAAGGTGAAGTGGGTCGGCGTCTTCCCGGTCGAGTCCAGTCCGAACAGGACACCGTGTGAGCGCAGGTTCCTGGCGTCGCGGTGGTCGGCAACGGTCACCGAAGCACACGGGATCACCTTCTCGCGCCAGGTGAACACGTAGATGCCCGGCCGCAGTTCGTACACCGAGTTCTCGTCGGTGTCGGCGAGTCCCTTCTCCGGACCGGCCAGGCACTGCCAGGTGTACCAGTGCGGGCTGAGGTACACGTGCTCGTAGGCGTGGGCCGTGCTGTACACCCACAGCACCCGGCGGCCGACCAGCGAGGTGCTCGGCGCGAGCGGTTCCCCGCGGGCTTCGAGCCCGGCGATGGTGGCGGGCAGGAAGGTCTGGGTGACCCGCGGCGAGGTGTCACCGATCCGGCTGAGCACCAGCAGCGCGCGGCCCTGGCGCAGGTCGAGCAGCAGGGTGAAGGCTTCTTCCTGGTGGGCGCGCGGGTGGAACTGCACGTAGTACAGCTCGTCGTCGACGAGGAAGGTCTCGCACCGGTCGGTGCCGGAACCGTGGTAGCGCCACTCGATCCGGGTGCCGGTGAACGACGCGCCGAAGGTGGTGCCGTCGGCGCAGGTCAGCTCGTACGAGCGGTCGTGGAGGTCGCCGACGGTCGGTGCCTTGTTCGCGTCGAACCCGGGCGCGAGGCCGTCGAGCGGCAGCCAGGTGGAGGTGTCGGACAGAGTCAGCTCAGGCATGGATCGGTCCTCGGTCGTCGTGGCAGCGGGTGGCGTCGAGTTTCGGCTCCGATGCGGCCTTGGCGGAACGCTCTCCCGGGCGTCGTGCGGTCGCGGACAAGAAGGGTGCACTGACGGCCAACCGTCCGGCGTGGTCGGCCGCCCAGGATGACGTCATGCGACTGGATCTCGCGGGCAAGGTCGTGCTGGTGACGGGCGCGGCCTCCGGCATCGGACTGGCCTGCGTGCGGGCGCTCCTGGCGGAAGGGGCGCTGGTCGGCGCGGTGGATCGATCCCCGGTGCCGGAGTTGGGCGGCGATTGCCTGGCTGCGCGCGCGGACGTGACTGATGAGGCGTCCGTGGCCGCCGCGGTGGAAGCGGTGACCGGGCGGTTCGGCGGGCTCGACGTGGCCGTCGGCTGCGCCGGGATCTCCGGTCCGGTCGGCACCCAGCTCGCCGCGACTTCGGCCGAGGCGTTCGGCGCGGTGCTCGCGGTCAACGTCACCGGGCAGTTCCTGCTGGTCAAGCACGCGGCCCCGTGGCTGACCGCGGCCGGTGGCGCGGTGGTGCTCCTGGCCAGCGACTCCGCCTTCACCAGTGCACCGGGTATGGCGCCCTATTGTGCGTCGAAGGGTGCGGTGGTCGCGTTGACCAGAGCCCTTTCGGTCGACCTGCCCGGGGTGCGGGTCAACTGCGTGTGCCCGTCCGTTGTGGACACTCCGATGGCACGCACCGATCTCGGCACGGCGCTCGACTCGCCGGCGTTCCCGGTGCAGGCGCCCGAAGACGTCGCGTCGCAAGTGTTGTTCCTGGCTTCCGCGCGGTCGCGGACGATCAACGGCCAGGCCGTGCTCGCCGATTTCGGCGTGTCCGCGCGGTCCGGTTTTCCCGCCTAGAAAGGACTTTCAGTTGGACGGCAAGGTAGTCGCGATCACGGGTGGCGGTACCGGCATCGGCGCGGCGGTGGCCCGGCGGTATTCGTCCGAGGGCGCGCGGGTGGTGGTGCTCGGCAGGCGCCGCGCGCCGTTGGAGGCGGTGGCCGCGGAGACCGGAGCGCACGTGATCGCCTGCGACGCCAGCGACCGGTCCGATGCGGAGAGCGCGGCCGCGGAGATCATCGGCCGGTTCGGCAGGCTGGACGTGGTGGTGGCGAACGCGGGCGGGCACGGGTTGTCGTCGGTGACCGACACCGGTGACGAGGAATGGGAGCTGGCGCTGCGGTCCAATTTGTCCAGTGCGTTTGTGTTCTGCCGGGCCACGTTGCCATTGTTGGTGGAAAGTGGTGGCCAGGTGGTGATCGTCTCGTCGCTGGCGGGATTGTTCGCCGGGCCGAACGTGGCGGGGTACACCGTGGCCAAGCACGCTCTGATCGGCCTGACCCGGACGATCGCCAGGGACTACGGTCCGCGCGGGGTGCGGGCGAACGCGGTCTGCCCTGGTTGGGTGCGCACGCCGATGGCGGACGGTGAGATGGACCAGTTCGCTGCCGCGGCGGGGTTCGAGGGTGGTCATGCGGAGGGATATCGGCGGGTCACGGAGGAAGTGCCGTTGCGCCGAGCCGCGGAGCCGGAGGAAATCGCTTCCATTGTGCGGTTTCTGGGGTCGTCCGAGTCTTCGTATGTAACCGGTGCGGTGGTGGTGGCGGACGGGGGAGCGCATGTGGTGGATCTGCCTACGTTGGCGTTCGAGCGGGCTGGGATGTAGGTGTGGACCGAGGCGTGGAAGGTCCGGGCTGGTTGTGCTTTTGGGTGCGTGTTACGAGCCGCCGAGGTAGGCGGTGTGCAGGGTGTCGGGGGAGTCGAGCAGGGTGGCGGCGTCGCCGGAGTAGGTGACTCGGCCGGAGGAGACGACCAGTGCGTCGCGTGCGACGCCGAGGGCCAGGTGGGTGAACTGCTCCACCAACAGGATTGCGGCGCCTTCCGCGGCGAAGCGGGTGACCATGGGGAGCAGGCGGGTGAACACGACCGGGGCCAGGCCCAGTGACATTTCGTCGATCAGCAGGAAGGACGGGCGGGCGGCGAACGCGCGGGCCAGGACGACCATCTGCTGTTCGCCGCCGCTGAGCAGGGCGGCGGGGGAGTCGCGGCGTTTGGCGAGTTCCGGGAAGACGCCGAACAGTTCGTCCGCGCGGGGGCGGGTGCGTGCGGTGAGCATCAGGTTCTCCAGCACGGTGAGTCCGCCGAACACCGCGCGGCCCTGCTCGATGTGGGCCAGGCCGCGTCTGGCGCGGGCTACCCTGGACTGCTTGGTGACGTCGTCGGCTCCGATGTGGACGGTGCCGGAAGTTGCTGGCACCACGCCGGAGATGGCCTCGAGCAGGCTTGTTTTCCCGGCACCGTTCGGGCCGACGAGGGCGGTGATGTGCCCCGGCTCCAGGGTGAAGCCCACCTCGGAGATCACCGGGCCCGCGCCCCGCGTGACCGTCAGGTTCGTTACCCGCAAAGCGTTCACAGCAGCTCCGTTTCACCCATGTACGCCTTGAGCACCGCCGGATCGGCCAGTACCTCGGCCTGCGGTCCGGCCGCCAGCACCCGGCCGAAGTCGAGCACGGTGATCGTGTCGCACACCGAGCGCACCAGCTCGAGATCGTGCTCGATGAGCAGGACCGACACACCGAACCGCGCCGGCACCTGCCGCAGGCGTTCCCCGAAGGCCACGTGCTCGGAGTGCGGCAAACCGGCCGCCGGTTCGTCGAGCAGCAGCACCCGCGGCCTGGCCAGCAGGTGCCCGACCACTTCGACCAGCCTGCGGGCCCCGGCGTCCACTTGGGACAGTGGCGTGCGTGCGGGAGGGCAGCCGAAGAAGTCCAGTGCGTCGGCGATCTCGGCGGAGCTGAGCCGCCGCCTGGCCACGAACCGCAAGTACGACTCCACGCGTAAGCCCGGTGGCACGCGGTCCTGCTGGAACGTGCGGCGCAGCCCGGCCCGTGCTCGCTTCGACGGTGAGCCGGTCAAGGGTCTGCCGTCCAGTTCGACGCTGCCCTCGGCGTTTGTCAGGAAGCCGCTGATCGCGTCGACCAGGGTGGACTTTCCCGCGCCGTTCGGGCCGATCACGCCCAGTACGCCGTGTTCCGGGACTTCGATGTCCACTGAGGACAGGGCGGTGACCTCGCCGAAACGGACGCTCAGCTCCCGCACCACCAGTATCGGCGGGCCTGGCGAGACCGGTTCGGGGGTGGTCAGGTTGTCGGTCAGGTCGAGTTTGGTGGGGGTACCGGAGCGTCGGTACCACAGTCGGCGCACCGCGGTGCCGAGGTTTCCGCCGCTGGTCAGCGCCTGGATGCCGAGCAGGCCGAACACCACGAAACCCCAGTCCTGCGGGATTCCCCAGCGTTTGAGCAGTTCCGGCACGCCGACCCAGAGCACGGCACCGAACACCGCCATGTCGATCAGGTGCGCACCGGACATGATCGCCAGCACGTACAGCGCGAGCGACTGGATCGCGGTGAAGCTGGCCGGGAACGCCAGCCCGACCTGACCGGTGAGCAGGCCGCCGCTGATACCGCCGAGCGTGGCGCTCACCGCGAACGCCGTCAGCTTCGAGGTGCGCACGCTCGCCCCGGCCGCCGCCGTCCCGCGTTCGGAGAAGGCCACCGCCTGCCAGCCGCTGCCCCAGCGTCCGCGCCGCAGGAAGTGCACCGCCAGGCAGCAGAGCACCAGGACCACCACGGCAAGCAAAAAGTACGACCGGTCGTCCGCAAAGGCGTCGGGGCGATCGACCGAGAGGCCCGAAGCGACGCCGGGGAACTGGAGCTGCACCAGGGTGAGGTCGGCCGCGGCGGCAAGGCCGAGGGTGACCGCGGCGAGGTTGATCCCGCGCAACCGCAACGCCGGGAGCCCGACCAGCACCCCGACCAACCCGGCGGCGAGCCCGCCGAGCAGCAGCCACACCAGGAACCCGCCGGGTGCTCCGGCCGCGTTCAACGCCGAGACCACCCAGGCGCCGACCGCGCCGAAGGTCAGCTGGCACAACGAGATCATGCCCGCGCTGCCGGTGACCACCCCGAGCCCGAGCAACGAGATCCCCGCGACGATCGCGCTCATGCCCAGGTAGACGAAGTAGCCGTCGAGCCCGACGCTCAGCGCGTACCCGACCGCGACGGCCACCGCGGCCACCGCGAACGGCAGCGCGCGTTCAACGAGCCGCATCCCACACCTCCTTGCGCTGCGACCACAGCAGCAGCGCCACGATCACGGCGAACGGCAGGAAGTACCGCGCCACCGACAATCCGTCGACCTGCGCGGCGGCGCCCTGTACCAGACCGAGCACCAGGCCACCGGCCACCGCCAGGTCGAGCCGCCGGAACCCGCCCAGCAGCGCCGCCGCGGCCGCGGGCACCACCAGCATCGCCAGCGAGGTCGCGTCGTTGGACTGAGACGGCGCCACGATCGACACCACCAGCGTGCTCACCACGCCGGTGGCCGCCCACACCGCGACGCTGAGCCGTTTCGCCGGAATGCCCAGCAGTTCGGCGGTGGTCGGGCGTTCGGACAGCGCCCGCAGCTCGACCCCGGCGGAGGTCCGGCTCAGCACCAGCCTGCTGGCCACCGCGACCAGCGCGGCCAGCAGCACGGTGACCACGGTGACCTGGCTGATCACCACGCCGCCGACGGTCAGCGCCGGTCCGTCCAGGATCGGGTGGAACGGCTGCGGCTTGTTGCCGAACAGGATGAACGACAACGAGATCAGCAGGAGCAGCACCGCCACGGTGACCGCCGACCGGGTGCCGGTGTCCGCCTCGGCGAGCCAGGTGGAGATGATCCAGCCGAGCAGTGCGCTGAGCAGCCCGCCCAGCACGATGCCCGCCACCGTGGCCGGCCACGTCGGAAGTCCGAACTGGACGGACAGGAACACGGCCACGTAACAGCCGAACATGCCGGTCGCGGACTGGGCGAAGTTG
Organism: Amycolatopsis sp. YIM 10; assembly: GCF_009429145.1. Lineage (GTDB taxonomy): Bacteria > Actinomycetota > Actinomycetes > Mycobacteriales > Pseudonocardiaceae > Amycolatopsis. The sequence continues at coordinate 6,442,082 of NZ_CP045480.1, read as the reverse complement.
ACCACCCGCACCAGCCGCGACATCAACGTCAGGCAGACCGCGAGCACCGCGTACAGCCCGCCCGCGGCCAGGCCGGCGAGTGCGCCCTGCAGCATCGTGAGCCTCCTAGTTTCGCGCGGGGATGCGCAGCCAGTCGTCGGCTGCCAGTTCCCAGCGGTTGGTGCCGGAGCTGAGCTTGATCGGCCAGCCCGCGGTGTTGCCGTGGTGGGTTTCGCCCGGTCCGAACACGTATGGCGTGCCGACCATCGGATCGCTGATCGGCCGCATCTCGCGCAGCGCCTTGGTCACCGACTCGCGGGTGACGTCGCCGCTGATGCCGCGGACCACGTCGAGGAAGTACTTCGCCGCCAGGTAACCGCCCTGGCTGAACGAGGTCAGCGGGATCCCGTTCTTGGTCATCAGTTCGCGCCAGTCCTTGTTCTGCGGGCTTCCGGCGTCGGTGAACGGGTAGAACTCGGCGGGCACGTACACCCCGGCACCGGCGTTGGAGATGGCCTTGGCGTAGTTCTCGCTGTAGACGCTGGTCAGCAACAGCCAGGTGACGTCGGTCCAGCCCTGCGCCTGCGCGGCCTTGAGCTGCCCGATCGAATCCGGCTCGACCGGGTTCACCGTGATCGCCTTGCAGCCCGCGTTGCGCGCCTTGACGATGTAGGAGGTGTAGTCGGAACCGCCGTAGGGCACGGTGGCGTCGAGGTACTTGAGCTTCTTGCCGGTGATCGCCGACCATTCGTCGATCGCCGCCTGGTAGGACGGCAGCGTGTTGCCCGCGATCTCCAGCAGCGCGCAGATGTCGGTCAGCCCCAGTTCCTCGGAGCCGTAGAGCAGGCTCAGCGTCATGTCGTGGTACGGTCCCACGTTGACCGGCGCGATGTTGGGACTGGAGAAGCACGCCGGATCCACGCCGATGCCGGACATGGACAGGATCTTCTGCTGCTCGTAGTACTCGGCGTTGATCTCGCACTCGATCAGGCTGGAGGAACCGACCAGCGCCACCGCCTCGTCACCGCCGACGATCTCGCGTGCGGCCGCCGCGGCCGCCGCCGGATCACCCTTGTCGTCGAGCGCCTTGTATTCGATCTGCCTGCCGTTCACCCCGCCACTGGCGTTGGCCGCGTCGAACACCGCCTTCGCCGCCTGCGAGGCCTCGGGAAAGGTGGCCGCACCACTGAGCGCGTTGACCGAACCGACCACGATCGGCCCGCCGGAACCACTTTCCGCGCCCGCGCAGCCCGTGGCGGTCAGCAGGACCACGGCCGCCACCGCACCCAGGCGCCGCATCACCGCTCCCCGGCCGCGCGGACCACCGGGGCGGAGTCGACGATCTGCTCGAAGCTCGTGAGCTTGCCGCCGTCGAACTTCCACACGTGCGCGACGCGGGCGGTGAACGAGCGCCCGGTCACCCGGTGCTTTCCTTGGTACGAACCGAGTCCGACCACCGCGTCACCCGCGTCGAGCAGTTCGGTGAGGGTGAAGGCGTAGTCGTCCCAGTCCCGCGCGATCGCGTCGAAGACGTTCTCCCGGACTTCCTCAGGGCCGACATACGTTCCGGCGTAGGGGAAACCGGCGGCCTCGGTCCAGGTGGTCTCCGGGCCGAGCGGGGCCAGCATGCCGGCCAGGTCGCCTTGGTCGCTGGCGTCGTAGTGCGCCGCGATGATGTCTACATTGGACATTCAAGCTCCTTCAAACCGGTTGCGCGTCGGGATAGGCGACGGTGCCGAGCGGGTAGATGTGCCCGCCGGCCCGCGAGTGCTCGGACCGGCCGTCACCGGTCAGGCCGAGGAAGACGCCGGTGGTCCGCAGGCCGTAACCGAGGTCGTGCAGCCACACGCTGGCCACCGCGATCCGGAACTCGCGGAAGCAGAACAGGTAGAGCCCGTCGGAGAACTTCCACACCGTCGACAGGTCCATGTCGCCGTGGCCGCGCTGCACGCCTTCGAGGCACTGCCAGGCGTAGCGTTGCGAGGACACGTACACGTGCTCGTACAGGTGATCCGGGCTGTACCGGTAGAGGTTGCGCTTGCCGATCAGGTCCCGCGACGGCCCGGGTGCTTCACCGGACGGCGGTCCCGCGTCGGTGGTGGCCGAGAAGAACGTCTGCGAAACCCGGGGAACTCCTTCGACGTCCTCGGCCCCGATGACCGACCGCACGGCCAGCGCGCGATGCGTGGTCGTGGAGAAGACGACGGTGAGCGCTTCACCTTCCACGCTGGTGCGCGGGAAATTCACGAAGAAGACGTCTTCGCGCACGGCCACCGCGTCGTACGGGTCCTTGATCCCGTTGCAGGTGGCCGTTTCCGCGTCGTCGAACCGCAGCGCGAGCGTGGTGCCGTCGTCGAGCGCGACGGTCAGCTCGCGGCCGGACAGGTCCGCGTCCGGCAGGCGGTAGGTGGCTATTCCGGCGGCGAACTCGTCATAGGTGCGCCACTGTTCCTCTGGCGTTCCGGGCATGCGGTCATCGTCGAGTCGCCGGCCCGGCCAGGGCCAGCGGTCACGCGCTGGGCGGCAAGAACCGGTCGCTCACGGTCAAGCCGCGTCGTAGTTCACTCGGCGAGCAGCCGAACTCGGTCTTGAACACGCGACTGAAGTGCGGCGCGTCGACAAAGCCCCATTTGGCCGCGATGGCCGCGACCGGACGCGCGGCGTGCACGGGATCGAGCAGTTCGCGTCGGCAGTGCTCCAGGCGCCGGGTGCGGATCCAGCCGGAGACCGTGGTGCCCTGCTCGTGGAACAAGCCGTGCAGGTGCCGGGTGGAGATGTAGTGCTCGGCGGCGATCTGCGCCGGGCCGAGATCGGTGGAGGACAGGTTCGCGTCGATGTAGGCGAGCACCCGGCGCATCAGCTCGTGGTGCGGCCCGGCGGTGGCGCGCGCGAGATCCAGTTCGGTGGCGAACAGGGTGGCGAGCAGGTCCACCGCGGTGTGCGCGAGCCGGACCCCGGCCGGTCCGCCGAGCTGGTCGAGATTGGTGCCGAGCTGGGCGAGGAACGGCACCACCACGTTGCCCATGCCCCGCTTGCCGGACATGCGGACCGCGGTGAGCTGGCCGACCAGGTCGCGGGGCAGATCGATCAGCCGCTGCGGGAACATCACCACCAGCGTGCGGAAGTCCTCTTCGAACACCAGCGAGTACGGGCGGTGCGTGTCGTAGAGCGCGACGTCACCGGGACGCAGCAGAGCCTGCCGGTCGTCCTGCACCAGCAGCCCGGTCCCGGCCAGGATCAGGCTCAGCTTGTAGTAGTGCCGGTCGGCCATGGCGATCAGCTCCGGGGTGCGCTCGACCACGTGCGCCGAGGCGGTCACCTCGGACAACCGCACGTCGTCGGCGCCGCAGGAGCGGATGCGCCCGCGGAACTGGTCGCTGTGGTCGCTGGTCACCCGCAACGGGACGAACGACTGCGAGACCGCCGCGCGGAAGTCGGTGAAATCGCGGGCGACCACGGTGGTGGTCGGGTCGGCGGTGGGGGACACGGCGTCACCTCACGACATCGGGAGGACCGGAATTTCATATACGATAAGCGATACGATACGGCCCGGCAATCATCTCGCCATCGATCTCGAGATGTTACTGACGGGATCCGGCAGCGGGGTTTTCCCGCGCACGTGGGGCTGGATGAGCCTGAAACCACCGTGCTGACCAGGTAGGGTGCAGGATTCCCGCGTTGACGGGCCCGAACTCGGTACCTACCGTCTGCCCGCATGGTGATCGACGAACTGGACCGGCGCATCATCGGCGCGCTCCAGCTCAACGGCCGGGCGCCGTGGAGTGCGATCGCGCGCTGGGCCGGGGCCAGTGAGACCACCGTGCAGCGCCGGTTCGCCGCGTTGCACGAACGCGGGCTGGTGCACGTGGTCGGCGTGATCGACCTGGACCGCACCGCGGCCGGGTCCTCGATGCTGGTGCGTGTGCAGGCCAGGCCGGGCAAGGGCTGGGAACTGGCCGAGCAGCTGGCCGCCCGTCCAGAGGCGCGGTTCCTCGCCGTGGTCACCGGCTCGGCCGACCTGATCGTCGACTTCGTCGCACACGACAACGACGAACTGCTCCGGTTGCTGTTCACCGACCTGCCGGGGGCCGGCCTGATCACCGGTACCGACAGCGTCGCGGTGATCCGCACCTTCACCACCGCGCCGATGTGGGACACCGGCCTGCTGCCGCCCGAAGCCGCCGAGGACCTGCGACCCGGGCACCTGCCGCCGTACGAGCGCGACGACTGGAACACCCCGCCGCGGCGGCCGAGCGAGCTGGAACGCGCGGTCGCCGAGGAACTGGCCGCCGACGGCAGGCTCCCGGTCAGCACCATCGCCCGGCGACTGGGGCGCAGCGAGTCCAGTGCGGCCAGGGCGCTGGAGCGGCTGGTGGCCACCGGCAGCCTCCAGTTCCGCACGCTGGTCGAACCGGGACTGCTCGGCTACGCGGTGGAGTTCATGCTCTGGCTGTCGATCCACCCCGGCAAGCTCAACGAGGCGGGCCGCTGCCTGGCGCGGCATCCCGGCACCAAGTTCCTGGCCGCGTCCACCGGCCGCTTCAACCTGGTCGGCCAGATGGTGCTGCCGAGCACCGCCGACCTGTTCCGCTACACCGACGAGGTGATCGGCAGGCTGCCCGGCCTGACCGCCTCCGACGTCACCCTCCACCTTGCCACGCTCAAGCGCGCGTGGACCAGGGTCGACCGTTCCCGGTGACCCCGACACCGACCCCAGCACTGATCCCCACGGAGGAAGTATGGACCCCCAGCCATGGCAGTGGCCGGAGCAGACCTGGCGCGGTCACGTCGACGCGGTGCGCGCCGGACGGCGGCTCGTCCCGGCGGCGTGGCCCGGCGGCGCCCGCGTCGCGGTCGCGCTGTCCTTCGACTCCGATCACGAGACGATTCCGTTGCGGGACGGGGAAACCAGCCCCGGCAGGCTCGCGCAGGGCGAGTACGGCGCGCGGGTCGGCGCCGGGCGCGTGCTGGAGCTGCTCGCCGAGCACGGCCTCCCGGCCACCTTCTTCATGCCCGCGGTATCGGCGCTGCTGCACCCGGCCGAGGCGAAGGACTACGCGAGCGGTCCGCACGAAATCGGCGTGCACGGCTGGATCCACGAGCGCAACACGCTGCTGTCCGAAGCGGACGAACGCGAGCTGGTCCGCCGTTCGCTGGACACCCTCGCCGAGCTGACCGGCACGCGACCGGTCGGCATCCGCACACCGTCGTGGGACTTCTCCTCGTCCACTTTGGACATCATCAGGGAGCTGGGTTTTGCCTACGACTCCTCGCTGATGGCCGACGACGAGCCGTACGAGATCATCGCCCGAGGTGAGCCGACCGGCCTGGTGGAGATCCCGGTCGACTGGATCAGGGACGACGCGCCGTACTTCACCATGGACCGCTACGGCTCGGTGCGGCCCTACACCCGGCCGCGCGACGTGCTGGAGATCTGGACCGACGAGTTCGACGCGGCCTACCGCGCGGGCGGGGTGTTCCAGCTGACGATGCACCCGCACGTGATCGGCCACCGTTCCCGCCTGGTCGTGCTGCGCGAGCTGATCGACCACATCCGCGCCCATCGCGACGTCTGGTTCACCACGCACGCCGACCTCGCCGCCGCCGTGCGCGACATCCCGGGAGGCACGCCGTGACCACAGTGGACACCAGCGGCACGAAACTGAATGCCAGGCAGCGCAAGGCGATCGTCGCCGGAACCATCGGCAACACGGTCGAATGGGTGGACTGGGCGCTGTACTCGATCTTCGCCAAGATCATCGCGGTGGAGTTCTTCCCCGGCGGCGACGAGACGGTGGCGCTGCTGTCCACCTTGGCCGTGTTCGCCGTCGGCTTCGTGATGCGCCCGATCGGCGCGGCGGTGCTCGGTGCCTACGCCGACCGGCACGGCCGCAAGAAGGGCCTCACGCTGACCGTCGGGCTGATGGCGGGCGCGTCCTTCGTCATCGCGCTGACCCCGAGCTACGGCACGATCGGCGTGCTGGCACCGGTGATCCTGCTCCTCGCCCGGCTGTTGCAGGGCTTCTCGGCGGGTGGTGAGTTCGGTAGCTCGTCGGCCTTCCTGGTCGAGTCGGCGGCGCGGGGGCGCCGGGCCTTCGCCGGTTCGTGGCAGCAGGTGTCGGTCGGTGGCGGAGTGCTGATCGCCTCGCTGCTCGGCACCATTGCCACGTCCACTTTGGACGAGCGGGCGCTGCACGACTGGGGCTGGCGGGTGGCCTTCGTGCTCGGCGGGCTGCTCGGCCTGATCGGGCTGTGGCTGCGGATCTCGGTGGAGGAAACCGAGTCCTTCGCCAGAACCGCGGCGAGCCGCAAGGTCAATCCGCTCAAGGCGATGGTCAAGGAGCACCCGGGGGCCGCGCTGCGGGTCGCCGGCATCACCATCGCGGGCACGCTGACCTACTACATCTGGGTCAACTACCTGCCCACCTACGCCAACATCACCACCGGCATCCCGCTGTCGCAGGCACTGCTCTCGCAGACCCTGTGCCTGGTGGTCTTCGTGGTGCTGCTGCCGTTCGCCGGGCTGGTCTCGGACAAGCTCGGCCGCAAGCCGACGCTCGGGGTGTTCGCCGGTGGTTTCGTGCTGCTGTCGTGGCCGATGCTGCACCTGCTGGACAACAGCTTTCTCAGCGTGTTCCTGGTGCAGCTGACCGGGATGCTGTTCCTGCTCGGGTATTCGGCCAACTGCGCGGTGATCATGGCCGAGCAGTTCCCGCCGGAGGTGCGGGCCACCGGCATCGCGCTGCCGTACGCGCTGGCCGTGGCGTTGTTCGGCGGCACCGCGCCGTACGTGACCACCTGGCTCAACGACATCGGCCAGCGCGACCTGCTCTGGCTCTACGTCTCCGGTTCGGCGCTGATCTCGCTGGTGGTCTACCTGACCATGCCGGAGACCAAGGACAAGGAGTTCGACTGATGCACGTGCTGGTCACCGGCGCGGCCAGGGGGATCGGGCGGGCGATCGCCGAGGAGTTCACCGGCGCCACGCTCAGCCTGGCCGATCTGGACGGCTCGCTGATCCCGGCGTCGCTGGGCTTCGCGATCACCGCCGACCTGACCGAGCCGGGCGCACCGGAAGACGTGGTCGAGCGGGCGTGGCAGCACCACGGACCGGTCGACGTACTGGTGAACGCGGCGGGCCGGTACCCCTCGCTGGACATGATCGACGTGGACGCCGCCGCGTGGGACGCGCTGTTCGCGCTCAACCTCCGCGCGCCGGTGCTGGCCACGGCTGCCTTCGCGCGCCGGGCCGGGGATCGCGGTGGGTCGGTGGTGAACATTTCGTCCGGCGCCGCGCTGCGGGCCCGCCCCGGTGGCGGCCCGTACGCCAGTACGAAGGCGGCGCTGGAGATGGCCACCAGGGCGGCCGCGCTCGAACTCGGGCCGCTCGGCATCCGCGTCAACGCGGTGAGCCCCGGGTTCGTGGCCGTCGACAGCGACCGGAACCCGGTGGCGCCGGACTACGCGGCGGCGGTGTCGGGCAATCCGCTCGGCCGTCCCGGCACGCCCGCCGACATCGCCCGCGCGGTCCGCTGGATCGCCGGTGCGGACGCCTCGTGGATCACCGGGGAGGTGTTGCGGGTGGACGGCGGTTCCAGTGCCGGCGCCGCGCACCTGCCCCGGCTCTGGCCACCCGAAACCGTCCAGAAAGGACAGACAGGATGACCCGCGGCTCGTACGCGGTGGTCGGCGGTGGTGCCATCGGCGGCACCCTCGCCTTCCACCTGGCCAAGGCCGGGCACCCGGTCACCGTGGTGGACAACGACGCCGAGCACGTGGCGGCGATCCGCGACGGCGGCCTGACCATCGAACGCGGTGGGACCAGGGACCGGGTCGCGGTCGAGGCCGTCACACCACCGGAGTTCGGCGGACGGCTGGAGCGGGTGCTGCTCGCGGTGAAGGCGCAGGCGACCGAGAGCGCCGCCGACTGGATCGCGCCGAGGCTGGCCGACGACGGTTACGTGGTGTCCGTGCAGAACGGGTTCAACGAGCCGGTGCTGGCGGAGCGGATCGGCTGGCCGCGGACCGTCGCCGCGTTTGTCAACATCTTCGCCGACCGCCTCGAACCCGGTGTCATCGCCGACGGTGGCGCCGGGGCGCTGGTGATCGGCGAACCGGGCGGGCAGCCGGTATCCGCGCGGGTGTCGTCACTGGTGGCGGACCTGCGCGCGTGGGGTCCGGCGCAGGCCAGTGACAACGTCGAGGGCTTCCTGTGGGCCAAGGCGGGTTTCGGCGCGATGCTCGCCGCGACCGCACTGGCCGACGAGGCGATGGCCGACCTGATCGACCGCCACCCGTCGACCATCCGCGCGCTCGGTGAAGAGGTGTTCGATGTGGCCGCGGCGCTAGGCGTGCGGTTGGAGGCGTTCGACGCGTTCACCCCGGACGCTTTCGCACGCGGCGCCGATCCGGCGGACCGGGCGGCGGCCACCGCCAGGCTGACCGCCTGGCTGCGCACGCAACCCAAGAACCGCAGCGGGATCTGGCGGGATCTGGCCGTGCGCCGGCGCCGGGTCGAGGTCACCACGCACTACGCGACCGTGCTGTCCGAGGCAGACCGGCTGGGGCTGGCCACGCCGGTGCTGCGCGCGGTGCTGGACCAGCTCCGCGAGTTGGAGGCCGATCCCGGCACCATGGCCGAAGCACGCCTCGACCGGCTCGATCGACTCGCGGTGAGCCCGGTGTGACGTAGCGCGAACGGTGGTTGCGCCGAGTGCGGTCGCCCTGCGAAGTTGATCGCTGTGAAGCGCGGGCGCCGCCGGGCGAAGGACAGGGAATCGGGCACGCTGTCGACCAGGGTCCGCCGGATCTGGGAGGTGGTGACCACCACCCTGGCCCTGCTCACCGCGGTCTACCTGGTGCTGAACACGATCGAGCCGACCAGGATGGTGCTCGAGCGGTACGTGCTGAAGCTGAACGTGGAGGCGCTGACCGCGATCGTGGCGATCATGCTCGAAGTGGCCATCGTGGCGGTCTACCAGCTCGGCCGTCAGGTGCGCACGATGCGCGCGGAACTCGGGCCACGCCAGGACACGCAGGTGGTCGACGACGTCGGCGCCGTGATCGAGGCGGTGAAACGGCTTTCGCGGACCGGCCGCCGCCGCGAGCGCACGCTGGAGGTGCTCGGCCTGACGCTGAACACCACCTGGCCGCAGCTCGCGCCCTGGGTGACCGGGCACGACGCGCCGGCGCACTGGCGGATCACGCTGTACAGCCTGGACCCGGCGTTCGTCGAAGGCAACGGTGAGCTGCCCGACCACTGGCGCGACGAGGCGGCCCGCAGCCAGGAGCGGATCCGGGCGCTGGCCGAGGAAGAGGCCGAGGAGCTGGCGCACCGGCGGATCAGGCTCGAACTGCGCACCTACGCCTGCCTGCCGGTGGTGCACGGGTTCCGCCTCGGCAACGGGGACCTGTTCCTGGCCTACCTGCAGTGGACCGAGTCGGGCAGCATCCGGCCGTTCGAGTTCTACGAGCACATCCCGCGCGACGACACCTCACCGCGGGCCAACCGATACCGGGATCTGTTCGACAGCTGGCTCAACCGGGCCGACGCCAAGACCACGACGCCGAAGGCCGCCTAGTTCACGGACGGCCCGCGATGGCGGCCCGGTGCGCGAGACTGCCTTCGCGGTAGAACACGTACCCGCCGTGGTGCAGCACGTCGCCGTCGAACTCGCCGTCGGCGGTGAAGCCGGTGTCGTCCTGGTAGTCGATGTGCGTGCCGTTGACCTGGTAACGGCCGGTGTAGGCATTGGCCCGCCGCCCGCGTGCTTCGTCGTAGCGGCCGTCGGGCAGCAGTTGCTGGCGGATGTGGTTGTCCGCGGTGACCCACATGCCGATGTAGGGGTTCGTTGTTTCCATCACGGGATCGAGCTTCGCCCGTCGCCGGAGCGGGAACCAGGCCGCGCCATGCCTGGGTGGGCGACTCCTACCCGGCGTTCTCCAGCAGTGGTGCCAGTTCGGTGACCACGGTCGTCAGCGGGGCGACGTCCCGGCGGACGCGGGCCGCCATGATGGCGCCTTCCAGCGTGCTGATCATCAGCGTCGCCAGCCTGCGGGCCCTGCGCTTGGGCAGGTCCATTCGTTCCAGTTGCTCGGCGACCGCCAGCTCCCAGCGTTCCAGCGCGGCGCGCAGTGGTTCGACGACCGCCGAATCGCCGCCCGCGAGGTCGGCGGCGGTGGCCATCACCGGGCAGCCGCGTTCGAAGCCCCGGCGGTTGAACTCGTCCTTCCACTGCTTGGCCAGGTGCGCGAACAAGCCGGCGGGCGTGGGTTTCCGCGCCTTCGCGTACGCGGAAGCGTGCTGTGCGGCGAATTCGGCCGACCACAGCAGCGCTTCCCCGACGAGCTGGTCCTTGCCGCCGGGGAAGTAGTGCTGGAACGAACCGCGGGGCGCGCCGGCGTGCTCGACCACGTCCCGCACGCCCGTCGCGGCCACGCCTCGGGTCCGCACCAGTTGCGCCGCGCTGTAGACCATGCGCTCGCGCGGTGGCCGTCCGTCCATGACTTCCCACCCTTCATGACAGCTGTCATAGTATGACACCTGTCATAGGGAGGTCGGCATGGACACGGGTTTTCTCGGACTCGGGGTGATGGGGCAGCCGATGGCGCGCAACCTGGCGCGCGCGGGCACCCCGCTGGTGGTGTGGAACCGCACGGCCGCGCGTACCGCGCCGGTGCGCGAAGCCGGGGCGGAGGTGCTCGACAGCCCGGCCGCGGTGTTCCGCCGGGCCGAGGTGGTGTTCCTGATGCTCACCGACGGCGACGCCATCGACGCGGTGCTGCGGCGGGGCACTCCGGAGTTCGCCGCGATGGTGGCGGACCGCGTGGTGGTGCACATGGGCACCACGTCACCGGAGTACTCGCGCGGCCTCGAAGCCGACGTCCGCGCGGCCGGTGGCGCCTATGCCGAGGCGCCGGTCTCCGGTTCGCGCAAGCCCGCCGAATCGGGGCAGCTGGTGGGCATGCTCGCCGGTGACCCGGCGGCCACGGCCCGCGTGTGCCCGCTGCTGGCGCCGATGTGCCACGAGGTGGTCGACTGCGGTGCCGCGCCGAACGGCATGCTGATGAAGCTCTCGGTCAACCTGTTCCTGATCACCATGGTCACCGGGCTGGCCGAGGCGGTGCACTTCGCCGATCGTCAGGGCGTCGACCTGGCCACCCTGCTGGGCGTGCTCGACGCCGGGCCGATGGCGAGCGCGGTCTCACGGATGAAGGCGCGCAAGCTCGCCGACCGCGATTTCACCGTGCAGGCGGCGATTTCCGACGTGCGCTACAACAACGAGCTGATCGCCGCGGCCGCGCGCTCGGCGGGCATCGCCTCACCGCTGCTGGAGGTCTGCCTCGACCTGTTCCGGGAGACCGAGGCGCGGGGCCTCGGCGACACGGACATGGCGGCGGTGGTCAGCGCGATCGAACGGCGGACGGCGCTCAGAGCCGGTCCACCGCTTCCTTCGCCTCCACCAGGCCCGCTCCCGTCAGTTCCCGGTAGGCCTTGATCGCCTTGATCTTCTTGCCTTCGTCGAGCAGGGCGCGCACCTCGTCCAGTTCCGGTTCGGGCAGCGTGATGCCCTGGTCGGCCAGCACGGCGTCGAGCTTGCGCTCGATGCGCGTCAGGCGGCGGTCGAGCCGGTCGAAGCGGGTGTCGGTCGCGGTGAAGCCGATCCTGGTCGCGAGCAGCAGGACAACAACGGCCAGGAGGATCCATCCGTAGTCCACGGCAGGGACCCTAGCTCACGCGTCCGGCGGCCGTGTCGATTTCGGCCATGTGCGCCTCGGCCCACTCCCGCAGCGCGGCCAGCGGAACCTCCAGCGAGCGCCCGAGTTCGGTCAGTCCATAGTGCACTCGCGGGGGCACGGCGCCCTCGACGCGGCGGGTGACGAGCCCGTCCTCGGCCAGCGCCCGCAGGGTGACCGAGAGCATCTTCTGCGACACCCCCGGCATCCGCCGTTGCAGCTCGGAGAACCGCAGCTCCGCCGGATCGGCCTCGGCGAGCAGCTTGACCACCATCGAGGTCCACTTCGAGCCGATGCGGTCGAGCAGCCTCCTGGTCGGGCACGCGGGATCGAACAGATCGCCACGGGTCACCTCGGGCTCACCTCCTGAGCGGAAAGTGCCGTCTTGGCGGCACCACACGGGTTACCTACGGTTGCGAAGTAACCAAAGGTAACCCATGGAGGTGGACTCGTGGTCACCGAGCAGCTGGTGGACACCGGCACGACCGAACTCAACGTGGCCGTCGGCAGCACCGCCGGCCCGGCGGTGCTGGTGCTGCACGGGTGGCCGCACACCTGGCGGGTGTGGTCGAAGGTGCTGCCCGCGCTGGTGGCCGAACACCGGGTGATCGCGCCCGACCTGCGTGGTCAGGGCGGCAGCCGCCGCGAACCGGACGGCTACGAACCCGCCTCGCTCGCACGCGACCTCGCCGGTCTGCTGGACGCGCTCGGCGAGGAGTCGGCCTCGGTGGTCGCGCTCGACGCCGGGGTGCACGCGGCCCTCGCACTCGCGCTGACCGAACCGGCGCGCGTCGACCGGCTCGTGGTGATGGAGGCGCTGCTGACCGCCGAAGCGCCTCCGTGGTGGTTCGGCTTCCACGCGGTGCCCGGCCTGGCCGAACGAGTGCTGCTCGGGCGCGAAGCCGAGTACGTGGACCACTTCCTCGGCATCGGCACCGAACGTGAAGGCGCTGTGCCGCGGGACATCCGTGATGCTTTTGTCGAGGCGTACACCGGGGAGGAGTCGTTGCGCCGCGGCTTCGAGCACTACCGGCACCGGCAGCTGCCGCTTCCGCCGGGAAAGCTCACCATGCCGGTGCTGGCGATCGGCGGAAACGTGGTGGGGGAGCGGCTGTACCGGCAACTCGGCGACCTCGCCGGTGACCTCACCGGCCACCTGATCGATGCGGGCCACATCCTCCCGCTCGACGCGCCGGACGAACTGCTCGAGGTGTTGACACCATTCCTGCGCTAGCTGGTGCCGCGGATGATCAGTTCGTGCGGAGCCACGATCGCCCGTGGGGTACGGGATTCGCCGGTCAGGCAGTCGAGCGCGAGTTCGGCGATGGCGTGCTTGTCCGGTGAGATCGTGGTCAGCGCGGGAACGCTGAACCGGCCGTCCTCGATGTCGTCGAAGCCGACGAGCGCGAGGTCCTCCGGCACCGCGACACCGCGATCGGCGGCCGCCCGCAACGCGCCGAGCGCGAGTTCGTCGGTGAAGCAGAACACCGCGTCCGGCGGCTCGGCGAGGTCGAGCAGGCCGTGCATGGCGCGGTGCCCGTCGGCGCGGTGCAGCGTCTCGACCGCCACCTCCAGTTCGGGCACCGGAGTGCGTCCGGCGGCGGCCAGCGCTTCCCGGTACCCGCGCAGGCGGCGCCGGGCGGTCGCGTTCGCCACCTGCGGCTGCACCCCGAGTGCGGCCACCCGGCGGCGGCCGGACGCGAGCAGGTGCGCGGTCGCGGTGTGGGCGGCGGCGACGTTGTCGATGGCGACGTGGTCGAAAGCCGCCGTGCTGTCGTGCTCGCCGAGCAGCACCAGCGGAACGGGGTCGGTGCGCGCGGCCAGTTCCTCGGGGGAGACCGCCCACGGGTTGAACAGCACGCCGTCGACCAGTTGCGAGCGCTGCCCGTGCAGCAGCCGGCGCTCGCGCTCGGCGTCACCGTCGGTCTGGTCGATCAGCACGGTCAGCCCGCGTGCTTCGGCGATGCGCACCGTGCGGGCGGCCAGCTCGGCGAAGTACGGCGAGTCGACCTCGGGAATGACCAGCGCCACCAGCCCGGTCCGGCCGCGCCGCAGCGAGCGCGCGGCCATGTTGGGCCGGTAACCGAGTTCGTCGATGCTGGCCTGCACACGGGCCCTGGTGTCGTCGGCGACGTAGCGGAAGCCGTTGACCACGTTGGACACCGTGCGCACCGAGACGCCGGCGTGCTCGGCCACTTCCCGCAGGCTCGCGCCCATCCCACCTCCCGGATCAACCAGTGTTCGAAAGTGTTTTGCGTGGCGGTGCGGGTGGCGGGTTCTCAGGCGTCTTCTCGCTCCGGGAGCTCCACCTCATGAATACCAATTCACCACGGGTGAAGCTGTCCTCGCGAGAAGGCGCCTGAGAACCCGCCGCGGTGCCGGTTGACGGCCCACAGCAAGCGGCTCCGCCGCTTCAAAAACACTACTGGACGCCCAGACTACCTCTTGCAACGTTGCATGCCACGTTGCAAACTGGGCGACACACCGAAGGAGGTCCCGATGGACGAAGCTGAGCTGGCGGCCGTCACCGCCCGGATCGAGCGGGACGGCATCGCCGGTCTTCCCGGCGCGTTCGAGCGCGAGTGGGTGGCGCGACTGGGCGAGGACGTGGACGCCGCCTTCACCGAGGCGCTGGCCCGCGAGGGCGGGGCGGTCGGCCGCGGCCCGAACCGCTACTACGTGGAGATCCACCCCGAGCAGCTGCGCGGGTTCACCGAACTGGTCACGCACCCGTGGATCGACGCGGTGTGCGCGGCGGTGCTCGGCCCGGACTACCAGATCGTCGAGGTCGGCTTCGACGTGCCGCTGGCCGGCGCGGTCGACCAGCCGTGGCACCGGGACTTCCCGATGCCCGCGGAAACCCGCGACACCGGCAGGCTCACCTCGCTCGCCATCAACGTGACCACTGTGGACACCGAGCCGGACATGGGGCCGTTCGAGATCGCGCCCGGCACGCACCGGGAACCGGGCGAGGACTTCGAGCACGGCATGTTCCCGCCCGAGACCGAATATCCGCGCTACCGCTCGCTGGCGACCCGCAAGTACCCGAAGATGGGCGACATCTCCATCCGCTCCGCGCTCACCATCCACCGGGGCACGGCGAACGCGTCGCGGAAGTCGCGGCCGGTGCTGGTACTGGGCGTCGACGCGCCGGGCGCGGGGAACGACGAACGCCACGACACCGCGGTGACCCGGGACTTCTGGGAAACCCTGCCGGACTCGCTGAAGCGGCACCTGCACTGCCCGGTGGTCGGCGTCCTGCGGCCGATCACGCAGAAACACACCATCGAAGGCCTGGTGATGGGCGCTTCCGGGTAAGTTCTCCGGTATGCCAGAAGACCTCTCGGTGGCCGGCCGCTACCGTCTCGGCCGCAGCCTCGGCGAGGGCGGTATGGGGGTGGTCTGGCGCGCTCACGACGAACTGCTCGACCGCGAGGTCGCGCTGAAGGAACTGCGGCACACCAGCGCTTTCGACCCGGCCGACCCGGATCCGGCCTACCGCCGGATGCTGCGCGAGGCGATGGCGGCCGCGCAGTTGCGGCACCCCGGCATCATCACCGTGCACGACGTGGTGATCGACCGCGACCGCCCGTGGATCGTGATGGAGCTGGTCGAGGGCCCGTCGGTGGCGCAGCTGGTGGCCGAGCGCGGGCCGCTGCCCGAGTGGCAGGCCGCGGCGATCGGCCGCCAGGTCGCGCAGGCGCTGGCCGCCGCGCACGCGCGGGGCATCGTGCACCGGGACGTCAAGCCGGCGAACATCCTGCTCGACGGCGACCGGGCGGTGCTCACCGACTTCGGCATCGCGGCGATGTCCGGCGCCACCGCGCTCACCGGCACCGGGAACCTGATCGGCTCACCGGAGTTCATGGCGCCCGAACGCGTCAACGGCCACCCGGCCGGGCCGCCGAGCGACCTGTGGTCCCTCGGCGTGATGCTGTACTTCGCGGTCTCCGGCCGGTCGCCGTTCACCGGTGAGGACCTCCATGGCGCGCTGGCCGCGGTGCTGACCAGGGAACCGGTGCCGCTGCCGCAGGTTCCGTCGCTGTGGCCGGTGATCGCCGCGCTGCTGCGCAAGAACCCGGCCGAACGCCCGCCGGGCGCGCAGGCGATCGCGATGCTCGGCGGCCCGCCGGTCGCACAGCCGGTCCAGCCGGGTGCGCCGCCGGGTCCTCCGGTGGCGACGCCCGCGAAGGCGTCTCGCCGGATGCGGCTGGCGATCATCGGTGTGGTGGTGTTCGTCGTGCTGGCCGCGGGCGGGGTGATCTGGTGGCAGACCAGTGGTGAGCAGTCCCAGGCGCAGACCCCGCCGACCTCGGAATCGTCGAAGCCGCAGTCCTCGGCGCCGGTGGTCGAGGTCGACGGATCGCCGACGGTGGACCGGATCCAGGCCCGTGGCACGGTGATCATCGGGGTGAAGAGCGATCAGCCCGGGCTCGGCATGCAGAACCCGGCCGACGGCACCCGCTCCGGCTTCGACATCGAGATCGCGCGGATCGTGGCGGCCGGTCTCGGCCTCGACGACAACCGGATCGTCTACCAGAACGTCGCCGCCGCCGAGCGCGAGATCGCGCTCGGCAACGGGACCGTGGACCTCTACGTCGGCACGTACGCGATCACCGACAAGCGCAAGGAGCAGGTGGGTTTCGCCGGTCCGTACCTCACCAGTGGCCAGTCGCTGCTCGTGCGCCGCGACGCAACCACCATCACCGGCAAGGATTCCCTGCGGGGTAAGAAGGTCTGCTCGGTGGTCGGGTCCTCGCCACTGCTGCGGATCGAGCAGCTGGGCCTGACCGAACCGGAGAACTTGGTCGGCCTGCCCAGCTACGCCGACTGCGTGAACCGGCTGTCCAGCGGTGAAGTCGACGCGGTGACCACCGACGACGCCATTCTCAAGGGCTACGCCGCCGCCGAGCCGTCGGAGCTGAAGGTGGTCGGGGAGCCGTTCGACGAGGTCGCCTACGGCATCGGCCTGGCACGGGACGACAAGCCGTTGCGGGACAAGGTGAACGATCTGCTCCAGGCCGCACTGGACGATGGCCGGTGGCAGAGCGCCTACGACCGCACGCTCGGCCCGTCCGGTTCGCCGGCAACGCGCCCGGTCCTCGACCGGTACTAAAGTGGGATCATGCGCACCCGACCGACGCTGAGCTGGGCGTTCACCGGCGAACCGCCGCCGCGCACCACCAGCTTGGACGAGGTCGCCGAGTGCGTGGCCCGCGGTGGCGCGCTCGTGCTGAGCGGAGCCGGGCTGTCCACCGAGTCCGGTATTCCCGACTACCGCGGCGCGGGCGGCAGCCTGCGCCGCCACACCCCGATGACCTTCGACGAGTTCACCGGCAGCGTCGAGGGGCGGCGCCGCTACTGGGCCCGCAGCCATCTCGGCTGGCGCACCATCGCCCGCGCCCACCCGAACGACGGCCACCGCGCGGTCGCCGAGTTGCAGGAACGCGGCCACTTCTCCGGGATCATCACGCAGAACGTCGACGGGCTGCACCAGGCCGCGGGCGCGCGGGACGTGGTCGAACTGCACGGCAGCCTGGACCGGGTGATCTGCCTGGACTGCCGCCGCACCAGCCCGCGCGAGGAACTGGACCGGCGGCTACGGGCGGCCAACCCGGAATTCGGCGGCGAGGCCACGCGGATCAACCCGGACGGCGACGTGGAGCTGGCCGAGGAAGACGTCCGCGGATTCCAGCTCGTCGACTGCGCGGACTGCGCGACCGGAGTGCTCAAGCCGGACGTGGTCTTCTTCGGCGAGAACGTGCCCAAACCGCGGGTGGAGCGCTGCTACCGGATGGTCGACGCGGCCACGGCGCTGGTGGTGCTGGGGTCCTCGCTGACGGTCATGTCCGGCCTGCGGTTCGTCCGGTACGCGGCCAAGGCGGGCAAGCCGGTGCACATCGTCAACCTCGGCCGGACGCGCGGCGACCAGTACTCGACGGTGCGCGTCGACCTCCCGCTCGGCCAGGCACTCACCGAACTGCTCACCCGGCTCGGCTGAACTCCGGCCATCCGCGCTCCAGGTGGGCGAACGCGGTGCGCAGCGCGGCTCGCGGATCGGGTTCGAGGCTGGCCAGGTCGGGGATCTCCAGCACGTAGCGCGCGAGCACCCGCACGGACAGATCGCCGGGGTCCCGGCCGGATTCCTCCGCGATGACCGCCGCCAGCGTGCTTTCGCTGCCGGTCCACAGCTTCCGCGCGTAGGCACGCAACGCGGGCGTGGCGACGACCAGTTCGGTCCGGCTGCGGTAGGCCGGATCGGGGTCGGGGTCGAACGGGCCCCGCCGGGCCAGGAAGTCGTGCAGCGCCCGCAGGATCGACACTCCTTCGGCGCGCTCGCGCACCGCCGCGGTCAGCGCCGCCGCGCGCTCCTCTCCGTCGCCGAGGACCAGTGCCTCCTTGCCGCCGGGGTAGTGGGCGAAGAGCGTGGTCACCGCGGTGTCCGCGGCTTCGGCGATCTGGGCGACGGTCACCTTGTCGTAGCCGCGCTCGAGGAACAGCCGGAGTGCCGCGTCGGCCAGCGCCTGCCGGGTGGCCGCCTTCTTGCGTTCGCGCCGGGAGGTGGTCATGCGGTGAGCTTATCGTAGTGAGTACAAAACCGTAGTCATTGCGACTTCGTAGTCGCTGTGGTTTTCTCGGTGGCATGGACAAGACCTTCCTGATCACCGGCGGCAACGCGGGGATCGGTTACTTCGTCGCCGAGCGGCTGGCCGGCACCGGCGCCACCGTGGTGCTCGGCAGCCGCGACCCGGCGAAGGCGACGGCCGCGATGACGGCCATCCGCGCGCGGGTGCCCGGTGCCCGTGTCCGGCACCTCCAGCTCGACCTGGCCGACCTGCCGTCGCTCGAAGCGGTGGCGGGCGAGCGGTTCGACGCGGTGGTCTGCAACGCCGGAGTCCTGCTCGACGGGCCGGAGCGCCGCGAGACCGGGGACGGTCACGAGCTGATGTTCGGCACCAACCACCTCGGGCACTTTGCCCTGGTCCGCTGGTTGCTGCCGTCGATGCCCGAGGACGGGCGGGTGGTCACCACCGGCAGCTTCACCGCGAAGTCGGTCGAGCCGGACTTCGACGATCTGCAGAGCACCCGCGACTACCGGGCCAAGCGCACGTACTCGCGGTCGAAGCTGGCCCAGATGCTGTTCGGCTTCGAACTCGACCGTCGTCTGCGCGCGGCGGGCAGCGGGGTGCGGAGCGTGGTGTGCCATCCCGGCGGCGCGCTCGACTCGCTGACCCCGTCGCGGCCGCCGGTCCGCGTGCGCTCCACCGGGGAGCGGCTCCGCGGCCTGCCCGCCGGGCTGCTGTTGCAGGGCAAGCACGCCGGTGCCCGCACCGCCGTCCACGCGGTGCTGGACCCGGCCGTGTCCGGCGGTGACCTGTGGGGACCGCGGATGTTCGGCCTGCGTGGCGCGCCCGTGCGGGAGGAGGTGCGCGGGGTGCTGGCCGATCGCGAGGCGGCGGCTCGGCTGTGGGCGGCCGGCGTCGAACTGGCCGGTGTGGAGCCGCTCTGTCACATCGGCTTGACTCACGGGGTCATCTCGATGACGAACCGCGAGGAAGGACTGTGACCCGGTGGAATCCGTAGACGAGCGCGACCGGCTGGCGGCGGAGTTCGAACAGCACCGCCCCCGGTTGCGCGGGGTGGCCTACCGGATGCTCGGCTCGCTCGCCGAAGCCGACGACGCCGTGCAGGAGGCGTGGCTGCGGCTCAACCGCACCGGTGGCGAGGAGATCGACAACCTGGCCGCGTGGCTCACCACCGTGGTCGCGCGGATCTGCCTGAACCTGTTGCGCTCGCGGGAGAACCGGCGTGAGGAACCGCTCGACGGGGTGGACGCGGGCGCGAGTGCCGCCGATCCGGCCGAGGAAGCGGCGCTGGCCGATTCGGTGGGGGTGGCCCTGCTCGTCGTGCTCGACCTGCTCAGCCCGGCCGAACGCCTCGCCTTTGTGCTGCACGACCTGTTCGCGGTGCCGTTCGACGAGATCGGCACCCTGCTCGACAAATCTCCCGCCGCGGCGAGGCAGCTCGCCAGCCGCGCCCGGCGGCGGGTGAAGGGCGCCGGAGCGGCACCCGCCGACCACGGCCGCCGCCGCGAGGTGGTGCACGCCTTCCTGGCCGCGTCCAGGGGCGGCGACTTCGGCGCGCTGGTCGCGTTGCTCGATCCGGACGTGGTGCTGCGCGCCGACGCCGAAGCCGGGCCGACCAGGGCACCGATGGTGCTGCGAGGTGCGGCGCAGGTGGGCAAGGGCGCGATCGCCGCGGGCTCGGCACGCGCGGCGTTCTCCGGACCGGCGCTGGTCAACGGTTCGCCAGGGGTGGTGCTGGCCCCGTACGGGAAGCTGTTCCTGGTGCTGTCGTTCACCGTCGAGAACGGCCTGATCACCGGGATCGACATCATCGCCGAGCCGGAACGCCTGCGCGGGGTGGAGGTCGCGGTACTCGAGGATTGACCTCCAGCGGACTGGAGGGTGCAGGCTCAGTGACATGGAAGGCCGAGAAAGCAACGAAAGCACGGAAATCAGGGCGATCGAGCGAGTGGTCGCCGCGGTGGAGCACGCGCAGGCGAACGAACTCGTCGACGAGTTCGTCAGCCTCTTCCGCCCCGACGCCATCTGGACCACGGGCGCCGGCAAGCGGTTGCTCGGCCGGGACGAGATCGCGGCCTTCACCCGGCAGGTGCTGCCAGGGGGCATGACCGGGCTCAAGTGCACCCTGGAGGTGGTGCACGTGCTGTTCATCCGGCCGGACGTGGCCGCGGTGAAGGTGCGCCAGCTCTACACGAACACCGACGGGGTGCCGCGGGAGGACGAGGGCGAGGGCACCCCGCTGTTCGTCATGTCCAAAGAGGAGGGACAGTGGCGGCTGGCCGCCTGCCAGAACACCGGAGTGGCGGCGTAGGGATCACTCGTCGTGCTCGTCGTCCTCCTCCGGGGGCGGGGCCTGCCGCCGGGCGAGTACGACGAGCAGCACGATGATCGCCACCGGTCCGGCGAACAGCATGATCTCGTCCCAGCCGCCCTGGTGCGCCAGCACGCCGTGCACCGCTCACGCTCCTGACACCAGGTAGATGCCGATGGCGGTGTACCCCACCATCAGGGCCAGCACCGGGTACTGGCCCGCCTTGACATAGTGCGCCCGCAGCACCACGAGCGCACGGTCGTGCGCCGAGACCACCCCGAGCACGTGCCCGAGCACGATCCCGGCGATCTGCACCGCGGCGATGACCGCGGGCGAAAGCACCGTGTAGTCCACAGTGCGCAGCAAGCCCTGCTGGCCTTCGAACACGGCGAAGGAGAAGTAGTGCGCGATGGTGTAGCCGACCATGATCGGCACCAGTGAGTGCGCGAACGCGCGGTACGGCTCGGTGCCCTTGCGCAGGAACGGCCGCGTCAGCCGCACCGCGCCGGTGTACGCGCCGGCGATCAGCGCGATCGCCAGTGCCAGCCCGGCGGTGCCGGTCAGCATCGCGGCCGCGGGGCCCAGTTCGCGGGTGTTGTCCGTCCACAGTGGAAGCCTGGTCAGCCCGTCGAAGGCGGTGGCGCCGAGCACCACCAGGATGAACGGGGTCAGCCCGGCCGAGCGGTCCAGGGTGAGCAGGCCGTCGAGCGGGTTCCGTCGCACCAGCCTGCCGTCGGCACGCCTGCCGACCGGGGCCAGCGCGGCGATCAGTCCGAAGTAGACCTCGAAGGTGTCGCCACGGTCGAACCACGACGGCCCGTACCGCACCCCGCCAACGACCTGCGCGAGCAGGTAGGCGGTGAGGAAAACGGCGACCGCGAGCGGGGCGTCGGAATGCGGGAAGACCAGCTCCAGCCACAGGAACGCGAGCATGCCCGCGATCGCGGGCCGGTAACCGAGCCGGTCCGGCAGCGGGCGCGTGACGCGCAGCGCGGGCAGGGCCAGGCACGCCGCCGCGGCGATCGTGCGGGCCGGGTTGACCAGCCGCCACACCGGACCCAACAGCAGCGACACCGCGACCAGGCCCACCCAGAACCACGCGTAGAACCAGGCCGGAGCGGGATTGTCCGCACTGTCCCCACCGGACCACGCGGTGACCAGCACGACCACCACCGCGACCACGCCGAACACGCGCAGCGCGGCACGGGTGACGGTCGAGTCGGCCACGCGCTCGACGAACCCCGGCAGCGGCCGGCCGGCCTGTTCCCCTTGTAGTCGCGGGGTTTTCCACAGCGCGGTCAGCGCGAAGAACGAGATGACCACCGCCGCGGCACCGGCGTAGAGCGCGAGCCACAACGGCACCGGCAGGTCGGACCGCCCGGCGAGCCCGTGCGCCAGGAACACTTCGCCGGTCACCGCACCCGCAGCTGGGTCAGCGGCCCGGTCTCGTGCATCTCGACCTCGAACACGCCCGGCACGTCGGCGGTGAAGGTCAGCGACGCCGGGGCGCCGGGGTCGCACGGGGCTGCCTTGTCGTAACCGTGGACGTGGAGTTCGTCGGTGGCGTCGCAGGTGACCTCGATGGTCACCGCGGTGCCGGTGGTGGCGTCGATCCGGTCCGGACCCTCGGTGCGGGCGCCGCCGGTGACCGCGAACCGGTGCGTTTCACCGTCCCGGGTGGTCTCTCCCTTCCCGGAACCGCAGGCCGTCATGCAGAGCACCGCCAGAACCGCCACACTGCGAACACGCCAGCTCACAACACTTCCTTCCGCCCGGCTCGACTTTACGTGTAACCAACGGTAACATGCTATCTCCAGTAACCGTTACTCGAGGTAACACGTAACTTCCCGGAAGGGTCCATCAGTGAATCTCGCGCAACCGACCAGTCCGCCAGCCGGTGGTGCCGAGCTCGGTCAGATCGCCATCGCCGGACTGATGTTCTTTGTCGTGTTCCTGCCGCTCGCGGTGTTTGTGCTGCGCGAGCGGGCGGGCAAGCGCACCGCCGCCGGGCGGCTGGCGGACTGGGCGGCCACGCGGTCCGGCCTGCCGCGCTGGGCCGCGCTGCCGATGTTCCTCGCCGGGCTGTCCGGGCTCTCCGCGCTGATCGGCGTGTACTGGGACGTGCCGATCCACATGGAACTGGGCCGTGACGAAGGCCCGCTGGCCAACCCGTCGCACTACCCGATCTACTTCGGACTGATGGGCATCTTCGCCAGCGGTGTGCTCAGTGCCGGGCTGGCGAAGGGCAAGCTGCCCGCGCGCACGTTCCCGATCGGCCCGCACTGGCGGGTGCCGATGGGCAGCGTGCAGATGATGGCCACCGGCCTGGTCGGCGTGGCCGGGTTCCCGCTGGACGACGTGTGGCACCGGCTGTTCGGCCAGGACGTCACCGAATGGGGCCCCACCCACGTGCTGATGATCGGCGGCGGCATCGGCGTGGTGATCGGCCTGCAGCTGCTGCTCGCCGAAGCGCGCCAGGTCGGCGCGAGCGGGCCGCTGGTCCGGCTGCTCGGCCCGCTGCTCGCCGGCGCGTGGATGATGGGGGCCTCGGCGTTCCTGATGGAGTTCGACCTCGGGGTGCCGCAGTTCCCGATGCTCGCCCAGGTGGTGCTGGTCGGCCTGATCGGCGGCTGGACCCTGCTCTACGGGCGGCTCGCCTGGGGGCCGGGCGGCACGCTGATCGTGCTCGCGGTGTTCCTGGTGACGCGTGCGTTGTTCTCGATCATCCCGGCCGTGGACGACCTGCACGTGGCGTCGCTGCTGCCGTACGTCGCCGAAGCCGTGGTCATCGAGGTGGTCGCGCTGCTGGCCGGCCGGGCGGGTGCGCACCGGCTCGCGCTGCTGGCCGGGATCGGCGCGGGCACCGTCGGCATGCTCGGCGAGTGGGCCTTCTCCCAGTGGCTGATGCCGAACCCGTGGCCCGCGGCGCACCTGCCGCTGTTCCTCGGCTTCGGGGTGTTCGCCTCGATCGCGGGCTGCCTGATCGGCGCCTGGCAGTACCAGCAGGCGGAGAGCATCGCCGCGCCGGACGGCCCGGCCCCCGGCACGCCGGAGCGGCGGGTGCGGCACGTCGCCGGGCTGGCCGGTGCGCTCGGGGCGGTCGCGCTGATGGCGGTTGTCGTGGTGCCGCAGGACCCACCGGACGGGCTGACCGCGGAGGTCGCGCTGAGCGAGTCGAGCACCGGGCTGCCGGTGTCGGCCCCGCACGGCGGCGGCGAACCGCGCTGGGTGCACGCCACGGTCACCATCAGTGATCCCGGGCTGGCCTCGGACGCGATCTGGCTGAACGGCTTTTCCTGGCAGGGCGGTGACTTCTTCTCGAAGCCGCTGGAGCAGGTCGGCGATGGCGTCTACCGCACGGCCGAACCGCTGCCGGTCTACGGCGCGTGGAAGAGCGGATTCCGGCTGCACACCGCGAACCGCATGCTGGCGCTGGCGCCGGTCTACGCGCCGGACGACCCGGCCGCCGGCGCGCCGGCGATCGAAGCGGTCTCCGGTTCGCGCCCGTTCATGTCGGAGATCGAGTTCCTGCAACGCGAACGCAAGAGCGAGACGCCCGCCGTGCTGTGGACGGTCGCCTACGTGGTGGTGGGCCTCATCTTCGGCGGCATGTGGATCCTGTTCGGCGGGCTGTACACCGCCAGTGCCGGTGTCCGCCCGAGCCGGGCCCGGTCTACCGTCTAGGGCATGAAGATCGTTGTCGATGACCTGTCCGGGCCGGAGATCGCCGAGTTCCTCGCCGAGCACCTCGAGCAGATGCGCTCGCTCTCACCGCTGGAGAGCAAGCACGCGCTGGACCTCGACGACCTCCGGAAGCCGGACGTCACCTTCTGGTCGGTGCTCGACGGCACCGAACTGGTCGGCTGCGGTGCGCTCAAGGCGCTCGACACCGAGCACGCGGAACTGAAGTCGATGCGCACAAGCACGGCGCGCAAGCGCGGCGGGATCGCCTCGTTCCTGCTGGAGCACGTCCTCGCCGAGGCGCGGCGGATGCGGTTCACCCGGATCAGCCTGGAAACCGGCTCCGCCGAGTTCTTCCGCCCGGCGCGGCGGCTGTACGAGAAGTTCGGCTTCACCTACTGCGAGCCCTTCGCCGACTACCGGCCGGATCCGCACAGCGTCTTCATGACCAGGACGCTCTGACGGGAACTCGCCGGGCGCGGCGGCGGTTGTCCGGGGCATGGGACCCGGAGTGCTCTTCGCGCTGTCCATTCCCGGCCTGGTCTGCCTGCTGGTGCTGCTGGCGGCGGTGGAGCGGTTCGGCCGCTGGGCGGGCGACCGCGGCCTGCTGCCGTGGCGCCGCCGTCGCCGGGCCGCCGGTGGGGCGCCGCTGACCGCGACCGGCGTCGACGAACTGCACGCCTTCTTCTCCGGCTCGCGCCGGGCGGAGCTGGACGAGCGGAAGTCGCAGTCCCTGATGCGCGAGGAGGAAGGTGACAACGCCCCGCCGCGCAGCCGGATCGACCTGGACCGGGGCGTCGCCGACCTCGTCCTGCCGCCGCCGCGCCGGCGCGACTGACGCCGTGAATGCGCCTTGCACGGCCGATTCCACCGTGGAAGCCACATTCACGGCACCGGGGCGTGGCGGATCAGCCGAGGTTCTTCTGCCGCACGTCCCATTCGGTGGCGCACAGGCCGCAGCCGGGGCCGGTGAACTGCGCGCCACTGGCCTGGTCGCCCTTGAGCTGCCACTTCAGCCAGTGCCCGCCGACCCGGCCGAACTCGCCGCCGTTCGGCTGGTCGAAGGTGCCGAAGTGGCCGACGTCCAGATTGCCCATGAACGCGGGCAGCCCGGCGGGCAGCCGTCCCCAGTCGTCCATCGCGTTCGGGTAGGCGATGTCGCTGGGACCGCCGATGAAGTAGGCGATCGGCGCGTGCAGCCGTTGCAGCAGGTGGTTCTGGCTGTCGCTGAGCAGGCCGCTGTTCCACAGCACGGTGGTGGTGATCCGCGGGTCGTCGGCCACCTCGTAGGTC
Source organism: Amycolatopsis sp. YIM 10 (assembly GCF_009429145.1). Lineage (GTDB taxonomy): Bacteria > Actinomycetota > Actinomycetes > Mycobacteriales > Pseudonocardiaceae > Amycolatopsis. The sequence continues at coordinate 6,416,495 of NZ_CP045480.1, read as the reverse complement.
TCGATGCCGCCGCAGGACTGGCCCATCACCGCCACCTTGGTGGTGTCGATCCGGTTGCGGTACTTGCTGCCGATGCGGGAGTTCTCTTCGATGGCCCAGTCGATCGACTCGGTCAGCATGCTGGAGTCGGTCTGGCCGAAGCCGCCCGGCCTGCCGTTCGCGATCACCAGGAAGCCGTGCGAGGCCCATTCGGTGAGGATGTTCTCGAACCAGGTGCCGTCCGCGCGGCAGGCACCGTTGCCCCAGGCCACGATCGGCAGCTTCACGCCGGTGGGCAGGGTGTTCGGGCGGTAGATGGTGTGGTCGGGCAACCGGAAGCTGGTCTCGTACCCGGCCGAGTAGGGGCCGGAGCCACCCAGCGCGGACGGCGGCGGGGCGGCGCCCGCGGTGGCGGGAGCGAGCAGGGCGGTGGCCGTGGCGAGAACGGCGAGCAGAGCTGTGCGCAGTCGCATGGTCTTCTCCGTGGTCGGGGGAGTGCGGCCGGGCCGAATTGTGTCGGCCGGGGTCCGCTCCCGGCCAGCGAAACGGCCGGGGACCGGTGAAATTGCCGATGACCGCGGCGGTTTGGTGTCCTCTGTGGACGATCAGGTCGAGTTCGCCGTCATGGTGGGGAAACCCGACGCCGAGCGGTACCGAAGCCTGCCGCACCCGTGACCCGGTGAGGGTTTAGCCTCGGCCCATGTCGAGTGAGCAGGCCGTGATCGTGACCTATGCGCTGCCCGTCGAAGGCTTTCCCGGTCCGGTGGAGCTGAATCGGGTGTCGCAGCTCGAACGGGAGCTGGAAGAGGCAACCGGGCGAGGTGACCTCGGTGAACTGGACGGGCACGAATACGGCGGCGGTCAGGTGCAGCTGTTCCTGTACGGCCAGGACGCACGACGGCTGTTCACCGCGATCGAGCCGCTCTTGCGTGGTTTTCCCTACGGCCCCGGGCGTGCGGTGGTCCGGCTGGGGGAGCCGGGGGCGTCGGAGTTCGTCGTGGAGCTTTGACCGGGTGGGCCTTTCACCACGAAAGACCAAGATCGTGGCACGATCGCTCGTATGGGTGAGCTGCCGACGGTTTCAGTAACGGTGAACGGCCACGAGGTGCGGTACTTCGATTCCGGCGGTGACGGTCCGCCGATACTCCTGGGCCACGGGTACTTCCTCGACCGCACGGTCTTCGCCCCGCAGGTGGAGGTGCTTGCGCCTCGATACCGCGTCATCTGCTGGGACGCCCCGGCGCACGGTGAGTCCCCCGGCCGCGGTGAACCCCTGACCTACTGGGACCTCGCCCGCGACCTGCTCGCCCTGATGGACCATCTGGACCTGCCCCAGGCGGTGGTCGGCGGCATCTCCCAGGGCGGGTTCATCGCGCTGCGCGTCGCCCTGCTCGCACCCGAGCGCGTCAGGGCGCTCGTGCTGATGGACACCGAAGCGACGCCGTGCGCCGAGGCCGATCGGGCTGGGTACGAGGGCATGTTCGCCGCACTCCGCGAAGCCGGGCCGGTCGACGAACTCCTGGTGCCGTTGTCCGCGCAGCTTCTGGGCGACGGACCGCACGCGGCCGGCTGGCGGCAGCGCTGGCGGCAACGGGAACTGCCGCTGGGCACCACCGTGCGCTGCCTGCTCGACCGCGACGACGTGTCGGACCGGCTCGCCGAGATCACCTGCCCGGCGTTGCTGATCTGGGGTTCCGAGGACGTCTCGCTGCCGCGCGACCGGATGGACCTGCTCGCGGACAGGCTGCCGAAGGCCGGCGAGGTCCAGGTGATCACCGGCGCCGCGCACACCCCGGCGCTGACCCACCCGGACCAGGTGAATCCGCTGCTGGAGCGGTTCCTCGAGGAGCTATGACTCCTTGTCCGTGTCGAACCAGCCGGTGTCGCGCGGGGTGAGCGTGGCGACGGCTTCGTCGTGCATTTCGGCGATGGCGCTCAGTGCTTCCTGCGCCTGCTTCGCCAGCCACGTGTCGTCGTGCGTGTCTGTCTCCATCTCGGTTCCTTCGTTCATCGGGGTCTCGGTGGCGGGGTGAGTTCGCCGTTGGATTCGGCGAGGCGGGCGGCCACGGTCCGGCAGTCCGCGCAGTCGGCGACGTGGTCGTCGATGCGGCGGCTCCGGTGGCAGGACAGGCCGCCGCGGATCCACGTGCCCATCTGGTGGCGGGACGACCGGCAGCTCAGCTCCCCGGATTCGGGGACCTGTTCCTGGAGGTAGGCCTGCCGCAGCCCTTCGCGGGCACGCTTGGCGAGCGCGGCCACCCCGTTGGGTGAGATGCCCAGCACCGAAGCCAGGTCCGCGGCCGACGCCGACTCCACTTCGGTGTGCCAGAGCACCAGCTGCCAGCGCCGCGGCAGCCGCTGGAAGGCCGAGCCCGCCAGCTGCGCGTTCCACCGGCGCAGCACGATCTCGTCCAGCCGGGGCGCCGTGGTGTCGGCCCCCGTTTCCGGTACGTCGCCGTACAACTCGACCCTGGCCCGCCGGCGCTGCCAGGTGATCGCCAGGTGCCGCATGGTGACCAGCAGGTAGGGCCGCAGGTGCTCACGCGGGCCCGCGCCGCCGCGGATGGCCGCGAGCACGCGCGCGAACCCCTCGGCGACCAGTTCGTGCCGCTCGGCCGGACTGCTGTGCCAGCGCCGGGCGAACTGCCGCGCGGGCTCGGCGTGCCGCTGGAACAGCACCCCGTAGGCGGGCAGGTCACCGGCCCGCACCGCGTCGAGCAGGGCGGCATCGGTCGGTTCGATCAGCTTGGGCGGTTCCCCTCGGACAGCACCAGGCAACGCATCGGCCTCCTTCTCCCCAATTCGGCCGGACTTGCGGTAACGAGTACAGAAATGTATCAGGTACACGGTCGTATTAGGTAGTTGGCGGGCGATAAACTCTGCGTATGCCTGCTTCGGCGTCTTCCGGTCACACCGACGGCCGTGCCGCGCGCTGGGCCGGTCAGCGCGAACGCCGTCGCCGCGAATTCGTCGAAGCCGCGTTGCGCGCGATCAGGGAACGCGGCCCGGACGTGTCCACCGAGCGCATCGCCGAAGAGGCCGGGGTCGCGCGAACGCAGCTGTACAAGCATTTCACCGACGCCACCGACATCCACCGCACGATCGCGCGCCGCGCGGTGGAGTTGATCAACGCCGAACTCGCGCCGCTGTGGCAGCTGCACGGTTCGCCGGCCCAGATGATCAGCACCGCGGTGGACACGCACATCCGCTGGCTGGCCGAGAACCGCCACCTCTACCGGTACCTGAGCCGTCACTCGCTGTCCGCGCCGGACACCGGGGACGCCGCGGTCAACGATGTCAGGACCACCATCGGCGAGCACCTCACGGTGGTGTTCGAGCACTATCTGGCCGCCTTCGGGCTGGACACCCGCGTCGCCGAGCCCGCCGCGTTCAGCGTGGTCGGGCTCGTCGACGCCAGCACCGCGCAGTGGCTCCGGCACCCGGGTGGCCTCGAGCACGCCGAATTCGCCGCGATGCTTTCGCGCTGGGTCTGGCGCATCCTCGACGACGCGCTGCGCGAGGGGGGCGTCGAGGTGGACCCGGACCTGCCACTGGCGTTGCCCGAACTCACCTTTCCCAGCTCGCGGACGGAAACCGGTTAACGACCGTCCAGCATGGACAGTGGAACGAAGTCGGCCAGTGCCTGCTGCCCGGCGGCGTTGGCGTGCACGCCGTCACCGTTGTCGTAGGGCGGGTGGATGCCGTTGGGGTGCAACGGGTCCCTGAGCACCTGGTCGAAGTCGGTCACGCCGTCGCAGGTCCCGGAGCAGTTGTTCCAGCGCTTGGTGAAGGTGCCGACCTCGTGCCGGGCCAGGTTCTGCGCGTCGGTGTAACCGGGCCGCGAGGTGATCGGCGTGACGTACACCGCGATACCGGCGTCGCGCAGGCGCCGGAACACCTGCCGGTAACTGTCCAGAATGGACTCCGCTGGGCAGCCGAAGGCGAGATCGTTGGTGCCGTAGTAGTAGATGACCCCGGTGACGCCGTGCAGGGCGAGCACGTCGCGATCCAGCCGCGTGAGCGCGTCGAGTCCGGCGACGCGGTCGGGAGTCCCGGGACACGCGGACGAACTGGTGGTGCCGCTGATCCCGGCGTTCGCGATCGCCAGCTGCCGGTGCGCCGGGCGTTCGGCGACCACGCGCCGCGCGAGGTCGTCGGTCCAGCGGCGGTTGGTGCCCAGCTCGGTGCAGCCCGGCCCGCAGTTCGTGCTGCCGACCCCGTCGACCACCGAGCTGCCGTAGGCGACGATCGTGCCGCGCAGCGCCCTGTTGCGCACGTCGACCGCGCTGACCAGGTAGGTGGACGTGACGGTTTCGGTGTACGCCGCGCCGTCGCCGTCCCCGGTGTGGTCGCCCGCGCCCGCCGAGGTGAGGTAGTTCTCGCGGAACGCGGATTCGTGCTGCCCGGGAACAATCGTGCCCGCGACGTACATGCTGATGCTGACGTCGGTGTCCGGCTTGGTGACCACCCCGGTTTCGTCGCTCCAGACCTCACCGCCGGGCGGGACGGTCACCGCGGGCTTGCCGTGGAAGGTGAGCGGCTTGGCGTCGGTGACCGATGCGTCCGGCCCGCCGATCCCCGCGGTGGCGCGGTCGACGGTCAGCGGGGTCTTGCCGAAGGTGTTCTGCACGCGGATCCGCAGTGCGTCACCGCCCTGGCTCAGGTGCGTGACCATGCGGATCGACTGGTTGGTCAGGGTTTTCCCGGCAAGGCTCTGCTGCGACTGCGCCCACGAGGTGAACCACGGGGAACGCTGCGGCTGCGTGGCGGGTGCCGAGCCCATCAGCAACCCCGCCAGCACCACCGCCGAGGCGGCCAGCGCCGCGAGCTTTCCAGAACGCCTCATCGCGCCCCCTTCAGTGTGTTCTCAATGGGACTCGCGGCTGACTTCCGAGCCGCTGGAACCGAGCAGGAAGTCCAGGTCCGCGCCGGTGTCGGCCTGGAGCACGTGGTCGACGTAGAGCCGTTCCCAGCCGCGACGCGGGTTGGCGTACGCGGAAACGGTGGCCTCACTGGGTTCGCGGGCCGCGAGGTCCTCTTCGGACAGTTCGACGTCGATGCGCCGGGCGCCGACGTCGAGGCTGATCATGTCGCCGGTGCGGACGAGCGCGAGCGGGCCGCCGGCGGCGGCCTCGGGCGCGACGTGCAGCACGACGGTGCCGTATGCGGTCCCGCTCATCCGGCCGTCGCACACCCGCACCATGTCGCGAACGCCTTGCTCCAGCAGCTTCCGCGGCAGCGGCATGTTGGACACCTCCGGCATGCCGGGATAGCCCTTGGGGCCACAGCCGCGCAGCACCAGCACCGAGTCGGCGTCCACGTCGAGGTCCGGGTCGTCGACGCGGGCGTGGAAGTCCTCGATCGAGTCGAACACCACCGCCCGGCCGCGGTGGCGCAGCAGCCGCGGGGTGGCGGCGGCGGGCTTGATCAACGCGCCATCGGGGGCGAGATTCCCGCGCAGCACGGCGATCCCGCCCTCGGCGACCAGCGGTTCCGCGCGGGTGCGGATCACCTCGGGATCCCAGATCGGCGCGTCGTCGAGATAGCTCACCAGCGGTTCGCCGGTGACCGTGAGCGCGTCCGGGTCGAGCAGGTCGCGCACCTCGCGCAGCACGGCGAGCAGGCCGCCGGCGCGGTGGAAGTCCTCCATCAGGAACCGCCCGGCGGGCAGCAGGTCGACCAGCACCGGCACGGACGAGCCGATCCGGTCGAAGTCGTCGATGGACACGTCGATGCCGAGCCGCCCGGCGATGGCCAGCAGGTGGACCACGGCGTTGGTGGACCCGCCGATCGCGGCCAGCGCGACGATCGCGTTGCGGAACGAGCCCGCGGTCAGGAAGGTGCTCGGCCGCCGGTCCGCGGTGATCAGGTCGACGACCAGCCGTCCGGTGGCGTGCGCGGCTTCGAGCAGGCGGCTGTCCGGCGCCGGGGTGCCCGCCAGGCCCGGCAGCACCGTGCCCAGCGCCTCGGCGACCAGCGCCATGGTCGACGCGGTGCCCATCGTGTTGCAGTGCCCGCGGCTGCGGATCATCGCCGACTCCGAGCGGGTGAACTGCTCCGAGGACAGCTTGCCCGCCCTGACCTCCTCCGAGAGCCGCCACACGTCGGTGCCGCAGCCCAGCGGGGTGCCGCGGAAGGTGCCGGTGAGCATCGGCCCGCCGGGCACCACCACCGCGGGCAGGTCCACCGAGGCGGCCGCCATCAGCAGCGACGGAATGGTCTTGTCGCACCCGCCGAGCAGCACCACGCCGTCGAGGGGATTGGCGCGCAGCATCTCCTCGGTGGCCATCGCGGCCATGTTGCGCCACAGCATCGCGGTCGGCCGGACCTGCGTCTCGCCCAGTGAAACGACGGGCAGCTCCAGCGGGATGCCGCCCGCCTCGTAGATGCCGTTCTTCACCGAAACGGCCACTTCGGACAGGTGCGCGTTGCACGGGGTCAGGTCGGAGGCGGTGTTGGCGATGGCGATCTGCGGGCGGCCGAAGGCGTCGCCCGGCGTGCCCCGGCGCATCCACGCGCGATGGATGTAGGCGTTGCGGTCCTGCCCGTCGTACCACTGCCCGCTGCGCAGATCAGACACGGCCGCCCGCCTTCCAATAGTCGGTACGGTGTTCTAAAGTTCGGAACGCGATGAACGATACGCAGATGATCGGCGAAGCGAAAGCACCCGACGAGAGCAAGCTCGTCGGCTCCGATCGTGTGCTCGCGGTGCTCAAGGAACTGGCCAAGTACCCCGACGGGGTGGGCCTGGAAGAGATGACCCGGGTCATCGGCAGCCCGAAGCCGACGGTGCACCGGGCGCTCGGCGCGCTGCGCCGCGCCGGGCTGGCCGACCAGGATCCCCGCGGCCGCTACGTGCTGGGTGACGAGTTCCTGCGGATGGCCTTCGCGCACCACGAGGTGCGGCCGGACCACGTGCGCGTCCACCCGGTGCTGGAGGTGCTGGCGACGCGCTTCGGCGAGACCGCGCACTACGCCGTGCTCGACGGGTCCGAGGTGGTCTACCGCGCCAAGGTCGACCCGCCCACCGGTGCCGTCCGGCTCACCTCGACCGTCGGCGGCCGCAATCCGGCGCACGCCACCGCGGTGGGAAAGCTGCTGCTGTCGTACGAACTGGACACCCGCGAGGCGGTCGAAGCGTGGCTCGGCGACCGGACGCCCGCCCGCCCGACACCTCGGACCCGGTGCACCGCAAGCGAACTGCACGCCGAGCTGGTGCTCGCGCGTGAACGCGGTTACGCCGTGGACGACCAGGAATGCGAGGTGGGCGTCAACTGCCTCGCCGTCCCGGTGCACGCCACGTCACCGTCGGCGCCATCCGGCGCGGTGAGCGTCAGCGCGCTCGCCTACCGCACCCCGTTGCCCGTGCTGGTCGACGCCGTCGGGGAGATCCGGCGGCTGCTCGGCCCGCTCGGCTGAACCCAGGAGCGAATTCCCGTGTACCTCATGCGCATCGGCGAGCCCGGCGCCGAAAAGCCGGTCGCCCGCGTCGACGACGGCCACTACGTCGATCTGTCCGATGTGGCCGGTGACTTCGACGAGAAGTTCTTCGGTGGCGGGGGAGTGGACCGCATCCGCCCGATCGTGGCGGAACGCGTGGCGGCCGGCCGGGTGAGCGCCTTCGCCGGGGAACGCGTGGGCGCGCCGATCGCCCGCCCGCACCAGATCCTGTGCATCGGCCTGAACTACCGGGACCACGCCGCGGAAACCGGGCAGGCCGTGCCCGACGAGCCGATCCTGTTCACCAAGTCGCCCAACACCCTCGTCGGCCCGGACGACGACGTGCGCATCCCGCGTGGTTCGACCAAACCGGACTGGGAGGTGGAACTGGGCATCGTCATCGGCCGTCGGACGTCCTATTTGGACTCCGTGGCCGACGCCCGCGCGGCGATCGCCGGGTACCTGGTGGTCAACGACGTCAGCGAGCGCGCGTTCCAGATGGAGCGCGGCGGGCAGTGGGCCAAGGGCAAGTCCGCCGAGACCTTCAACCCGGCCGGGCCGTGGCTGGTCACCCCGGACGAGATCGACGACGTGCTCGCGCTGGACCTGTGGCTGGAGGTGAACGGGCAGCGGCGGCAGACCGGCAACACCCGGACGATGATCTTCGACCCGTACTTCATCGTGCACCACCTGAGCCAGTTCATGGTGCTGGAGCCGGGCGACCTGATCAACACCGGCACCCCGCCGGGCGTGGGCATGGGCTTCCGCCCGCCGGTGTGGCTGCGGCCGGGTGACGTGATGGAACTGGGCATCGACGGACTCGGCCGCCAGCGGCAGCGCGTGCTCGCGCCCCGGTGATGCGTGCCTTCGTGCTCACCGGGCCGGAGGCGTACGAGGTGCGGGAAGTGCCGTCACCGCGGGCGGTTCCGGGTGAGGTGGTGGTCGACGTCGAGCGCGCCGGGGTGTGCGGCACCGATGTCGAGTTCTTCACCGGCGAGATGGCCTACCTGCACCAGGGGCACTCCTCGTACCCGCTGCGCCTGGGGCACGAATGGGCGGGCACGGTGACGGCGATCGGGGACGGGGTCGATCCGGGCTGGCTCGGCCGCCGGGTCATGGGCGACACCATGCTCGGTGACCGGACCTGCCGCCGCTGCCTTCGCGGGTTGCAGCACGTGTGCGAGCACCGGCAGGAGGTCGGCATCCGCGACGGCCGTCCCGGCGCGCTGGCCGAGCGGATCGCCGTGCCCGACTGGTCGCTGCACGCGTTGCCGGATTCGGTCGACGCGGTGCTCGGGGCGCTGGTGGAGCCGGGCGGCAACGCGCTCCGGGCGGCGCGGGCGGCCGACGCCGGGCCCGGTGATCGCGTGCTGGTCATGGGACCGGGCACGATCGGGCTGCTGGTGGCGTTGTTCCTGCGCGCGGCAGGTGCCGAGGTGCACCTGCTGGGCCGCACCGCTTCGTCGCTCGATTTCGCCAGGGGACTGGGTTTCGAGCACACCTGGGGCGAGGTCCCGGACCTGCCGTTCGACGCGGTCGTCGACGCGGCCAACGCCGAGCACCTGCCCGCGCTGGCACTGGACCGCGTCGAGCCTGGCGGCCGGATCGTCTACATAGGAATCGCCGGGCGGCCCAGCCGGATCGACACCAGGGCGCTGGTGCTCAAGGACGTCACCGCGGTCGGCATTCTCTCGGCGTCACCGGGACTGGCCGACACCATCGCCGCCTACGCCGAGGGCACCGTCGACCCGCGCCCGCTGGTCGCGGCCACCGTCGGCCTCGACGAGGTCGGCGCGGTACTGGCCGGGAAGTACCCGGGCCCCAAGGTGCAGGTGGACCCTAGGGCGCCCGCAGGGTGATCAGGGTGATCTCGCTCGGGGCGAACACACGCAGCGGTGGTCCCCAGAAACCCGCGCCGCGGCTGGTGTAGAGCTGGGTGGTGCCGTGCTGGGAGAGGCCCTCCAGCACGGGCTGGTCGGTGCGGACGAGGTAGTGGAACGGCCAGATCTGGCCACCGTGGGTGTGCCCGGCCAGCTGGAGGTCGACCTGGTTCGCGGTCTCGGCGATCTGCTTCGGCTGGTGGGCCAGCAGCAGGATCGGCACGTCCTCGGGCGCGCCGTCCAGCGCCCGGTCCAGTTCGGCGCCGTGCCCGTCGAGGCCGGAGGCGCGGGCGGTGGCGTCGTCGATCCCGGCCACGATCAGCCGGTGCCCGCCGCGTTCGACCACCACGTGCCGGTTGTGCAGGGAGTCCCAGCCGAGCGAACTCATGTGGTCCAGCCAGGCCTGCGCCTCGCCGAAGTACTCGTGGTTGCCGGTCGAGTACACCCGCGCCAGCGGGGCGGTGATGGTGCCCAGCGGGGCGACCTGCGCCCGCCGCTGCTCGACCGTTCCGTCGGCGAGGTCACCGGCGTGGGCGACGATGTCCGGCTTCAGCGCGTTCACCGCGGCGGCGGTGCGCCGGGACCACCGCGTCCGGTCGAGCGGGCCGAAGTGCGTGTCGGTCAGCAGGGCCACGGTCGTGCCGTCGAGGCCGGAGCCGAGCCGGGGCAGGGTCACCTCGACCCGGCGGATCCTCGGCACGCGCATGGCTTCGCGCACCCCGTAACCGACCAGCGCGACACCGATCACCAGCACGAGCACGGCGATGATCCGCGAGCGCCGCGGTTCGGCCACGCCGAGCAGCGCGACCCTGGCCACCAGGCTGAGCACCGACCACGCGAAGAACACCCAGACCACACCGAGCGCGGTGTCCGCGATGCGCGCGGCCCAGTCGCGGCCGCGGCCGTGCCCGAGGAACATCAGCACCGGGAAGGCCGGCGCGGCGATTCCGAAGAGGACTGTTCCGGCGACCACCACGGGCGTGGGCCACGGCAGGACCAGCGTGGCCCACGGCACACCGAACAACAGCAGCAGGGCGAGCACCACCACACCGGCGAACACCCCGGGGCGCCGTCCCGTCCGCTGCCGGGGTCGCCGCGGCTGCCGAGTTTGCGTCATGCCACCAAGTTACCCGCGCTGGTTGTCATAAGCGGCGGAGCCGCTTGCTGTGGGCCGTCAACCCGCACCGCTACTCGCACAGCCACGCAAACACTGTCGAACTCCGGCTAGGCGGGTAGTCCGGACGCGCACCGCGGCGCCAGGTCCGGCAGGTGCGTGCCGACCATGATCAGCCGCAGGGCGCGTTCGGTGGCGTTGGTGAGCAGGGCCTCGGCGTTGCCGATGGCGTCGGCCAGGGTGCCGGGGGCGGCGAGAATGCCGGTGAAGGCGTCGATGCCGGCGCCGCGGGTGGCGTCGGCGCCCTCGCCGATGGTGCCGGCGAGCGCGATGACCGGGACGTCGTGGCGCTTGGCGAGCCTGGCCACCTCACCGGGCACCTTGCCGCGGACGGTCTGGGCGTCGATGGTGCCTTCGGCGGTGATCACCAGGTCCGCGGTGCTGATCCGGGCGTTCAGGTCGAACTGGTCGAGCAGCACGTCGAACCGGGAGCGCAGCCGCGCGCCGAGGCCACCCGCGAGACCGGCGCCGAGCCCACCGGACGCCCCGCCGCCGGGGACCAGCCGCAGGTTCTTCCCGCTGGCGCCGTCGAGCAGCGCGGCCCAGCGGTCCATCGCCGCCGACAGGACGGCCACCTGCGCCGGGGTGGCCCCCTTCTGCGGACCGAAGACGGTGGCGACACCGCGGTCACCGGTGAGCACGTTGCACGGGTTGCACGCGACGACCAGTTCGGTGTCGCGCAGCCGCGGGTCCAGCCCGCTCGTGTCCAGCGACACCGCGTCGTTGAGCGCGTAACCGCCGAAGGGGATCGCTCGGCCGTCCGCATCGGTGATCTTCGCGCCCAGCGCGCTGAGCGCGCCCGCGCCGCCGTCGCAGGTACCGGAGTCACCGCAGCCGACGAGGATTCTGGCGCAGCCGAGGTCCAAAGCGGACCGGATCAGTTCACCCACCCCGTAGGTCGTGGTGCGGCCCGGGTCCCGGCGGTCGGCGGGCACCAGGCGCAACCCGGCGGCGGCCGCCATCTCGACCACCGCGGTCCGCGGCCCGGGACCGCCCAGCAGCGCCAGCGGCGCGACCACCGGATCCCCGACCGGACCGGTCACCGTCACCGGTATCAGCCCCCCGCCGGTGTTCTCGGCGAGCGCGCGGGCCGAGCCCTCACCGCCGTCGACGAGCGGAACGGTGTCCAGCAGCGCGGTGGGCGCCACGCGCCGGACCCCGGCCGCGATGGCCCCGGCGACCGCGTCGGCGGACAGGGACTCCTTGAACCCGCTGGGGGCGATCACCAGACGCAGTGGCGTGGTCATTTTTTCTCCTGGAGGTAGAGCGGTAAACCGAACCGCGGCCAGACGGCCGTGGCGAACAACAGGACGAGCAGTACGAGGAGCGGGCCGAGCACCACCGAAAGCCGCAGCAGATCGCTTCGGCGGTAGGTGGGCGCGTCGTCGATCCCGCTGAACAGCGCGACGGGCTTGGCCGACGCGGGCAGCGTGTGGCAGAACCCGGCCGCCACCGTCGAGGCGAACGCCGCGGCGGCCGGGTTGAGCCCGGAAACCGCGGCCACCGGCAGGATCAGCGGCACCAGCACCGAAGAACGGGCCGAACGCGACTGCAACACCAGGTGCGCGGCCGCGCTGACGCCCACGACCACCGCGAGCACCACGAACGCGTCGCCGGTGTGCTGCCCGAGCGTCACCCCGGCCAGCCAGCCCGCAGCGCCGGACAGGCTCAGCGCGGAACCGAGCGCGGTGGTGGCCACCATGAACAGCAGCAGCGACCACGGAACCGTGGACAGCGCGGTGTCGAGCGCCACCGTGCCCGCCTTCGGCACGGTGATCAGCACCGCCCCGGCCAGCGCCACGAGCGCCGGGGAAAGCCCGTGCCAGGCTTCGGTGCACCACAGCCCGACCACCAGCGCGAGCACCGCCAAAGCGCGGAGTTGCACCACATTCAACGGTCCCGGTGGCACGCCGGACTCTTCGGCGAGGCGCCGGGCGTCCACCACGACCGGCTGCTTCCGCTCGGCCCGCCGGGTCATCAGCAGCAGCACCAGTTCGGCGGCGAGATGGCTGCTCAGCACCGCGATCGGCACACCGAGCAGCAGCCACTGTCCAAACGAGATTCCGGAACCGGTGGCCCCGGCGAGGATCTCCACGGTGATCAGGTGCGCTCCGGCGCCGGTCAGCGTGGCCGCCGCGGACAGCAGGATCACCGTCGGGATGAGCAGGGCGAGCGCGCGAACCACGGCCGGGCGGCCGGTGAAAGCCCGTGCCAGCGCGAGGAACACCGGCAGGGCCAGTGCCGCGCGGCCGGAGGTGGCGGGAATGGCGAAGGCGGTGAGCACCAGCCACGCGGTGAGCAGGTGGAACAGCGTTCTGACCCGGGAAGCCCTGGTGCACAAGGCGATCGCCGCCCTGGCGGGCAACCCGGTGGCGGAAATCCCCGCCGCCAGCACAAAAGCCGAGATCAGCAGCCACACCGTCTCACCGCCCAGCGCGGCGAACACCTGGTCGGCGTCCAGCACCCGCAGGAAGACCAGTGCCAGCAAGGCGGCGAAACCGACATAGGTGTCGTTCCGGCCGAACAGCCAGAAAAGCGTGGCTCCGGCGAACACGACCAATGTGCTCCGGCCGGCCGCGGGCAGTGCGGATCCGGCGTCCGGCAGGAAAAGGTACAGCGCGGCCAGCGCCACCGCGGCGGCGGCCAGCCCGAACGGCCAGCGCGGCACGCGTGGCGCCGCGGTCGCGGCCGGATCGGCGCGGTGCGCCGCGATCTTGAGCATGGGCCGAGAATGTGGCCGGACGCTGAACGACCGGTGAAACGCCGATGAGTGAATCCTCATCGGAGTGTTCCGTTGTCCGCCAGGGAGTCCACTGGGGACGCACACGAGTTACGGACGTAGGTCCGGGTGCCGAGAAAATTTGATGTTCACCCGTTCGGCCCAGTCCGCTGGACGGTGTTCGGCGGCTGACGCTCGTACCTGGCGAAACGCCAGTAGTCGACCGGGTGCGCACAGTCACCAGTAGTTGATCTTCGGGACGCAGCGCACAGTCGGGTGGGCGGGTAGCACCGCGTTCGGGTGAGACATGGTAAAAAACGGACCCTGATCTGTTCCGCGGCAACACGGAGGGTGAGGCGAGCACTGGTGGCGATGGGCCCGGGTCCCTGTGGTCCCAACGGTTCCGTCGTCGGTTCTGCTTCCTCTGCCAGATCTCCCCACGTTTTTCGCCGACTGTCACTCAGGAGTTCGTGAACCCCCGTGCAGAACAAAGATGAACAAGATGAATCGGACAAGCCGTATGACAAGTCCATCCGGAAGCGGCTGACCAGGACCGTTCTCATCCCCAGCGTGACCCTGCTGGTGCTCTGGACCGCGTTGTCCTCCTACTTCTTCATCAACGGTCTCTACGTGCGGCTGGTCGCCGCGTCGGTGCGCGAGGTGTCCATTCCGGCCGCCACCGCGCTGGCCGCCTTCCAGCAGGAACGCCAGACCGCCTTGCGGTACCTGGACAATCCGTCCGCCGGGCAGGCGGGGCTGCAGGAGAAGCAGCAGGCCACCGACGAGAAGCTGGTCGCGTTGCAGGCCGCGTTCGACTCGACCATCTCCAGCGCGCCCGACGAGATCGCCACCAAGGTCAACGGGCTGAAGAGCCAGTTCGAGCAGCTTCCGGTGCTGCGCTCGCAGATCAACTTCCGCAGCATCGACCGGGCGCAGGTCAACGACTACTACAACGGCGTGCTGGACGCGGCGTCCAACCTGTTCGACACCCAGGCCCGCGTGGTGCCCGATGCCGAAGCCGCGCACGGCGGGGTCACCGCGACCACCGTCTTCCGCGCCGGCGACCTGATGTCGCGCGAGACCTCGCTGGTGTCCACCGCGTTCGCGGCCAAGGCGTTCGACCCCGACGACTTCGTCCAGTTCACCCAGCTCTCCGGTGCCTACCGCACGCAGCTGGCACAGGTCGAACCATTTCTCGACCCGGAAGTCCGCGCGAAGTACCAGGCCCTGACCACGAGCCCGGCGTGGGACCAGCTGGCGAACGCGGAGGAGGCGCTGGTCAAGCGCGGCCCGTGGGCCGGGGCGCAGGCGAACAACCTGCCGGTCAGCGAAGCCGACTGGCAGAGCGCGGCGAACCAGGTCGCCAGCAGCCTCAACGATCTGTCCATCCAGCAGGCGGACAAGGTTTCCGCGGCCGCCATCGAGTCCGGCGACGCCCAGCTGCGCAACGCCATCATCGGCAGTGTCCTGGCGCTGCTGGCCTCGCTCGCGGCGATCATCGTCGCGGTGCGGGTGTCGCGCTCGCTCGTCGACCGCGCGCTGATGACCCGTCTCGCGCGCCTGCGCGACGACGCGCTCGACCTCGCCCGCAACCGCCTGCCCCGCATCGTCGGCCGGCTCAAGAGCGGTGAACCCGTTGACCTGAAACAGGAACTCCCGCAGCTCGACCACGGCCGCGACGAGATCGGCCAGGTGGCCGAGGCGTTCAACGCCGCCCAGCTCACCGCGGTCAACGCGGCGGCGAGCGAGGCCAAGGCGCGCAGCGGTGTGCACAACGTGTTCCTCGGCATCGCCCACCGCAACCAGGTGCTGGTCCACCAGCAACTGCAGATCCTGGACGAGATGGAAAGCCGCGAGGAGAACTCCACGCAGCTGGCCTCGCTGTTCCAGCTCGACCACCTCGCCGCCCGTGCCCGCCGCACCACCGAGAACCTGATCATCCTCGGTGGCAAGCAGCCGGGCCGCCGCTGGCGGAAGCCAGTGCCACTGCTGGAAGTGCTGCGCGCGGCGGTTTCGGAAACCGAGCAGTACGCGCGGGTCCAGGTCGAGCAGGTCGCCGACGTGGCCATCGTCGGTGTCGCGGTGGCCGACACCATCCACCTGATCGCCGAGCTGGTCGACAACGCGACTTCGTTCTCCCCGCCCGGTTCGCCGGTCGAGGTGACCAGCCGCAAGGTCGCCCGCGGGGTGGTGGTGGACGTGTCGGACCAGGGGCTGGGCATGAAGGACAGCGTTCGCCAGTGGGCCAACGAGATGATGGCCGAGGCGCCCGAGTTCGACGCGATGGCGCTGCGGGCCGACTCCAGCCTCGGCTTGTTCGTGGTCGCGCGGCTGGCGGCCAAGCTCGGCATCACCGTCACCTTCGATCCGTCCCGGTACGGCGGCCTCCGCGCCACCGTGCTCATCCCGAGCCAGCACCTGGCCGGGGAGGAGGCGGAGCGCAACGGCGAGGCGGAGTTCACCGCCGCGCCGGACAACGCGGTCCTCGCGTCAGTGGGCGCCCCGGCGCCATCGGCATCGGCACAGGAAAGCTCCGCCCCGACCATGAACACGCACAGCTCGTTCACCGGCCAGATCCCGCTGAAGCGAGATGTCAAGCCGAGGCCGTACCCGGCACGCGCGCACACCCCCGAAGCCGCACCCACCACCCCGCCGGCGTTCACCGAGGCGAAGCCCGCGGCTCCCGCCGAGCCGCCGCCCCCGCCCGCCGACGACCGGCCGCGGCTGCCGCGGCGCGAACCGCAGCAGAACCTGGTCGCCCAGCTCGAGCACGAACCGGACGACGACGTCCAGAGCACGGTGACGCCGGGCGAGGGCACCGCGCGCACCCTCGCCGCGTTCCACAAGGGCACCCGCCGCGGCCGCGACGGCGATTCGTAGTCAGCGACAGCACACGAAAGTCCACTTAGGAAAGTCAAGGTCTATCCGCATGAACGAGTACGGGAACGCCAAACCCGATCTCAACTGGCTGCTCGACGACATGGTGAACCGGGTCGTCGGCGCGCAGAACGCCATCGTGCTGTCCGCCGACGGTCTGCTCATCGGCAAGTCCGCCGGGATGAGCAAGGACGACTCGGACCAGCTCTCCGCCATCGCCTCCAGCCTGCAGAGCCTGGCCAAGGGGGTGAGCAAGCAGTTCGCCCGCGGTGCGGTGCTGCAGAACATGATCGAGATGGAACTCGGGTACCTGTTCGTCTCGGCCGCCGGCGCGGGTGCCTGCCTCGCCGTGCTGGCGGGGGAGAACGTCGACGTGGAGATGATCGCCTACGAGATGAGCAGGCTGGTCAAGCGCGTCGGCGACTACCTCACCGCCGCTCCCCGCGAAACCGCGCACGCACTGCGAGAGGCCACGTGAGCGGGGAAGACGGCTGGTACGACGAGGCGGCCGGGCCACTGGTCCGGCCGTACACGATCACCAGCGGCCGCACTCCCGGCGAAAGCGCCAAACTGGACCTTTCCACGCAGGTGATGACACTGCGGCAGGAACAGGAACCCACCGGACTCGGCCCGGAGCACATGGCGATCGTGCAGTTGTGCCGCAATCCCGTGTCCATCGCCGAGATCGCGGTCTACGTGAAGATCCCGCTCGGGGTGGTGCGGGTGCTGTGCGCCGACCTGATCGAGCGCGGGCTCGTGATCACCCGTTCCCCCACCCACCACCCGGCGCAGGCGCCGAACCTCGAAACTCTCCAGGCGGTTCTCGATGGCCTCATCAAGTACTGACGGCTCGGCGGCGGACAACGTCCCGACGCCGGTCAAGATCATCGTCGCCGGCGGGTTCGGCGCCGGGAAGACCACCATGGTCGGCTCGGTCAGCGAAATCCCGCCGCTGACCACCGAGGAGGTGCTCACCGAGGCGAGCGCCGGGGTGGACGACCTGTCCGGGGTGGAGCGCAAGCACACCACCACGGTCGCGCTCGACTTCGGCCGGATCACCATCTCGCCGCGGCACGTGCTGTACCTGTTCGGCACCCCGGGGCAGGCGCGGTTCTGGTTCATGTGGGACGACCTGGCGCGCGGGGCGATCGGCACCATCGTGCTGGTCGACACCCGGCGCCTGGAGACCAGCTTCGCCGCAATCGACTTCTTCGAGCGGCGGAAGATCCCGTTCATCGTGGCGGTGAACTGCTTCGACAAGGCGCCACGGTACACACCGGACGAGATCCGCGAAGCCCTTGTGGTGCCGGACAGGGTGCCGATCGTCATGTGTGACGCACGCGACCGCGATTCGAGCAAACTCGCGTTGATCCGCCTGGTGAAGCACGCGATGACGGTGTTGCCAGTACCAGCCTGATCTGTTGCCTGACAAGGGAAGTGTGATGGGTTCACCTGGATTTCGCAGCGGTGCGCGGTAACGCTTGGTGTCGGTGCGGCAGGGGATGTCCTGTTGTCAACCCACTTGGCGCAATTGGTTGGACCAGCCGGGTGCAGTTGATCAGTTGAATTCTCACCTGACTGCTACTCTTTGGCGCGTGGTCAATGGCTCGCCGGGGTTGTGCGATCAGGCAAGGGAAAACGGCAGCTATCCAGCACAGGGCCGGTTGTACGGCGAGTTCCTGTGTGGAGTGTGGGCGACGGCGTGCGAGGCGCTCGAAGTCCCGGCGGACCAGGCGGCGTGGACAAGGAGGCTGCTCGGTGCCGCGCTGCCCGCGTGGGCCGTCGAGCGGATCGGGTCCACTCCGGAACGGCCGTCCTACGTTGCGGGAGACGGGTTCCCGGCCGAGATGTCGGTCAACTGGTCGGGCGGGCAGCCGGAGCTGCGGGTGTTGTTCGACTGCTTGGACGATGTGCAACACGGGCACAGCCTGATTTCCGCCGCGGCACAGGGGAATGCCCGCGAAGGCATTCACCGGTTGTTCACCCCGCAGTCGGGCAGGCCGTCCGAGGCGCCGTTGTGGCACTCGGTCGCCTGGCGCCCGTCCTCGCGGCTGGTGCACAAGACCTACTTCGGGTTGTACGACTGGCCCTTCGCCGAGCGGTACGCGGCGGTGGACGAGGCGATGGCCCGGCTGGGCCTGGCCGCCGCGTGGGAACGCACCCGCGCCAGGGTGGAGAACGCCGGCGGGCAAAGGGAAATCGAGTTCTTCGCGGTGGATCTGGCCGGGGAAGCCGATGCCAGGGTGAAGATCTACTACCGCAACCACGGCGCCGACCTCGCCGAGGTGAACCGGATCGCGGCGACGGCCCTGCGCCACGACGAGGAGAACGCGCTGGCCGCGTACCGGACCCTCGCCGGCGCCCGCGCCGACGCCGGTGAGGCGGCGTTGAGCTGTCTCGCTTTCCGGTCCGGTGTGGACGGTGCCGACGAGTGCACCACCTATCTCCGGCTTACCGACCTGGCCGCCGACGACCAGGAGGCGGTGGACCGCACCGCCGCCCTGCTGCACCGCGAAGGCGTGGATCCCGCCCGGTTCCGCGCGCTCGCCGAGGCATTGGTGCCCGGCTCCCTCGAGGACAGCCGAGGCCTGCTGGAACTGGTCAGCTACCGGGCATCCGGGCGACGTGGTGACCTCACCACGTACTTCCGGCTCCCGGTGTTCGAGTCCTCCGCCGCCCGCCTGCTCGCGCCGGTTGATCTCGGGTAGCGGCACCGGGAAGATGATCATGCTTACCGCCACCGGAAGGAGTCTGCCGTGAGCCACCAGGATGTGGACCGCATCGCCAGCCACAACGAGCAGCGGCAACAGGAGTACGCCTCGTCGGCGCTGATCCGCCTGCTGGCCGACGAGAACACCGCGGAGCCGACCAAAAAGACGGTGCTCACCTACCTGCAGCCCTGGTCGAACGCCTTCCAGCGGATGATCAGCGCCCGGGTCGCCTTCGAGCCCGACCCGGAACTGCGCGCGCTCGCGCTGGAGCACCAGGAAGAGGAGATCGGGCACGACCGGATCCTGGCCAGGACGCGGGCGGAGGACACGGAACTGGTGTGGGATCCGGTGATCGAGTCGGGCGCGTCGTGGTTCGTCGACCAGTTCGCCATCCTGCCGAGCGTGCACCGCGCGGTGCTGGCGCACCTCGCGCTCGAAGCGGGCAGCTTGGTGCTGAGCCAGGCCGGGACGAAGGCGTTCCCGGACGACCCGTACTTCGAACTGCACGACGAGGCCGACGTGGAGCACCTGGAGATGGGGTACCGCCTGCTTCGTGAGCGTGCCGACTGGACCGTGGACGAGGTGATCACCCTGCTGGACCGGGCGTGGCAGGTCATCGGCGTGGTGTCCGACCGCATCGCCGAGTGCGCTCGCCGGGACACCGCGACGTGACCGCGGAAGCTTTGGCGGTCGCCCAGAAAAGCGCCGACGCTTATCGGGAAGCCTTCGGGGATCGGCTGACCGCCGTGTACCTGCTGGGAAGTCTCGCGTACGGCGGCTTTTCGGCGGCGGTCAGCGATATCGACCTGGCTCTGGTGCTGGCCGATTCCGGTGATGGTGACCGGGAAACCGTTGACGGGGTTTCGGAGTCGTTGCGCGAGCGCGGAGGGCTTTACCCGAAACTGTCCGTGTTCTGGGCGTCGTTGCCCGCGTTGAGCGAAGGCCGCGACGACGGGCGGTTCCCCGCCTTGGACCGGTTGGAGCTGGCCGAGCACGGTCGCTTGCTGATCGGTGACGAGGTGGCCGCTTCGGTGGCGCGCCCGGCGGCGGAGGAACTGTCGCTGGAGAGCGCCCGGTTCGCGGTCGGTGTGCTGTCCACGGACGAGGTGATCGCGGAGTTCCACACCCCGCGCCGGTTGCTGGCCGACGCGGTGTGGTTCACGAAGGCCGTGTTGTTCCCGGTGCGTTTTCTTTACAGCAACGCGAAAACGGGCGGGCGCGCGGCGACGAACGACGAAGCCGTCGAGTGGTATCTGTCGCGTATGGACGCTCCGGCGAAGCCGCTGGTCCAGCAGGCGGCGCGGGTTCGAGCCGGAGAACCGTTGGGCGGCGGGGGTTTCGCGGCCGAGCTGCGGGAGTTGTACCGGTACTACATCGATGACCAGATCGGCCGGTTGACGGACGCGGACCTGATTTCCTCGTTCGAGCGGTGGCGGGCCCGGTTGAGCTGAACTACCGGAGCAGCACGGCAAAACCGTCGAGGTGGCGGGCCAGGCCGTATTCGAACAGGCCGTCCAGGTCCGCCACCGTCTCCTCCGGAATCGATTTCAGCAGCGGGAACTGACCGCTGTCGAGCAGTTCGTCGGTGCGCTTGCGTTGCGCCAGCCACCACCCGCCGAAGTCCACGCCGGTCTCCAGCTCGGTTTCGGATTCCTCGGCCAGCGACCTCGCCGTGGTGACGACCAGTGAATGCAGGGTCAGCGCCTCACGGAGCCGGGCGGCCATCGGCAGGCCGAGCCCGTCGAGCGCGCGCAGTGTCCATTCCGTCTGCGCCATCATGTTGGGCGCGAGCAGCGGGCGGGTGAACGAAACCGCCCTGGGCAGCCAGAGGTGGCGATGGCACAGCGCCCACTGGCCGCGGGCGACGAGTTCGAGCTTGGCGCGCCAGCCGTCCGGGCCGGGGTTGGGCAGTTCGAGTTCGGCGAAAACCTCGTCGGCCATCTGCCGGACCAGCTCGTCCTTGCTCGCCACGTGCCGGTACAGCGCCATCGGCCCGGCACCGAGTTCGGCCGCGACCCGGCGCATCGACACCGCGTCGAGGCCTTCGACATCGGCGATTTCGACGGCGGTGCGCAGGATGTGGCGGCGGTTCAGCCCGGGTACCGGCTCCGGCTGCTTTCGCCCGGCCGACGCGCTCACCACCGTGCCCGAGCCGACTTTCGCTTCCACGAGCCCGTTTTCGCGGAGGGTGGCCAGCGCCCGGTTCGCCGTCGCCAGCGCGACACCCCACCGGCGCGCGATCTGCCGCACGGACGGCACGCGATCACCGGCCGCCAGCTCGCCGGTGAGAATGCGTGCGCGGATCTCCGCGGCGATCCGCAGGTAGGGCGGTTCGGTCAACGACGGCATTCCAGGTCTCCTTCGTCTTCGCCGAGCTGAGTGTACTAGATCACCTGAACACTTGTTTCGCTTGTGTGCCGCGGAAAGCGGCGCGTCGGCCAGCTTCGCCGATACCGTGTACGCATGGCAATCGATACACCGTACGCATCCGTTCGACCGGCCACCGAGCCGGACCTGCGGGTGGCGGGCGACGTGCTCGTCGACGCGTTCATGGACGATCCCGTCGTCTGCTGGCTCCATCCGGAGCGGAGTGAGCGCGCCCGCCTCCAAGCGGAGTTCTACCGGCCGCTGCTCGCGCATGGCGAGGTCTACCTGGCCGGTGCCGGAGAAGGCGCGGCGGTGTGGTTGCCGTTGGCGGCGGGCCCGTGGCACCCCGAGCCGGCCGATGAGGAGGTCGATCCGCGCCTGCGCGCGCTGGGGCAGGCGCTGGGGGACCGGCATCCCGATCGGGCGCACCTCTACCTGCCGTGTATGGGAGTGGTCGCCGGGCGTCAGGGGAGCGGGCTCGGTTCGGCGTTGCTGCACGACCGGCTTTCGCGGGCGGACGCCGACGGCATCGCCGCCTATCTCGAAGCGAGTTCGCCGCGGAGCCGCGCGTTCTACCGGCGGCACGGATTCGAGGACTCGGGCCCGCCGGTCCAGGTCGGGGACAGCCCGCTCCTGTGGCCGATGGTCCGCGAACCGAAGCACACCAAGTGAAGGAGAACGTTCAAATGTCCACAGTGGTATTCGCGCACGGCACCAATTCCTCGTCGTACTGGTGCTCCGGGCTGATCCGCGAACTCACCCTGCGCGGCCACCGCGCCGTCGCCGTCGACCTGCCCGGCCACGGTGACGAGGCGTTCTACCCGCGTGCCTACCAGGCGCCGCAGGATCTCGAAGCCCTGGCGACCGAGCCCTCACCGCTGGCGAAGATCACCATCGACGACTACGTGGACCGCGTGGTCGAGGTGGTGCGCCGGGCCCGGCGGCACGGTCCGGTGATCCTCGCCGGTGCCAGTCAGGGCGGGGTCACGGTGAGCCGGGTGGGCAACGCCATTCCCGACGAGCTGGAGCGCGTCGTCTACGTCGCGGCGTACTGCTGCGTCGACTTGCCGAACATGATCGCCTACCTGGAAACCCCGGAGAACAGCGAAAGCCTGCTCCACCTGATCGAGGCGGTCAAGGTCGCCGACCCGGCGGTCCTCGGGGTGAGCCGGCTCAACTGGCGCTCCGCCGACCCCGCGGTTTTCCACGCGGTCAAGGAAAGCCTGGCCGCCGACTTCACCGACGAAGGTGTCAGCAGGCTGCTCAACATGCTGGAGCCGGACGAAACCGCCGCCATCCCGGCGACCGAGGCGCGTGGTCAGGCCGATACCTGGGGCCGGATCCCCCGGACCTACGTGCGATTCACCCGCGACCGGCTGATCCCGCCGGCCTTGCAGGACCGGTTCATCGCCGAGGCCGACCGCCTCACCCCGGACAACCCCACCGACGTGCGGAACGTCGAGGCACCACACGTCGGCCCGTTCGACCGGCCGGAACTGGTGGACATCTTCAGCGAGCTGGCCGGAACCTGACAAACCGCACAGCGCGACACGGTGCCGGCGGAGACTGAAGTGCGACTGCAACGCATCCTTTGGTCTCCGGGAGTACGAGATGACGACACCTTCTGGCGAGGGTTCGGGCGCGGGCGGCACCGACGGCGGCTCCTCGGGCGCGCCGGCCACGACGGAAGCCCCGGCGCCGGAGAAGCCGTCGGGCTCCACCGAGTCGTCGGGAGGCACGTCGGCAGCGACGCCGGAGAGCAATCCGACCCCGGACAAACCCGCCGATGACTCGGCGGACAAGGCATCGGGATCCACGTCGGAACCGGCGCCGCCTTCCGACCCCGCCGGTGAGGGTGCGGACACGACGGCGAACCAGGAACAGAGCACTGCCGGCGCACCCCCGGCCGGCCCTGATTCGTCTGACGACCCCGCTTCGGGCGAGGCCGCCGGCGACGACGCACCGGCCGAGGGGAGCGAAGAGGATGTTCCGGGGACCATGCCCGGGGCGGAAATGAAGGAGGTGAACAACGAGGACACGCGACCTCGCCCTGGCGACGAAGGGTTCATCGGCCCCGTCGCGCCCGAAGACCGGCAGCAAGATCCCGAAGCGGGGTCTCTCGATTCCATCATTCAGCAGTTGCAGGGCACCAAGCGCGACGCCGAGGACGCGCATTCCGAGGGCGACCGGGGCAGCCGCGATGTTGTCGACGCCTGGCTGGATCCCAATCAGGACCCGGCGCGGGACAGGACCGGCCGAACGCTCGATGACACAAAAGGTGTCGGTGATTCAGCCGACGCGCTGGGGCAACAGGTCGGCCGCACTCAGGAGCAGATCAACGCGGCCTTGCGAACGATCGAAGAGAGCGATCGGGACGCGGGATCGGTCGACCTTCTCCGGCCGCTTCTCGGTGCTGGTGAAAGCGACGTCGTGAATCAGCGGACCCAGGACATGGCCGCGGCCGAACGTGACCGGATCGCCAATCTGACGGCGGAGCAGATCAGGAACGATCCCGGCTGGGAAGGTATCGAAGGAGGCGCTGCCCCCGCGTCGTTGGCTGGTAATCCCGAAGCCATTGCCAGCGCCGACGTTCTGGCGAACGCGGGTGCCGGCGTCGGTGGCTGGCAAGCAGCGCAATCAGCGGCGCGCAAAGCTGATTGGTGGTCGGGGATCGCCTCCCAGGCCAGGGAGTACCTGCCCAATTCGGACGTACAACGCCATGTCTCCCTGCACGGCCAGGTGGGGCGTGGAGAGGCGAACGCGCACCTTTTCTCGAATGCCGGCAAAGTCGCCAACGCCGCAAGCAAATTCGGTGGGCCCGTGCTCGGACTGCCTCTTGCCGGTCTTGCCATCGACAACGATATCGCGGCTGGTGAAACGCCGGCACAGGCATGGGCGTCGAACGGGGCCGGCTGGGGAGCGGGTGCGCTGACGGGGCTCGCCATCGGTGCGTCCGTCGGCGGCCCGATCGGCGCCGTGCTGGGCGCGATCGGCGGCGCCGCGGCGGGCGCGGTGGCCTCTGGCGCGGTCGACAATTTGTTCGAGCACGGTTCCGTGGTGGCACCTGACGACTATCAGAGCCCGCAGGCATGATCGCTCACGAGGAAGTGTAGCAATGAGTGAGAACGAAAATCCGGATTCCGGGGCAGCGGTCGAATTTCCTTCCTTCGTTTTTGTGCCCTGTGCCGCGCATGTCAAGGATCCCGCCGACGCGATCGTCGAGTTCCGCCGCGTGAGCGACGGTCGGCTGGCGCTGATGGTGTACTCGTCCCTCGACCAGCTGAAATCGTGCTGCGGAGAGCAGCAGCCCTGGCTGTGGACACCGACGCCCGTGCTCGAACACCTCAAGCAAGTGCAACCGTATGACTTCGCGGTTCTCGACGTCGTCATACCAGAGGAACACCGGACCATTCCCGGGAAACCGCAACCGCGGCATACGACAGCCTGAGCCAGGGAGGAAGGGCCTCGAACATCGAGGCCACCCATTCACCGGACCGCCGCCGCAGTGCTAGACAGCAGCGTCGATAGCTGCGGTTCGCAGGGCGGCGGCGAGGCGGCCGGCCGCCTCTGGCAGGGGTTTCGGGAGTCGGGCGAGCATCAGGCGTCGGTGCTCGGCCGGGCCGCCGCGGACCGGTAGCACGCGGACCCCGGAGGGCACGACGGACGCCAGTGACGCGGGCACGGTGGTGATCCCGCAACCCGCCGCCACGAGGTGCAGTTTGGCCAGCCAGTCCCGTGCGGTGTGCGCGATCTCGGGCCGTTCGTCCAAGCCGGGCCACACGCCCATCACCCGGTCGTCGCCGGAACCCGCGATCCAGCGCTGCCCGGCCAGGTCCGCGACGTCGGCGAAGTCACCACGCGCGAGCGGGTGTGTGGACGGCACGGCCACGCACAGGCCGCGCTCGGTCAGCGTCCGCAGCCGCAGGGCCGGCGTTTCGCTGTCCGGCGGGCGGAACGGCGGTGCCGACGCCAGCAGGGCCAGATCCAGCGTGCCCGCCCGCAGGGCCCGCGCGAGCGCCGGGGTGCTGCCCTCGCGGGTGATCACCGTGATGGCCGGGTGCGTTTCACGCAACGCGGCCAGCGCTCGCGGCACCAGTGCGGCCCCGGCGCTGGCGAACCAGCCGAGGCGGACCGTGGCGTGTTCGTCGGGCAGTCCGGCCAGCTCCCTGGCGGTGGCGTCGACCTGGTCGAGCACGGAAGCGGCGCGGCGCACCACGATGTGCCCGGCCGCGGTGAGCCGCACCCCGTCGTGCCGCCGCTCGACCAGCTCGGCGCCCGCCGACCGTTCCAGCGCGGCGATCTGACGGGAGACGGCGGACTGGGTGTAACCGAGCGCGGTGGCCGCGGCGGTGAACGTGCCGCGCTCGGCCACTTCGCGGAACACCCGCAGCGCGGTGAGCGAGACGTCGGAGAAGGTCATGACACTTACGCATACCAGGTGTGCCGGACTTTCGCTGTCGGCATGGCCGGACCGCGCTTAGCGTGGCGTCATGACCACTTCACGAATCGCACTGGTCACCGGGGCGACCCAGGGACTGGGGCTGGCGCTGGCCGAAGGGCTGGCGCGGCGGCTGACCGCACGGGACGTCGTCTACCTCACCGGGCGCGACTCCGGACGCGCGGCCGAAGCCGCGAAAAGCCTGTCCGGCGCCGAGGTCCGGGGTGAACTGCTCGACGTGGCCGATCCCGAGGCTGCCACCCGGTTCGCCGAGCGGCTGCGCGATCGGCACGGCGGCGTGGACATCGTCTTCGGCAACGCGGTCATGCGCGTCGGGCCCGAGGACGATCCGCGCGAGATCATCGATCCCTACACCCAGGTGAACAACTTCGGCACCACCCGGCTGCTGCGGGCGTTCGCGCCACTGGTGCGGGACAACGGCAGGCTCATCGTGGTCGCCAGCTCACTGGGCACCCTGCACCAGCTCGCACCGGTGCTGCACCGGCGCTTCGACGATCTGTCCACACTGGACCAGGTGGACAAGCAGGTGGTGGCCTGGCGCGACGCGGTCGCCGACGGCAGCGCCCGATCCGGCGCCTGGCCGGGGTTTGTCAACATCCCGTCGAAGATCGCCCAGGTCGCGGCGGTGCGGGCGCTGGCGTCACAACGTCGTGAGTCCGACCTCGCCCGCGGCATCCTGCTCGCCGCGGTCTGCCCGGGAATGATCAACACGCCGACCTCGGCGAAGTGGTGGGACGTCAGCACCGCGCCCAGTCCGGCCGAAGCCGCCGTCGCCCTGCTGGACCTCGTTTTCGCACCGGTGAACCCCGAGCACTACGGACAGCTTGTCCGATATGGACAGATCGTGCCCTCGAAGTAGCGCTCAGCCGGTGAGCTGGTAGATGCGGAACCCGGGATTCTCGTAGACCAGCCGGAACGGGGGCTGGTCCAGTTCACGCAGGCCCGGTGTGCGCTCCTTGCCGTAGAGCATGGGCGTGGCGACCACGGCGTACCCGATGTCGTACCGGCGCACGAGTTCCCGGACCCCGGGATCGGTGGCCACCTCGTCGAATTTCTCCAGCAGCACCCACCGGTCCGAGCCGGGTGGGTAGTTGCCGAAGTAGGGCACCACGGTCCGGCGGCCGACCAGGCCGTAGGCCCAGGTGGAGCCGTCGCCGTTGTCGTTCATCACGCCGGTGCCCGGCGGCACGAGTTCGGTGAGCCGCCGCAGCCCGGCCGCCACCTCCGGAGTGACCGGGCCGGGCCGGTACATCTCGCGCACGCGGTCCCCGTTCGCGACGGCGTACCCGCCCGTCGCGCCCAGGTAGCCGGCCAGGATCAGGACCCCAGCGCGCCAGTCGCCGAGACGGCGGCGCACTTCGTCGAGCAGGTGACCGGCGGCGACCGCGCCCACCACCGGAAGCACCGCGACCAGCCGGAAGCTGTCGTTCCACCACGGCGCGGCCAGGTACCTGGTCACCGGGTGGTCGGTGGACACCGACAGCACGTACAGCGCGGCGAACACCAGCGCCGCCGCGGTGGCCCACCGCCAGGCCGGTACGCGCAGGAACAGCAGCAGGCCGCCGAACACCAGCACGGCCAGCACCCACTGGGCCGGTGGTGCCGCCTCGCCCGGCTGCGGAACCACCCCGCCGAGGGTGACCACCCGGAGCACCGCGGTCCCGGCGTCGCTGCTCGCCGCCCAGAACGGCTGGAAGGAGGCGACCCGCGGGGTCACGCGCAGCAGGCCGTCCAGCAACGGCAGCAGAACCAGCGCGCAGAGTCCGAGCAGCACGCCCAATCTGGCCCAGTCGAGCGGAAATTCGCGCCGGTCCCGCAGGAGCAGCACCAGCACGCCGAACACGGCGAGGACCACGGCCGCGCTCGGGTGCACCACCAGCACCCCGTTCGCGGCGAGCACGGCCATCGGCAGCACGCCGGTGTCACCGCTGGTGAGCCAGCGCACCGCCAGCGCCAGCGCGGGCCCGACCAGGCACAGCGCGAGCGCGTAGGGATAGAGCCCGCCGTAGCTCCACAGCAGGTAGGGCAGGTTGGCGAAGGTGGTGCTGACCACCACGGCCGCGGCCACCGCGCCGGCACGCAGGCCCAGCCCGGCGGCGAGCGCGGCGGTGCCCAGCGGTACCAGCAGCGTGGCCACCGCGATGACCAGGCCGTTGAGCACGGTCGGCGGTGGCTGCCCGGTGATGCCGTGCGCGAGCGAGCCGATCAGGTGGAACCCGTTGGGATAGAAGAAATCCGGGTGGTCCTCAGCGATCGCGGCCAGTCCGGCCGGTGCCGGGTCGCCGGAGTCGGTGATGTGCCGGATCGCGTTGCCGTGGAAGCTCATGTCCCAGACCTGGGACACCGCGTCCAGGCCGCCGCGCATGCCCAGCGCCACGACCACGGCGCCGATCGCCGCCGCGACCACCGCAGCGGGCCCGATGGTGAGGAAACCGTCGCGCCGCCAGGTTTCCGGCTCGGCGTTGGTGTTCCCGCGAAGCCACGGCCGGGCGATCGCGGCCACTGTCACCACCACGGCCAGGAAGAGCAGGAAGCTCCACCACCGCCACGGCACGCCGAGCAGGCTGAACAGCGGTCCGGCCAGTCCCGCCAGCCCGAAGGTGAGAGCCGGGGCCGCCCCGAGCACCGCCCAGCCGGTGCGCCGCACCGCCGCGGCCACCGCCAGCCCCGGCAGCCAGAGCACGCCGATCGCCACCAGCACGGTCACCACGGCGCACCCCCTGGCCATCCACGCTAGGAACCGGTTTGCCTTGGCGCAGCGCCCATTCGAGGGCAGGCGGGGATGAATCGGCCTACTGCTGGGGCTGCATGGTCACCGTTTTGTATTCGATGTACTGGCCGAGCCCGACCGCGCCGTACTCGCGGCCGATGCCGCTGGACTTGAAACCGCCGAACGGTCCTTCGAAGCCGATCGAGGCGCCGTTGACGGTGACGGTGCCGGTCCGCATCCGTCGCGCGACGGCGAGCGCGTGTGCTTCGTCGGAGGACCAGACACCGCCGGAAAGCCCGTACTCCGACTCGTTGGCGATGCGCACCGCGTCGTCCTCGGTGTCGTAGGGGATCACCGCCAGCACCGGCCCGAAGATCTCCTCCTGCGCGATGCGCATCGAGTTGTCGACATCGGCGAACACCGTCGGCGTGACGTAGTTGCCGTCCTCCAACCCGGCCGGGACTTCCGGGCCGCCGGTGACCAGGCGGGCGCCTTCCTCGATGCCGAGCCGGATGTAGTCCAGCACGCGCTGCTGCTGACCGCGCCGCACCATGGGACCGATGAACGTGCGCTCGTCGGCCGGATCGCCGACCGGCAGCGACTCGACCATTTCCTTGAGCGCGGCAACCACCTCTTCGTACCGGCCGCGCGGGGCGAGGACGCGGGTCAGCGCGATGCAGGCTTCGCCGTTGTTGAGCAGCGAAGCGAACTTCAGGCCCTGGACAGCGGCGTCCACATCGGCGTCGGGCAGCAGGACGGCGGCCGACTTGCCACCCAGTTCCAGGCTGATCCGCTTGAGCTGCGCACCGGCCAGCGAGGCGATCCGGCGACCGGCCGCGGTCGAGCCGGTGAACGCGATCTTGTCCACATCGGGGTGCCGGACCAGGTGCTCACTCGTTTCCCGGTCTGCGGGCAGCACGCTGATCACGCCTTCGGGCAGGCCGGTCTCTTCGAGCAGCCGCGCCAGCAGGTTCATCGTCAGCGAGTTCTCCGGCGAAACCTTGAGCACCACGGTGTTGCCCGCGAGCAGGGCCGGGAGGATCTTGGCCAGTGCGGCGGAGAACGGGGAGTTCCACGGGATCACCGCGGCGACCACGCCGATCGGCTCGCGGCGGACGACCGACCGCTGGGCACCGCCCGGCAGGGTTTCCTCCCAGCCGAACCCTTCGGCGGCCCTGAGGTACGCGTCGGCCTGGCGGGTCAAACCGGCCTGCCCGGCGCGGGTGAACCAGAGTGCGGATCCGTTCTCCGCACTGGTCAGTTCCGCGATCTCGGCCGCGTGCGACTCGCGGAGTTCGGTGAGCCGCCGGACGGCCGCGATCCGGTCGGCCGGTGCGGTCCGCGGCCAGGGACCTTCGTCGAAGGCTTTCCTGGCCGCGGCGACCGCGAGATCGATGTCCGCCGGGAGGGCCTGCGCGGCGCGGCCGAGCAGCGATCCGTCGTGCGGCGAGGCGATGTCCAGCAGGTGCGGGTCACTCGGCTTGGTCCACGAGCCCCCGAGGAAAAGCTTGTCGTAAGTAATCACGCCAACGACTGTACCACCTAAGTGTCACATCAATGTGGCGGTAAATGTCGTACCTGTCACTTCGTGGTGTACCTTGACCGCCATGAGGGCTGACGCGAAGCGGAACCTGGAGCTGGTGCTGACCACCGGAGCACGCATGCTCGCGGAAGATCCGTCGGCGAGCATCGCGGCCATCGCGGCCGAGGCCGGGGTCGACCGGCGCACCGTCTACCGCCGCTTCGCATCCCGGGACGAACTGCTGGGCGCGGTGTACGAAGCGCGACTCGACGCCATCGAAGCGGCCATCGAGGCGGCGCGGTTGCGTGAGGCACCGTTCCCGGTGGCGATCCACCGCTACGTCGAAGGGATCGTCGAGGTGAACCGCACCTGGCCGGTCGACCTCGGGCTCATGCTCGCGGAACCGTCCGTCCACGAACGGCGCGACCGGGCGATCGCCGAGGTGAACGCGTTCCTCCGCAAGGCCACGAAGGACGGTCACCTCCGGCAGACCGGTCCGGACGACTGGGCGGGCACCGTGCTCGGCACCCTCCTGCGCGTCGGCGCCCGGGACCTGCCGGATCTCAGCGCGTCCCAGGCCGCCGACGTACTGGTGCGGACTTTCGTGAACGGCTTCGGAAGCTAGGCGCTGTCCGGCGAGTCACGCTCGCAGGACAGCGCCTAGAGCGCGGCGAGTTCCGCGGTCAGGTCGTCCAGGCCGAGTGCGCCCGCCGACAGGGCGGCCATGTGCCAGGCCTTCGCGTCGAAGTCGGCACCCCGGGCGGCGCGGGCGGCCTCGCGGCCGTCCAGCCAGGCGCGCTCGCCCAGTTTGTAGCTGATCGCCTGACCGGGCCTGCCCAGGTAGCGGGTGATTTCGCTGTCGATGTAGGAATCCGGCTCACTGCTGTACGCGGCGAACAGCGCGCGGCCCAGTTCCGGCGTCCACGTCTGCCCGGCGCCCACCGGGGAGTCCGCGGGAATCGGCAGCGACAGGTGCATGCCGATGTCGATCACCACCCGGATCGCGCGCATCAGCTGCGCTTCCAGATACCCCAGCCGGGCACCGGGTTCGCGCAGGTACCCGAGTTCGTCCATCAGCCGTTCCGCGTACAGCGCCCAGCCCTCGGTGCACGCGCTGACCGCGCCGATGCCCGCCTGGAACATCGAGAGCCGGCCGGCCAGGTGCGCCCACTGCGCCAGCTGCAGGTGGTGCCCCGGCACGCCCTCGTGATACCAGGTGCTGACCAGGCTCCACAGCGGGAAGCTGGTCCGCCCCAGCGTCGGCAGGTAGGTGCGGCCGGGCCGGGTGAACGACCGGTCCGGGCGGACGTAGTACGGCGCGGCGGCGCTGCCCGGCGGTGCCTCGTGCGCCTCCACCCGGCGGATCGGCTCGGCCAGGTCGAAGTGCGTGCCGTCCAGGTCGCGGATCGCCTCGTCCACCAGCCCCTGCAGCCGCGCCAGGATCGCGGGCACGCCCTCGATCCGCTCGCCGTGCTCGTTCAGGTGCGTCAGTGCCTCGCCGACCGACGCGCCGGGCAGCACCCGCGCGGCCTCTTCGACGATCTCCGCGCGCAGGCGGTGGAACTCGGTCCAGCCCCATTCGTAGGCCTGCACCGGGTCCAGGTTCGAGCCGGTCCACTGCCGCGCGGTCACCCGGTACCGCTCCTCGCCGACGCCGTCCGGGGTGCCCTCGGTGCGCGGCAGGTACTCGTCACCCAGCCAGCGGCCCAGCTCGCGCACGGCGGCACCGGCCTGGCCGGCCGCGCGGTCGAGGTCGGCTCGCAGTGAGTCCGGCACCTCGGCCTTCGCGGCGAATCCGGCGAACCAGCCGCGGCCGCCGTCGACCGCCGCCCACTCGGCCAGCTGCCCGGCCACGGTCCGCGCCTGGCGGGGCGCGGCGGTCAGCCCGCGCTTCGCGCCCGCGCGCAGGGACTCGGTGTAGCCGGCCAGCGCCGCCGGCACGTTCGCCATCCGCCGCGCGATCACCGCCCAGTCCTCGTCGGTGGCGGTCGGCATCATGGTGAACACCAGCCGGCTGACGTGCACCGGGCCCATGATGTTGGACACGTCGCGCAGGTGCTCGCCCGATTCGCTGACCGCCAGGTTCGAGCCGAGCCGCTCGCGCAGCAGACGGGCGCAGCGCCGCTCGTCGGCGCCGTCCGGTTCCTCGGTCCCGTCCAGCGCGGCCAGGGTGCGCCGGTCCAGCTCGTCGCGGGCGGCCTGGCCGTCGGGGGAGAAGTCGGGCAGCCGGTCGTCACCGGGACGCAGGCCGGTCATCGTGCCGATGATCGGGTTCAGCTCGGCCAGGTCGTTCGAGTAGCTGTCGGCGAGGTCGCGGATCGCGCGGGAGGAGGCCATGCCGCACCGTATCTTGGTGCGGTGGAACCAGGTGCGGTGATCGCCGGGCGCTATCGGCTCGTGTCGCTGATCGGACGCGGCGCGATGGGGGTCGTCTGGCTGGCGCACGACGACCGCCTCGACCGCCGGGTGGCGGTGAAGCAGTTGCTGGTGGACGGCGAGGACGCCGTGGCGCGGGCGATGCGCGAGGGCCGCAACGCCGGGCGGTTGCGCCACCCGAACGCGGTCGCGGTGTTCGACGTCGCCGAGCACGACGGCAGGCCGTGCCTGGTCATGGAGTACCTGCCGTCGCGGAGCCTCGCCGGTATCGCGGGACTGCGGCCGCGCGAGGTGGCCGCGATCGGCGCGCAGCTGGCGGCCGCGCTCGCGGCGGCGCACGACGCGGGCATCGTGCACCGCGACATCAAGCCCGACAACGTCCTGATCACCGACGACGGCACGGCGAAGATCACCGACTTCGGCATTTCCCGCGCCGAGGGCGAAGCCGCGGTGACCGCGACCGGGGTGCTGGCCGGTACGCCCGCGTACCTGGCGCCGGAGGTCGCGCGCGGCCGGGAAGCCGACAAGCGGTCGGACGTCTACTCGCTCGGCGCGACGCTCTACGCCGTGCTCGAGGGCAGCCCGCCGTTCGGCGTCGAGGAGAACGCGATCGCGATGCTGCACAAGGTCGCCGGTGGCACGGTCACGCCGCCGGAGCGGGCGGGGGAGCTGACCGGCGCGTTGCTGTGGTTGCTGCACGCCGATCCGGCGGCGCGCCCGTCGATGACCGCGGCCCGGGAGGCGCTGGCGGCGGCCGCCGAAGGCCGGGCGATGGCGCCGCCGTCCCCGACCCTGCTGCTGCCCGCGCGGCGGCGGCTCTCCCGCCGGACGATCTTCGCGGGTGCGGGCGGCGCGGCATTGGTGGCCGCCGGGGTGGTGGCCGGTTCGCTGATCGGCGGCCCGGATTCCACCGGCTCCGCGGCACCACCGGCCACCGCGTCTACGTCGTCGACGCCGCCGCCCGCGCCCGCCTGCACCGCGCGGTTCACCGTGGGCGGTTCCTGGCCGGACGGGTACCAGTCGGCGGTGACCGTCCGGAACGAAGGCGCCCGCACGATCACCGGCTGGGAGCTGAGCTGGACCATGCCGGACGGGCACCGCGTCGACAACCTGTGGGGCGGGCAGTTCACCCAGACCGGATCGGCGGTGACGGTGACCAACGCCGACTACAACGTCACGATCCCGGCCGGCGGATCGGTCGAGGTCGGCATGACGGTGCGCGCCTCGACCGGCACCCGCGACGCGCCGGAGGTCAGCTGCCGGGAGCAGTGACGATTGACAGCGCGCCCGAACTGAAACTATGTTGGTTACAGTTCGAAGGGGGTACGGGTGGGACTCAGCAGCCGGAGCGCGGTCGCGATCCACGCGCTCACCTTCCTGGCGCGCTGGGAGGACCGCTCGATGACCTCGGCGGAGATCGCGGAGAGCCTGGCGGGCAACGCGGTGCTGGTGCGCCGCATCCTCGGCGGCCTGCGGGACGCGGGGCTGGTGGTGGCCACGGAGGGGCGTGGCGGCGGCTGGACCCTGGCTCGTTCTCCGCGTGAGATCACCCTGTACGACGCGTACGCCGCGGTCGAAGGCGGCCCGGTGCTGTCGCGGCACGCCCATCCGCCGAGTGAGGCGTGCGAGGTCGGGCGGCATATGCAGGCGCTGGTGGACGCGGAGTTCCAGGGCGCGGAACGGGCGATGGAGGAGCGGCTCGGCCGGACCACCATCGCGCAGCTGGTCCAGCAGGTGCTGGCGGTCGAACAGGCGCGGTAACGCGGGGCGCGGGCTCGTCGCGCCCCTTTTTCATGCCCAAACTGTAACCCTTGCAGTTACAGTTAATCGGAAGGAATCCTTGTCATGACAGCCATTCCGGCCACGGTCGGTTCGCGGAGCCTGCTGGCGGTGCTCCTGCCGTCGATGCTCGTCACGGTCATCGCCAGCGACATGGTCAACCTGGTGCTGCCGTCGATCGGTGCGGAGTTCGGTGCCTCCGAAGCGGAACTGGCCTGGGTGGTCACCGGCTTCCTGCTGGTGTTCGCGGTCGGAACCCCGTTCTACGGCCGCGTTTCCGACCGGATCGGCCTGCGGCGCCTGTTCGCCTTCGCCCTGCTGACCTACGCGGTGGGCAGCCTGGTCTCCGCGCTCGCCCCTGATCTGCTGGTGCTGGTCGCGGGGCGGATCGTGATGGGGGCGGGCGCGGCCGCGATTCCCGTGCTCTCGATGGTCGCCGTGACCAGGCTGGTCCCGGCCGGGCGGCGGGGGCTGGCCATCGGCGTGGTCTCCGCGGCGGCCGGTATCGGCACCGCGGCCGGACCGGCGCTCGGCGGCGGGATCGGGCAGTTGCTGGGCTGGCCCGCGTTGTTCTGGCTGATGTCGGCGGCGGCGCTGGTCCTGCTGCCCGCGGCCTGGCGGGTCCTGCCCGCCGACACGCCGGCGAACGCGGAACGGTTCGACCTGCTCGGCGGTGTCCTGCTGGGACTCGGCGCCGGACTGGTCCTTTTCGGAATCACGCAGGCGCAGGTCGCCGGATTCACCGCGATCTCGTCGTGGGGCAGCCTTCTGGTGGCCGTTCCGGCGCTGGTGCTCTTCGGGTGGCGCACGGTCCGGGTCGCGCGGCCGTTCGTGCCGCCGTCGTTGTTCGGCAACCGGGTCTACCGGGTCGCGGTGGTGGTCGCTTTCCTGGCCATGTGGGTCAATCTCGGCGGTCTGGTCTTCGTGCCGTTGCTGGTGGTGGAGGTCGACGGGCTGACGCCGGGGCAGGGCGCGCTGGTGATGATCCCGGCGGGACTCGCGGTGGCCGCGCTGTCGCCGTTGATCGGCCGCGTCGCCGACCGGATCGGCACCCGCCCGCTCGTGTTGTCGGGGCTGGCGGTGATGGGGTTCTTCGCCCTGTTCCTGGCGGGTTTCGCGGATTCGGTGGTCCTCGCCGGGATCGGGATCCTCGGGCTCAGCGCGGGATTCATTTTTGTGCTGACCCCGATCATCAGCGCCGCGGCGGGTGCTTTGCCCGCCGGTCAGGCCGGCGTCGGACTGGGAATTCTCCAGGGCGCGCAATTCCTGGGCGCGGGTACCGGACCGGCTTTGCTGGGTGTGCTGGTGACGGCGAACGGTGGCGGGCGGTCCGCGTACTCGACGGCGTTCGCCGTCATGGCTGGGGTTGTGGTGGTCACCTTCGCGGTCGCGTGGCGAATGCGGGCGGGCCGCGGCCTCCCCGGATCAGGGTAGGAAAATTGCGCGTATCTCGCCCGGTCGGGGGTATTTCCGTCATTGGATGGCGTGCGGGCGAGCTGATGGTCCGAGAATCGGGCCCATGCGTGTTCGGCGTTTCGCT
Source organism: Amycolatopsis sp. YIM 10 (assembly GCF_009429145.1). Lineage (GTDB taxonomy): Bacteria > Actinomycetota > Actinomycetes > Mycobacteriales > Pseudonocardiaceae > Amycolatopsis. The sequence goes on along the minus strand of NZ_CP045480.1, from coordinate 6,380,962 downwards.
TCCATTTCCGCCGGTGCCGCCACCGCGGTTTGTGTGGTGGCGGCGGTGGTGGTCGCCCCCGGCGCGATCGCGGCGCCGTTGCCCGGCGGGCTCGGGCCCTGCGTCGGGGACGCCTGTCCAGGCAAATACCCGCCGGTGAACAACGATTCCTTCGCCGGGCGCGACAACGGGATCAATGTCTATGTCGGCGGCGGTTTCCAGGTGCGCGGATCGGCGGCGGAGGCCGAGGGCCGGGTGGTCGTGCTCGGGGACTTCGACCAGGCGAAGGCGGCCGGAGTGTCCTCTGTGTACAACGTCGGCATCGCCGGGGTGGGGTCCAGGGTGCCGCCGCCGGGCGGCGCGGACTTCCTGACCACCGGCGGCGGGGTGCGCGTCGCCGCGGGCCAGCGGCTGCTCGCCGACGGCGGTGTGGTCCGGCACGCGGGCACGCTGACCGGGACCGTCACCGGCCGGCTGGAGTCGGACCCGGACGCGGCCAAGCCCCATCTCGGCCTGCGTGCCTCACTGGCGGCGGCCAGCCGGTGCTACGCGCACGCGGAACCCGATCCGCGGCCCGCGACCGGCACCGCGCGCAACCAGGGTTACCGCACGCTGTTCACCGGCGACGGGCAGTCGGCGCTGCAGGTGTTCACTGTGGACTTCGACCTGACCGGGCCGGGTGGCGGCATGCAGGGCATCGAGTTCACCGGCATCCCGGCCGGGGCGACCGTGCTGGTCAACCTGCTGGGTGCGGCCAGGACGATCAACACCTACACCGGTGATCCCGGTGATCAGGACCCGCTGAACAAGCTGCGGGACCGGCTTCTGTGGAACTTCCCGGACGCGTCGCGGGTGAAGATCGCCGGTGGGGCGCAGTTCCAGGGGAGTGTGCTGGTCGGGAATCCGGACAGCCTCACGACCGTGACCGCGTCCGGCATGAACGGGCGGTTCTTCACCACGGGTTCGCTGCTGCACACCTCGGAAGCGAGCGGCGGGGGAGGCCAGGAGTTCCACGCGTACCCCTTCAACGGCGATCTCCCCGACTGCGACACCGACCCCACCCCGACGACCACAACCACCCCGACCACGACGCCCGACCCGACGACCACCACCGAGCCGACCACGACGGACCCCACCACCACGGAACCGACCACCACGACGGATCCGACGACCACGACGAAGCCGACGACTACGACGGAACCGACGGAACCGACGGAACCGACGACTACGACGACCGAGCCCACCACGACCGAGCCCACCACAACTGGGCCCACCACAACTGGGCCCACCACCACCGGCCCGACCACGACGACCACAACCACCACGACCGAGCCGACCACCGCCACGACCAAGCCGACCACCGAATCGGCTTCCGCCACGAAGTCCAAGAGTTCGCCGACCAAGAAGCCCACCACCGAAACCGCCACGTCGAGCAAGACGCACAAGCCGCTGGCGTCGACCGGCATCGACGTTCGGGCGCCATTGGTGCTCGGGGCGGTCCTGCTGGGGATCGGCATCGTGCTGGTCGCCGTCGCGGTCCGCCGCAAGCGCCACGACTGATCAACCCGCCGGGGCCCGTGCCGGTGACTTGCGCCGGACGGGATGATGATCAGGTGAAGCCACTGGGGGAGTCGGGTCCACGCGAAGTCGGGCCGTACCGGGTGCTGGCGGAGCTGGGCCGCGGCGGGATGGGCCGCGTGCTGCTCGGCAGCGGCCCGGACGGCAGGCTGGTCGCGCTGAAGCTGGTGCACGACCAGTTCGCCGAGGACGACGGGTTCCGGGCGCGGTTCCGCCGCGAGGTGGACGCCTCCCGCGCGGTGTCCGGTGCGTACACCGCGGCCGTGGTCGACGCCGATCCCGACGCGCCCACCCCGTGGCTGGCCTCGGTTTTTGTACCCGGCCCCACACTGCACGAGACGATCGAGGCGAACGGCGCGCTGCCGGAGCAGCCGGTGCTGCGCCTGGCCGCCGGGCTGGCCACCGCGCTGACCCACATCCACCGCGCCGACCTGGTGCACCGCGACCTGAAACCGTCCAATGTGCTGCTCACCGACGACGGCCCCCGGGTGCTCGACTTCGGCATCGTGCGCGCGGTCAAGGGCGACGAGGCGGGCGAGCTGACCCGGACGGGCTGGCTGATCGGCTCACCCGGGTTCATGTCGCCGGAGCAGGCCAAGGGTGAGCCGGTCACCTCGGCCAGCGACGTGTTCTCCCTCGGCTCGGTGCTGGTCGCGGCGTCCCGTGGCAAGGGCCCGTTCCTGGCCGCGGCGACCCTGCAGACGCTGAACAACGTCGTGCTGACCGAGCCCGATCTCGACGGCGTGCCCGAAGGCATCCGGCGCATCGTCCGGCCGTGCCTGGCCAAGGAGCCCGCGGACCGGCCGACCACGGCCGAGCTGCTGGCCTCGATCGGCCCGATCGCGCCGGCCGCCCAGCCGTGGCCCGCCGGGGTGCGGCGGTTGATCGCGGACCGGCAGGCCGAAATCACCGCGCTGCTCGACGGGGCGCCGGACGAAACCACCGTGGTCATCAGGAAGCGCGAGCCCACTTCGACCAAAGTGGAGCCGCCACGAGCACGCCCCTGGCTGCGCGTGGCCGCCGTGGTGGTCGCGGTGGCGCTGGTCGGCTTCCTGGTCTGGACGCTGTGGCCCGAGCGGACGGAACAGGCGGCCGCGCCGCCTCCGCCGCCCCCGCAGATCGCCCAGATCGGCGAGTTCCGCGGTTCCGCCCCGGCGTGGGGCGTCGAGTTCAGCCAGGACGGCCGCGTGCTGGCCACGCTCCACCGGGACCAGACCGTGCAGACGTGGGACGTGGAAAACCGGCGGCAGGCGGGCCAGCTCCTCGGCCCGTTCGGCCAGTACGGCCCGCGCGACGTGGCCTTCAGCCAGGACGGCGGCACGCTGACCACCGCCAGGGTCGACGGCCGGAGCAGCGTCGTGCAGCAGTGGGACATCGCCAGCGGTCACCAGAAGGGCGAGTCCCTTGTGGTGGCGGGCGCCAGCGAGTACAGCGACGTGCTGGCCCCGGCGCTGAGCCAGGACGGCGGTACCGTGGCCGTGCAGTCCGACGACTTCGAGGACTACCGGCTGTGGTTGTGGGACGTGGCCGGCCGTAAGGAGGTCGGCGTGCTCGACACGCCACGGGCCACCACCACCGGCCCGGGGCCGCGGCCGGTGTTCGGCCCGGACGGCCGCACCCTGGTCGACGCCGGCTGGGACAGCGAAGCGAAAATGGCCATCTTGACCGTGTGGGACGCGGCGGGTGCACAGCTCGGCAATCCGATCACCCTGCTCAAGGACGAATTACCCCGCGCACAGGCCTTCAGCCCCGACGGCGCCCTGCTGGTGACCGGGAGTTACACCGGGGACACGGCATGGGTGCGGCTGTGGGACGCCGCCAGCCACAACCAGGTCCGCCAGCCCCTCACCATTCCGGGCGGGCGCGATCTGTGGCAGGTGGCTCTCAGCCCGGACGGGCGCACCCTGGCCACCGTCGACTTCGGCGCCGAAACCAGGTCGTTGCGCCTGTGGCAGGTCGAAACCGGGCAGCAGATCGGCGAAACCATCGACGGCGTCAACGGTGTGGCGTTCAACCCGGACGGCCGCACGCTGGCCACCGCGGGCGAGGACAACGTGGTGCGGTTGTGGACGTTCCCCAGCGCAGGGTGACGTTCGCTGGGTGCGGAACCGTGACGGCGAGCCGAACGTGCGCCGCGTCCACGCGCGGGCGTGAAGGGGGTCCCGTTCTTCAGTGATCGCTGAGGCTGCGGAGGTGCGTGCGCAGCACGGCGTGCATGAGTTCCGGCGTCATCCGGTCCGGCTGGACCACGCCGTCGGTGAGCAGGCCGTCGATGAGGGCGCCGAGCCGTTCCGCCTCTAGATCGAGGTCGAGCCCATCGCGCAGGGAGCCCGACCGGGCTGCGCCGTCGAGTACGCGGCGCATCAACATCCGCATGCCGTCGTAGAGCTTGCGCAGTTGCGGCCGCAGCCGGGGGCTCGTCCGCGCGGCGTCGGCGAAAGCGAGCCAGACCACGGCTTCGGTGTGGCGCTCGTCGTCCGCGGGCAGCAGTTCGGCGAGCAGGTCCTCGACCGCGGTCAGTCGCGCCTCGTGCGTGGGCGCGGACTTGGCCGGGTCCACCTTGGCCAGTACACGAGCCGAGATCCGCTCGATGAACACCTCGAGCGCGAACTCGATCATCTCCTCGCTGCCGGTGAAGTAGTGCCGGACCGACCCCGTGGCGAGCCCGGCCTCCGCGGCGACGTTGCGCAGGGACGCCTGCGGCAGCCCGCGCGCGGCGACCACCCGGAACACCGCTTCGGCCACGGCGGTCCGCCTGCGCTCGGCGTCGACGATCTTCGGCACGGTTGCCTTTGTAGCACACCCTTGCTAATTTAAATGGCACACCTGAGCTAAAAAACGCATGAGGGGGACGTCTTGCCTGGTTGGCTGACCGTCGTACTGGTGGTCGCGGGAATCGGCTACACCATCGCCCGGCGCGCGATCGGGGAGCCGCTCGCCGCGCGCGACCTGTTCGCCACGCCGGTGATCCTGGTGGCACTCGGGGTGCACCGGATTGCCGAGCACGGGCACCTCGCCGTCGCGGACTGGTTCTGGCTCGCCTGCACCACCGCGGTGGGCCTCGCCTTCGGGGTCCTGCGCGGTACGACGGTGCGGTTGCTGGTCAAGGACGGCGTGCTCTGGCAGCGCTACCCCGCGAAGGCGTACCTGGTCTGGGTGCTGTCTCTCGCCGGGAACGGCGCGCTCGGTTTCCTGGCGCTGTCCGCCGGGATGGCGGGCGACCTCCGTTCGATGCCGTTGTCCATCGGGATCGGCCTGCTGGGGGAGGCGCTGGCGGTCGGTGCGCGGGGCCTGGCTGCCGGAGTGCCGTTCGCGCCCAGCGGCACCGGCCATCCCGGGCTCCGGTTCGACCGCGCTTCACGTCCGGCCGAACTGCCCGGCGCGCCGACTCGCACCAGGCAGAGCCGTTGGTGACCCTGTCCGGTGGGCCGCGCTGATCCCGCGCCTACCATCGACGCGTGGCAGAGCCCGCCGAACCCCGGCCAGAAGACTTCCTGTCCTTTGTGGAGGTCGCGCTCGACCGGACCCAGGAACGGCTGCCCGGCACCGACCGGGCGGCGATGGCCATGGTGCTGCTGACCCACCGCGTGGCGAACGCGCTCGTCTACGACCTCGAGTCGACCGTGCACCGCCCGGCCGGGTGGAGCTGGTCGGCCTTCCGGCTGCTGTTCACGCTGTGGGTCTCCGGGCCGCAGGAACCCAGCCGTGCCGCGGAACTGACCGGGATGAGCCGGGCCGCGGTGTCCAGTCTCGCCAAGACCCTCACCGCCTCCGGGCTGCTCGATCGCGTGCCCGGTGAGCGGGACCGGCGGGCCGTGCAGCTCGCCCTCACCGAGGCGGGACGGGAGCGGCTGGAGGAGACCTTCCGCCGGCACAACCATCGCGAAACCTCCTGGGCCGGGCTGCTCGAACCGGACGAGCTGGAGGCGCTCAACCGCATCCTGACCAAGCTCGCCACGGCCGCGCACACCGAGGACTGGGTCAACCTGCGCTTCTGAGGTTGTGACCCGGCTCACTCTGGTCTCCGTGGTCCCGGTCACGTACGTTCCCGAGTAATCAAACATTTGATTACCTGTCGGGAAGGAAAACCATGGCCAAGCCGTTCGCTTCCGCCGCCGACACCGCCGCCAAGGAGCAGACCCTCGAGGTGCTCGCCGACGGCGTCTACGCCCTCACCGCCCAGGGCGATCCGAACATCGGCGCGATCGAGGGCGAGGACTTCCTAGTCTGCTTCGAAGCGCTGGCCACGCCCGTCGCCGCGCGCAAGTGGCTGGCGAAACTGCGCGAGCACACCGACAAGCCCGTGCGCTACCTCGTGCTTTCGCACTACCACGCGGTGCGCGTGCTGGGCGCCAGCGCCTTCGACGCGGAGACGATCGTCGCGCACGAGACCACCGCGGCGCTGATCGCCGAGCGCGGAAAACAGGACTGGGAAAGCGAATTCGCCCGGATGCCGAGGCTGGCCGAAGCCGCCGACTCGGTGCCCGGCCTCACCTGGCCCACGCTCACCTTCGCCGACCGCCTCACCATCGACCTCGGTGGCGACCGAGGCGAGCTGGTGCTGCAGTGGCACGGGCGCGGGCACACCGAGGGCGACATCACCGCGTGGTTGCCGCGGCGGAAGATCCTGTTCGCCGGTGACCTCGTGGAGGCCGAAGCCGCGCTGTACACCGGCGACGCCTTCCACCGCGAATGGGCCACCGGCACGCTGGACGCGGTGAAGGCGCTCGGCGCGGAGCAGTTGGTCGGCGGACGCGGCGCGGTCACCCGGGGCCGGGAGGCCGTCGACGCCGCGATCGAGCAGACCCGCGGGTTCCTGGAGGTGATGATCCGCGAAGTCGGTGCCGTGCAAGAGCGCGGTGGCACGCTCAAGGAAGCCTTCGACGCCACCCACGCGGCGCTGGTGGACGACTACGGCCACTGGCCCATCTTCGAGCACTGCCTGCCGTTCGACGTCTCGCGCCTCTGGGACGAGCTGTCGGGCATCGAGCGCCCGGTCATCTGGACCGCGGAACGGGACCGCGAGGTGTGGGCGCAACTGCAGGGCTGAGGCGGCGAACGAGGCGAAGGGAGATCCCCGTGTCCGAACCGTGGCCGCTGGAACCGGTTCTCGTGCTCGGCGCGGGCCCGGTCGGCCAGACCACCGCCCTGCTGCTCGCGCGATGGGGTGTGCCGTCGATCCTGCTCGACCGGCGCCCGGCCCGCGATCCGGTCGGCTCCAAGGCGATCTGCCAGCAGCGCGACGTGCTCGACATCTGGGAGGCGGTCGGCGCGGGCCACCGGATCGCCGCCGAAGGCCTCACCTGGACCACCGCCCGCACCTTCCACGGTGAAACCGAGCTGTTCAGCTATTCCTTCGCCGAATCCGGCGCGCCGGTGTTCCCGCCGTTCGTGAACCTGTCGCAGGCCCGCACCGAGGAGATCCTCGACGAGCGGATCGCCGCCGAGCCGCTGGTGGACCTGCGCTGGGACCACGAGGTCACCGGGATCACCCAGGACACGACCGGGGTGACGGTGCGAGCCGGGGACCGGGAGCTGCGCGGGTCCTACCTGGTGGTGTGCGCCGGGGCGCGCTGCGAGGAACTGCGCCGCCAACTCGGGGTGCGCTTCGACGGGCAGTCCTTCGACGACCGGTTCCTGATCTGCGACATCCGCGCCGACCTGCCCGGCTGGGCCGGCGAACGGCGGTTCTACTTCGACCCCGCGTGGAACCCCGGCCGCCAGGTGCTCATCCACCCGTGCCCCGGCTCGGTCTTCCGCATCGATTGGCAGGTCCCGGCGGACTACGACCTCGACGCCGAGGTGGCCTCCGGCGCGCTGGACACCCGGATCCGGCGGATCATCGGCGATCGCGACCACAGAATCGTCTGGAAATCGGTCTACCGCTTCCACTCCAGGGTGGCCGACCGGATGCGCCGCGGCCGCGTGCTGCTCGCCGGGGACGCGGCGCACCTGGTCTCGCCGTTCGGGGCGCGCGGCCTGAACTCCGGGGTCGGTGACGCGGAGAACGCGGCGTGGAAGATCGCCTACGCCGGGCGTGGCTGGGCCCCGGAAGAACTGCTGGAGACCTACCACGACGAACGGCACGCGGCGGCGCGCGAGAACATCGAGGTCACCACGGCGACCATGGATTTCCTGGTACCGCCCGACGAAGCACTGGCGCGGCGGCGGAACGAGGTCCTCGCGCGGGCGGCCACCGACCCGGTCGCGCGGGCGAGCGTCGACTCCGGGCGACTGGCCGAGCCGTTCTGGTACGTCGATTCCCCGTTGACCACAACAGATCCGCGTCGCCCGTTCGCCGGACGACCACCACGCGGCCAGGTACCGCCCGCCGGGCCGGGCGTGTTGCTGCCGGACGCGCCCGTGGTCGTGCCCGGTATCGGGCCGACGCGCTCGCGCGCGCTCGCACGGGACGGCTTCCTGGTGCTGACCACGATCGGGGTCAGTGCCCCGGTCCGCGTGCTCAGGCTCGACGAGATCGACCCGGACGGCGCGCTGACGACCGCGCTCGGCGCCCGGCCGGGGGAGATGTGGCTGGTCCGGCCGGACGCGCACGTCGCCGCGGTGCTCACCGATCCGGCGGACCTCGGGGCGGCGCTGGACCGCGCCGTCGGCCGATACAGTGGACCCGTGTTCAGGACGGAGCCGGTATGAGCAGTCGAATCCCCGCTGTGGTAAGGAATCTGTGCGACGACGCCGCGGTGTTCCCACCCGGCCTGGCCCCGCTGCCGGACGCGGTCCGGGCCTATCGCGACCGCGCCGGTGCCTGGTACGAGGACCTGGTCGGCCCGCTCGTGCTCGCGGCGAAGGCGCTCCCGGAACTCGGCGCGCTGCTGCCGGACGACGGCACGCGGCTGCCCCTGTCGCTGACCCTGCCGGACGGCCCCGCCGGGCTGCCCGGCGCGCTGGCCGAGGTGGCGGCACTCCCGGTCGAGCTGCGGTCGATCGAGGTCGCGGTGCCGGCGGAGATGGCGAGCGCCGAGTTCCTGACCCAGCTCGACGGAGCCCCCGAGGTGGACGTCTACGTCGAGGTGCCGCGTGACGAACGCCGCCGGGAGATCCTCGACGGAATCGCGGGCCGGTACCGCGCCAAGTTCCGGACCGGCGGGGTGCGGGCGGAGATGTACCCGGACGAAGCCGAGCTGGCCGCCGCGGTCGCCGCCGTGGTCGCGGCGGGCATCCCGTTCAAGGCGACCGCCGGGCTGCACCACGCGATCCGCAACACCGATCCGGAGACCGGATTCGAGCAGCACGGCTTCCTCAACCTCCTGCTCGCCACGGACAGCCTGCTCACCGGCGGGACCACCGAGCACGCCGCCGCCCTGCTGGCCGACCGCGACGGCGCGAAGATCGCCGGTACGCTCGCTGCGCTCGGACCGGAGCGCACCGCGGCGGTCCGGGCGGCGTTCACCTCGTTCGGCACCTGCAGCATCACCGACCCGCTCACCGAACTGGTGGAGCTGGGCCTGGTCACCGCGCCGCGACCCGGCGCCGGTACGGAAGGGACAACCGCATGACCGTCATCGAGATCCCGCACGGCTCGCCGTTCGGCCGCGACAACCTGCCGTACGGGGTGTTCTCCCGTCCCGGCGAAGCGGCACGGACCGGGGTCCGGCTCGGTGATTCCGTGGTGGACCTCGCGATCCTGCTCGGCGACGAGGTGTTCGCGGCTCCCACGCTCAACCCGTTCCTCGCGCAGGGCCGCGCCCGCTGGGACGAGGTGCGTGCCCGGATCGGTGAGCTGCTGACCGGTGACGTCCCCGACGAGGCCGTCCACCCGGTCGGCGAGGTACGGCTGCACCTGCCGTTCGAAGTCGCGGACTACGTGGACTTCTACGCCTCCGAGCACCACGCGTCGAACCTCGGCAGGCTGTTCCGGCCGGACTCCGAGCCGCTGATGCCGAACTGGAAGCACCTGCCCGTCGGTTACCACGGGCGCGCCGGGACCGTGGTGGTCTCCGGGACCGACATCGTGCGGCCGTGCGGGCAGCGCAAGGCGCCCGACGAGACCGCGCCGACGTACGGGCCGAGCCGTCGGCTGGACATCGAGGCCGAACTCGGTTTTGTGGTGGGCACTCCTTCGCCGCTGGGCGCGCGCGTCGGCGTGGACGAGTTCGCCGACCACGTCTTCGGCGCGGTGCTGGTCAACGACTGGTCCGCCCGCGACCTGCAGGCCTGGGAGTACGTGCCGCTCGGCCCGCACCTCGGCAAGAGCTTCGCCACCTCGGTCTCGCCGTGGGTGGTCCCGATGGCCGCGCTCGAAGCCGCCCGCGTCCCGCTGCCCGGCCAGGACCCGGAGCCGCTGCCGTACCTGCGCGGGGCGGACTGGGGCCTGGACATCGACCTGGCCGTGGTGTGGAACGGCGAGACCGTCGCCCGGCCGCCCTACCGCGAGATGTACTGGTCGCCCGCGCAGATGCTGGCGCACCTGACCGTCAACGGCGCCTCGGCGCGCACCGGAGACCTGTTCGCCTCCGGCACCATCTCCGGTCCGGAGAAGGAGCAGCGCGGTGCGTTCATCGAACTCACCTGGGGTGGGCGTGAGCCGGTCATGGTCAAGGGGGAGGAGCGCACCTTCCTGGTCGACGGTGACGAGGTGACCATCACCGCCACCGCCCCGGGTGCCGGCGGCGGCCGGATCGGCTTCGGTGAGGTCACCGGCACCATCCGCCCGGCCGTGGAGGGCTGAGCACGACCGGAACCGGCCTCAGCGGGTTTCCAGGTCGCGGATGAGGGCCTGGCACTTGCGGTCCGCGGCCAGGTAGCTGTCGGCGAAGACGTTGAGCACGCCCCGCAGCAGGGCCCACGGCTGCCACGCGGCGGGCGCGAGCGTGCGCCCGGCGCGCCGGGCGATGGCGTCGGCGAGTACGAGTGCCGCCTGTTCGGCGGTGATCCGCCGTCGCAGTGCCTTGGGCAGGCGGGCTTCCAGCGCACGTCCCAGCGGGTCATCGTCCAAAGTGGTCCGGGCGAGCTGCGTGTCGACCACGCCGAAGTAGGCGACGCCGACGCTCACGCCGTGTGCGGCGAGTTCGAGGCGCAGCGCGCGCCCAAGCTGCTCGGCGCCCGCCTTGCTGATCATGTACGCCGCCCCGCCGGGGCCGGGGGTGAACGCCGCCGCGGACGAGATCACCACGATGTGCCCGCGCCGGGTGATCACGTCCCCGATCGCGGGCCGGATCGAGTTGAACACCCCGGTGACGTTGATGTCGAGCACGCGGTCGAACTCGGCTTCGTCGATCTGCCGCAGCGTCGCCGGTGGCGGGGTCACGCCCGCGTTGGCCACGACCACGTCGAGTCCGTGCGCGCGCTGGGAAAGCTCACGCACCGCGGCGGCCGTGCCCATGCGGTCGCGGACGTCCGCGGCGGCGGTGTGCACGCGGGAACCGAGGGCCGCGGCGGCCTTGGCGAGTGCGTCGGCGTCCCGGTCCAGCAGCGCGACGACGGCGCCGCGATCGTGCAGTTCGTGCGCCAGCGCCAAGCCGATCCCGGCGGCACCGCCGGTGATCAGCACGGCCTTGCCGGTGACGTCGAAGCTCCGCCCGCCGGGCAGCGGCAGGCCGAGGTCGCGCAGGGTCGATGCGACCGCGTTCATCGGCGGATCTCCTTTCCCACCCGGGAAGCCAGCCCGTCGGCCCAGCCGCCGGTGACCCGGTGCAGCAGGAATCGGGACGAGGACAGCACCGGCACCAGCCACGGCGCGGCGTCCACCGCGAAGGTCCAGCACAGCCGCGTCCGGTCCGCGTCGGGGATCAGGGTGAGGTCCTCGGCGAAGCGGCGGAAGCCCGGCCGGCTCGCGGCTTCGGCGCTGAACGTCATCCGCTCGTTCTCGTCCCAGCGGTAGAACCGCTCGCGCAGCGCGGCCACGCCGCCGACGGTGACCGTCCTGGTGGTCCCGACGCCGAACGGCCGCGGTGAGGTCCACTCCGCCCCGGTGATCAGCTTCGACCACGACACGAGCGCGTCGTCCGCCGAGAGCACCTGCCACACGCGCTCGGCGGGCGCGGGGACGTCGACCACGTGCCGGATGAGGAACCGGGCGGTCCGGAAGGTGTTGTCGTCGCTCTCGGCGAGCGGGTACCACCGCGCCACGGTGTCGCCTTTCTGTCGGTTCACAGGTCGATGACCAGCGAAGGTGAGGTCGATCGGGACACGCAGACGAGCATCGAGCCGTCACGCTCGCCTTCGGTCAGCGTCCGGTCGCGGTGGTCCACCTCGCCGCCGAGCACCCGCACCTTGCAGGTTCCGCAGAATCCCTGCTGGCACGAGTACGCGACACCGGGCAGTTCACGCCGGATCGCGGCCAGCGCGCTCTCGTCGGCGCCCACCCGAACTGTCGCACCGCTGCGCGCCAGTCGCACGTCGAACGGCTCACCGCCGGTCACCGGCAGCGGGCTGAACCGTTCGGTGTGCAGCGAAGCGGCCGGATTGATCTCACGCAGCAGTCCGCGTGCGCCTTCGCCGAGTGCCGGAGGCCCGCACAGGTACACGGCCGCGCCGGGCTCGGCGAGCGGGAGGATCGTGATGATGTCGGGCAAGCCGAACTCGTCGTCGGGCCGGATGTCGACGTCACCCAAGGCGCCCAGTTCGTCGAGGAACGGCATGCTCTCGCGCGACCGTCCCAAGTAGACCAACCGCCACGGCGCGCCGCGGCGCCGGCACGACCGCACCATCGGCAGGATCGGCGTGATTCCGATGCCGCCCGCGACGAACAGGTACGAATCGGCGTCTACCAGCGGGAACGCGTTGCGCGGACCGCGTACGCGCACCTTGCCTTGTTCCAGTTCGTGGATCTCGCGAGACCCTTCGCCGATCCGCCGGACGGCGATCCGATAGGTCCGCCGGTCGGCGGGGTCGCCGCAGAGCGAGTACTGGCGCTGCCTGCCCGAGGGCAGGAACAGGTCGAGGTGTGCCCCGGGGATCCACGACGGCAGGTCGGCGCCGGACGGATCGGCCAGCGTCAGGCTGACCACGTCGTCGGCCTCCCGCACCACCCGCTCGATCGCCAGGTCGAGGTCGAAACCGGTGTGGCGCACCGGATTCGGGCGCGACAGCAGGGGAGCGACGCGGCTGGTGGCGAACACGCGCCGGTACCCGCTGCCCACTGCCGCGATCAGCCGCAGCGTCCGTGACGGGGTGAAGGCGGTCATCAGCGGGCGTGATTGGCGGCCGGGGACTGGGCGAGGTAACGCACCGCCTTGTCCATGCTGCCCAGCTGGGACGGGTGGAACCGCGGCCGCAGGTACTTCGGGATCTCGGTGACGAAGATCGTCGCGTTCGGGATCACCTTGCGCCGGGTCGCGCCGACCAGCTGCCACAGCCAGAATCGGCCCTTGTCGGGCGTCGGGTCCTTGCGGTACAGCTGGGCCGCCGTGGTCAGGAACAACACGGCGAGGGTGAAACTGGCCAGCAGCGCCGTGCGCACGCGTCGCGCGTAACTGCCGTCGACGTGCATGAACGCGTCGAAGGCGACGTTGCGGTGCTCGACTTCTTCCGCGCCGTGCCAGCGGATCAGGTCGAGCATCGTCGGGTGCATGCCGAGGCGTTCCAGCTGGTCGGCGTTGAGCAGCCATTCGCCGACGACGGCGGTGTAGTGCTCCATCGCGGCGAACAGGCCCAGCCGCTCGCACAACCACGCGTGCCCGGCCTTCCCGGTCAGGCCGCGGTTCCCGAGCACCTTGTCCACCAGCCATTCCATCTTGCGCGCCATCGGCTCGACGTCGAGCCCGAGCTCGGCCAGGTGGTCCCTGGCGCCCTCGTGCGACGCGGCGTGCGTGGCCTCCTGGCCGATGAACCCGACCACCTCCTCGCGCAGCCGCGGATCGGTGATCAGCGGCAGCGCCTCGGCGAGCGTGTTCGACATCGCGCGCTCGCCTTCGGGCAGCACCAGGTGCATCACGTTGATCACGTGCGTGGCCATCGGCTCACCGGGGATGTAGTGCATCGGCACGCCGTCCCAGGAGAAGTGCACGTCGCGCGCGGCGATCGCGTGCGCCTGCCCGGTGTAGCGCCGCGCGCCGCGCGGGTCGACCACCGGATTCCGGCCGAATCCCAGTTTCATGCGATCCTCGCTCCCTGCTCGGTGCGGTGGTAGTCGGCCAGGTCCACGGCCGCGGTGCGGCGCCGGAACTGGCGGTTGAACCCGGGGTAGAAGACGAAGTTGCGCCCGGAGTCGTCGAGGTAGTAGCTGCGGCAGCCACCGGTGTTCCATACCGAATCCCGCAGGCCGCGGTCCACCTCGCGCACCCACGAGTCCTGCGCCGTCTCGCGGACTTCCAAAGTGGACAGACCGTGCCGGTCCAGTGCGCGCAGGCAGCTGAGCACGTAGGCGACCTGCGCCTCGATGGTGACCACCTGCGAGGTGTAGACCACCGAATTCGGTCCCAGCAACAGGAAGAAGTTCGGGAAGCCGGCCACCGTGGTGCCGAGGTAGGCACGCGGGCTGCCGTTCCAGGCCTCGCCGAGCGTGCGCCCGCCCCGGCCGCGGATCCGGTCGAAGCCCGGATGGTCGGTCATCCGGAACCCGGTGCCGAAGACGATCGTGTCGACCTCGTGCTGGACGCCGTCGGCGGTGACGATGCCGGACGGCCGTACCTCGCGGATGGCCTCGGTGACCACTTCCGCGTTCGGCTGGGCCAGTGCGGGGTAGTAGGCGTTGGAGAACGTCGGCCGCTTGCAGCCGAACGCGTAGGACGGGGTGAGCTTGGCGCGCAGCAAGGGATCGCGTACCTGTCGGCGCAGGTGCGCGCGGCTGATGAGTTCCATTCCCTTGAGCAGCGCGGGCTGGCGCACCAGCCCGGGGACGAGTGCTTCCTGCGCCAGGTCGAGTCCGGTCCTGGCGAGGCGCTGGACCGCGGGGAACCGCTCGAACAGCCGCCCGGTCATCGGGCGGTCCGGATGCGGCATGATCCAGGTCGGCGTGCGCTGGAAGACGGTCAGTGTCCGGGCCACCGGCTGCAGGCGCGGCACGATCTGCACGGCCGAAGCGCCGGTGCCGATCACCGCGATCCGCCTGCCGGTCAGCTGGTGCTTGTGGTTCCAGGTGGACGAGTGGAAAGCGGTGCCGTCGAAGGTGTCCAGGCCGGGTAGGTCCGGTGTGGACGGTTCGCTGAACGGCCCGATCGCGCCCACCAGCACGTCGGCCTCGAAGTCACCGCGATCGGTCCGCACGCGCCAGAACCGGGCCGCTTCGTCCCAGCTCGCGTCCAGCACCTCGTGCCGCAGCCGCAGGTGCGGCACGATCCCGAACTCCTCGGCGCAGCGCCGCAGGTAGTCGTGGATCTCGGGCTGCAACGGGTAGAGCCGGGTCCAGCGCGGGTTCGGCGCGAAGGAGAACGAGTACAGGATGGACGGGATGTCGCACTGCGCGCCCGGGTAGTCGTTGACCTGCCAGGTGCCACCCACCTCGGCGGCGCGCTCCAGCACCACGAAGTCGTCGACCCCGGAGCGCTTCAGCGCGATCGCGGTGCCGAGACCGCCGAACCCGGCGCCCACGATGGCGACTCGAACCCTGGACATGGCCTGACGGTAGAAGCTGACATCAGACAATGTCAACATTGGCCGATGTCAGCTTTGCGGAGGCAAACCGAATGAGTGTTCGCCGGGAAAGATCAGGAGCGCGCTTGGGCGATCTGCTCGATCACCCGCACGGCGTGCCGCACGAAGCGCTCACGATCGACCGGCACGCGATCGTTCAACCAGGCCTGGTACAGCCAGGCCAGCGCGCCGAACACGGCCTGCGCGTTGAGTTCGACGTCCTGCTCGTCGGCCTCTTCCCCGGCCAGTGCCGGACTGCGCAGGCCGAGCGCGATGGTCGCGGTGAACTCCTCGACCAGCTGCGTGCCCCGGCTGGCCAGCTCCGGCGCGGCCAGCGACTCGAAGAAGAGCACCCGGCCCCGGCGCGGATCGGCGGTGACGAACTCGGTGAACGCGGCGACCGTGTGGCGGACCAGGCCGGGGCTGTCCGGTGGAGACTGTTCCAGCGCCTCCACCAGGACGTCCCTCGCCTGCCTCGCCACCATTTCCAGCACGGCGGTCAGCAGTTCCTCCCGGCCGCGGAAACTCTCGTAGAAGTACCGCTCGGTCAGCTTGGCCTCGCGGCAGACGCCCCGCATGGTCACCGCTGCCACGCCTTGCGTGCCCATGATCGAGAAGCACGCGTCGAGCAGCTGGTCCCGGCGCCGCGCCTGCCGCTCCTCGGCGGCCACGCCACGCCAGGGGCGGTGCACCCCGCTCTCGGGGACGGGATTGGCGGCCATGCCCCCATCCTGCCAGGCCCCGCCGCGAGGGCAGCCTCACCTCACGCCGGGTCGGCGAGAATTCCGTTCACCCAGCTGCCCGGGCGGGTGGCGCCGTCCTGGCGCAGGACCGGCAGGTCGGCGGGCCAGTCGAGAACGAACGGCGTGGTCGAGCCCGGCGGAATGGTTTCCACGTGGCTCGGCGTCCAGCCGGGGTCGTCGCTCTCGCCCGGGGCCAGCACGGTGATGCTCGCGGTCGCCGTCCGGCCGGGCGCCACCTCGTTGACCGGCGCGCCGTTGTCGATGCGCGGCAGGTGGTAGACGGTGCCCATGGCGTGCTCCGGTCCGAGCAGGTCGACCCCCGGCACGCCGTACAGACCGCAGTTCCGCTCGGAGATGTTGGTGTAGACCAGCGGGACCTCGTACTGGCCCGCGGCGTCGCCCACCTGCTCCGGGGTGCCCAGCTCGAGCGACAGGTCGTCGGTGGTGCACCGCGGTGTGTCCTCCCGCGCGCTGACCGGCTGAGCCGCGCCGCCGCCCCCGGCGGCCACCGCGCCCGAGCCCGCGTTGGCCTGCTGCTGCGGCTGGCCGGCCGCGGTCGAGGCCGAGCCGGACGAACCGCAGGCCGCGAGCACGAACACCCCCGCCACCGCCGAGGTACCGAGCGCGATCCGCTTCATGCCGAACATGGCTTTCTCCCTGTGGTTGGCCTTTGACAGTCCACTTGCGACGGTGTCGCCGGTGGACTCTCCCCGTGTCTGCTTGCCTTACGTAGAGAGGATGTTCGGCATGGGGGTGGCGATGCGTGGATGTGGGATTGGTCCCCCGGAAGCAACCCCGCGCATCGCCGCACGTCAGGAAGAACGGATGCCGGGTGCGCCGCTCCTATGATGAGCGCGGCCTCCCCGCCCCGTCTTCGGTTGGCGAAGCTGGGCAAATGACCGACGAGGAGATTGTGGCGAACGCACACGAGCGCTGGTTGTTCGGCTGGGACCGCGAACCCGGCGCGGCACCGTTCGACTTCCAGGCCGTGCAGGGCGAGTTCTACGACTGGCAGGCCGACGACCTGCTGCTCTACGACAGCGCCGACCCCGGGCACCGCGTGGCGCGCAGCGCGCGGGAGTACCGGTCGTGGTGGGAACCGGTCTTCACCGGACTGGCCGCCGCCGAGCACGAACTGGCCGACGGCCCGCACGTGCTGGTGTCCGGCGACCTG
This sequence comes from Amycolatopsis sp. YIM 10, assembly GCF_009429145.1. Classification (GTDB taxonomy): domain Bacteria; phylum Actinomycetota; class Actinomycetes; order Mycobacteriales; family Pseudonocardiaceae; genus Amycolatopsis. The sequence goes on along the minus strand of NZ_CP045480.1, from coordinate 6,363,955 downwards.
GCCGCGTCGAGGCTGATCTTCCTGGCCGGGCTGGTGGCGGCCGACGGGACCGAAACCCGCCTGCGGGCCACGAGTTCCCTGGTCTGGCGGCGCACCCGCGACGGCTGGCGGATCGCCTGGGACCACACGTCCTCGGTCAGTGAGCCGGTTTGACGTAGCGGGTCACGACCCGCCGGAGCAGGTCCGGCGCGAACCGGCGGGTGCGCCAGATCTGCCGGGTGCCGAAGCCGGGAAAGACAAAAAGCGGCGCGTCCGGATCGGCGATGGCGCGGTCGATCGCGTCCAGCACGTCGGCCGGGTCGGCGCCGGTGCGCTTGCCGAGCACCCCGGGGTCGGCGGCGCGCACGCCGTCGGCCAGCGGGGTTTCCACGTGGTCGGGACAGGCGCACAGCAACCGCACACCGGTTCCCGCGGTTTCCATCGCGAGCACCTCGCAGTAGGCGTGCACCGCGCCCTTCGACGCCGAGTAGGCCGCGAGCCGCGGTGAAGGCAGCCAGCCGGCGAGCGAACCGAACACCACGACGGTGCCGCCGCCCGCCTCGATCATCGGCGGCACCGTCGCGCGGGTCAGGTGCACCGTGCCGAGGTAGTTCGTCTCGTGGACCCGCCGCAGTTCGGCCGCGGGCTGCTCCAGCGCCCGGCCGATCCGGCACAGTCCGGCCGCGTGCACGACAAGATCGATCGGGCCGAGGTCGGCCGTCGCCGCGGCGACCGCGTCCCGCACGGCGGCCTCGTCGGTGACGTCACAGGGATACGTGCGCATGGCGGGTGATCGCCAGGCCGTGGCGTCGAGGTTGCCGGCGTCGACGTCGAGTGCGGCCACCGGACGGCCGGCCGCGGCCAGGCGCAGTGCGGCCAGCCTGCCCAGCCCACTGGCCGCGCCGGTCACCAGTGCGGTCACCGCACGACCTCGGCTTCTCCGAAGGTCATCCGCATCCGCCCGATGGCGCTGGTGAACAGCGCCCGCCGGGGCAGCCCGATCCGGCGCAGCTCGTCGGCGATCGGGTGATCCCCGAGCCGCACCTCGGCGCCACCGGTGCGGGCGCGCACGCCGCTCGCGCGCAGTTCCCACGGGGTGCGGCGGAGCGTGCCGTCCAGGCAGGTGTAGGCGTCGATCGAGGTGGCCGCGGCGCCGCTGGGCACCGGGACGCCGGGCTTGGCCAGCAGGCCGACCACGAACCGCCCGTCCACCCGCACCGCGCAGTTCCTGGTGAGCCCGGACAGGCCGAGATCGATGTCGGCCATCTCCTTCGGGAAGCCCCAGATGGTGCGGCCGGCTTCGAGGGTGAAGGCCTGGTTGACCGGCAGCCAGTGGATGAACGCGCCGACCCCGCGGCCGGTGGGGGAGCGGATCAGGAAGGCGACGCCGAATTCGTGGTACGGCCCCAGGTCCCCGTCCACGTAGCGGACGAAAACCAGCGAGCACAACGCCCGCCCGCGCCGTGGCTCGACCGGTTCCACCCCCGCGTACTCCAGGATCGAGCGGACGGCGGGGGCGTGCACGGCGAAGTTCGCCGCGCAGGCGGTGGCGTCACGGACCCGTACCGGCATCGCGACGCGCTGACCCAGGACCACATGTCCACTATGGACGTTCATTTGGCCTCCTGTAGGTGCCTGCGGAGGAAAAGAAGCTGGTGCTTGACCGCTTGCGCGAACCAGGGGTTGCCGGGGAACACGTCGAAGTGGTCGCAGGGATAGCGCCGCACTTCGGCGCGGGCGGCCACGGCCGCCTTGGCGGCGGCGTGCGGCGGGCTCATCCGGTCGAGGTCGGCGATCTGGACGAGCAGCGGGCTGCGCACCCCGCGTGCCTGCCGCGCGGGCCGGTACCGGGTGATCTCGAACATCGCACGCGGATCGATTTCGTTGCGCCAGCTCGGTCCCGCCATCGCGGTGTAGGCCTCGACCTGGCCGGGCAGCGACAGGACCGCACCGGAACCCGGCGGCCCGACCAGCCGCACGGGCCGGCCCCTGGCCGCCGTGAGCGCCGACCGCGCCAGCACCCCGGACCGGTGGTGCCCGGCCGCGTGCCGGGCGGCGGCGAGACCGTCGACCATCGGCACGAGCGAGACGGCCGCGGCCACCGCCGGATCGCGGGCCGCGGTGACCAGGACGTGCCCACCGGCCAGGGAAGCACCCCACAGCACGATGCGCGCGGGATCCACGCCGTCGAGTCCGCGAGCGGCGGCGACCGCCGCACGGTAGTCGGCGAGCTGGCGGGCGATCGACACGGATTGCCGTGGCACACCACCGCTTTCGCCGAAGCCGCGGTAGTCGAAGGCGAGCACGTCGAGCCCGGCGGCGGCGAACTCACCGGCGAAGGCGTCGAGACCGCAGTCGCGGGTCGCGCCGAAACCGTGGGCCATGACCACGCAGGGCACGCCCCGCCCGGTGCGCAGGTCGTCGCATTCGGCCCGGAACCGGCTTGCCGCGCAGGTGGCGCCGTCGACCGCGAAGGTGACGGTCATGGGCAGCTGCCGTAGATCGTCCGCAACCACACCGTGACCAGCGTGTCCATCAGTGCGCCGGTCGGTACCGAGGTGCCGCGGGAAAGCCGTTCCAGTGCCCGGTCGTTGAGTTCGAGCAGGACGGTGGCGAGCAGCGCGGCGTCGGGCCCGTCCGGCGCGTTGCCGGCCGCGCGTTCCTGCTCGATCATCTTCGCCACCTGGGGCACGAACGATTCCCTGTCCCGGTCCCAGAGTTCACGCACCGTCCGGTCGGCGTCGCGGGCGTCCAGCATGGCGCGGAAGACGTGGCGGTGCTTGCTCCAGGCGTCGAAGAGACCGGCCGTGGTGCGGCGGATCCGCTCCTCGGGCGTGCCCTCCGCCGACACCAGCGCGGTGCCCGCGGTGAACGCCTCCTGGTACATCTCGTCGCACAGCGCGGCGACCGCGATCGCCTTGTTCTCGAAGTAGAAGTAGAACGCCGAGCGGGTGACCTCGGCGCGCTGCGCGATGTCGCGCACGTTGATCGCGGCGAAGGTGTCCTCGCGCAGCAGTTCGTCGAGTGCCCCGAGCAGGGCCTTCCGGCGCTGGTCACCCCGGTTGGGGCCGCGGCGGTCCAGTACTTCCCTGGCGGTCACGCCGACCTTCCTCTCGCCAGCCCCGCCGGCAGTTCCCGGGTCCGGATGTCGTGTTCGTAGATGAAGTAGTCGACCTGCTGCGTGTGGCGTGGCCGGTCGGAGAAGTGCGCGACGAACCGCTGTTCGTCCTCGGCGAGGATCCGCCACATCTCCGGTTCGTCGGGGAGCCGGTAGATCCCGGCGAGCCACGCCGCGAGCAGCCGCGCCTGGCATTCGACGAACGGGAACAGCGTCGGTGTCGCCTGCGCGAAGCCGACGAACGCGAGATCGTCCAGTCCCGGCTTGAACATCCTCTTGTAGAGCGGGAACCGGTTGTCCGGCGCGCTGAGGAACTCCTGGTCGAAGAACGGGAAGGTGATGTTGTACCCGGTCGCGTGGATGATCACGTCGAACTCGGCGGAGGTGCCGTCGGTGAAGTGCACGCGGGTGCCGTCGAGGCGGCTGATGTCGGGTTTCGCGGTGACGTCGCCGGAGCCGAACCGCAGCGGGAGTTCCTGCGACTGGGTGGGGTGCGCCTCCAGGAAGTGGTGGTTCGGGGTGGGCAGGCCGAACTTCTCCGGACGACCGGTGAGCAGGCGCGGGCCGTTGCGTGCCAGCCGCCGCTGCCAGGACAGCGGCAGGTGCGGACTGGTGGCGATGAGCCGGTCGGCGGGCACGCCCGCGATGTACTTCGGCACGATCCACGCGCCGGATCGGGTCGAGAGCACCACGGTGTTGCCGAGCGCGCGCTGGGAGAGTTCGACGGTGATGTCGGCGGCGCTGTTGCCGATGCCGACCACGAGCACCCGTTTTCCCTTGATCCTTATGGGATCTTCGGGGTCGATGTAATAGTGCGAATGCAGGACTTCGCCGGTGAACTCCCCGGGGAACTCGGGTGAGCGCGGGTCCCAGTGGTGACCGTTCGCGACGACGAGCGCGTCGAAGTGGCGCGTCCGGCCGTCGCCGGTGCGGATCTCCCAGCCGCCGCCCGGCAGTCGTTCGGCGTGCTCCACCGGCGTCTCGAAGTGGATGTTCTCCTTGAGCGAGAAGGCTTCCGCGTAGCTCTCCAGGTATTCCTTGATCTGCGAGTGGTGCGGGAAGTCGGGGAAGTGCTCCGGGATCGGAAAGTCCATGAAGGACAGACGGGTCTTCGAGGAGTCGATGTGCAGCGAGCGGTACGCGCTGGAATGACCGTTCGGATTGCCGAAGGCCCAGTTGCCGCCGATCCGGTCGGAGGATTCGAAGCACTCGTACGGCACGCCGTAGTCCGACAGCATCTTCCCGGCGCAGAGCCCGCTCAGTCCCGCCCCGATCAGGCAAGTCCGCCGCGTGGTCATGCCCGGCTACGCTACGAGTCAATTTGACGCGTGTCAAATGCCCTGAACGCCTGTCGACATCGGCCCGCCGGGCGGCTAGCGTTGCGCTGCATGAACCGCAACGGCGCTGACCTGCAGCAAGCCGTCGCCGCGCTGACCGGGCCCGGTGGCGAGTTCGAGATCGCCGAGCAGGACGTGCTCGGGGCGAGAGTGCCGGTGTTCACGCGGCGGGAGCCGAACCTGGGCGCGCTGCTGGCCGCGGCGCCCGCACCGGGCGACCGCGAGTACCTGGTCACCGCGCGCCGCAGGCTGACCTACGCCGAGCACGCCGAGCTGAGCGGCGCGTTCGCCGGGGTGCTGGCGCGGGAGTACGGCGTCGGCAGGGGTGACCGGGTCGCCGTGCTGGCCGCGAACTGTCCGGAGTGGATAGTCGCATTCTGGGCGACGGCACGGATCGGGGCCGTGTGCGCCGCCTTCAACGCGTGGTGGACAACACCGGAGATCTCGTATGCGCTCGGCCACGCCCGGCCCGCCGTGCTGGTCGTCGACGCGGAACGGGCCGCGAAACTGCCGCCGGATCTCGATATTCCGGTGCTGCGCCTGGAAACCGACCTGCCGTCGCGGGGAGAAGCGCCGCCGGAGGCGGCGGTCGACGAGGACGATCCGGCCGCCATCGTCTACACCAGCGGGACGTCCGGAAAGCCCAAGGGGGTCACGCATTCGCACCGGAACATGGTGGCCACGGCGATCTACCACCGGCTGATGAAGGCGATGTCGGCGGCGATGGACCCGCGCCAGGCGGAGCCGGGGCGGTGGCTGCTGAGCCTGCCGTTGTTCCACATCGCGAGCCTGCACAACCTGGCGGTGCCGCGGCTGGCCACCGGGGAGACGGTCGTGCTGACCGAGGGCGCCTTCGACGCGCGCGGCATGCTGGAGCTGGTGTCGCGGGAGCGGGTGACCAACTGGACCGTGGTGCCGACGATGGCGAGCCGGCTGGCGGCGGTCGACGTCGGCAGCTACGACCTGTCGGCGCTGAAGGCGTTCGGACTCGCGTCGGCGCCGTCGTCGCCGGGGTTGCAGGCCAGGCTGCGCGAGCTGATCCCGGCGGCGCGGCTGAGCCTGGTCACCAGCTACGGCCTGACCGAGTCCTGCACCGGGGCGACGGTCACCAACCCGGCCGCGCTGGCGGCGCACCCGGGGACCTCGGGTTCGCCGATCCCGACCGTTTCGGTGCAGGTGCGCGATGATGCCGGTGCGGTGGTGCCGGACGGGGTGGAGGGGGAGATCTGGCTGCGCAGCCAGTACAACATGGTCGGCTACTGGGGCGACAAAGCGGCGACGGAGGCGGTCTTCGACGCCGACCGCTGGATGCGCACCGGGGACATCGGCTGCCTGCGGGAAGGTCTGCTCTACCTGACCACCCGCCGCAGCGACCTGATCCTGCGAGGCGGCGAAAACGTCTACCCGCTGGAGGTCGAACGCTGTCTGGATGACCACGAGGCCGTGGTGGAGTCGGCTGTCGTCGGCTTGACGCACGCGGATCTGGGACAGGAGGTAGGGGCCATCGTCGTGGCCACTTCCCCCATCTCGCCGGACGCCCTGCGAACCTATGCGGCGGAGCGGCTGGCGTACTACAAGGTCCCGTCGCGCTGGCACGTGATGAGCACACCGCTGCCGCGCAACGCCACGGGCAAGGTGAGCCGCGCCGCTTTGGCCGCGTACTTCGAGGAAGTCGACGCGTGAAGTATGAGACGGCCGCGGCGGAGTTCGGCCTAGCATGGCGTAATGCGGCGCGTTGAGCGTGTGGTGGGGGCAGTCGTCGGGTCGGTTGTGGGGGACGCGTTGGGGGCACCGTTCGAGTTCGGGGCCGCGGGCGAGTTGTCCCGGGCGGGACCGGCCGCGAGATGCGTGGTGGTAACGGCTGGGAACCCGGCGAGGCCACCGACGACACCCAGATGGCCGTGCACCTGGCCCAGTCCCTGCTTGAGCGTGGGCACCTCGACCCGCCCGACATCTTTGACCGGTTCCGGAGGTGGGCCGCCGGCTCACCCAAGGACATCGGGCTGCAGACGCAAGCTGTGCTGACCAGCGGCGATCCGTGGAATCTCGCCGCCACACTCCACTTCCAGACTTACCGCCGGGCCGCTGGGAACGGGGCCTTGATGCGCGCCACCACCTCCGCGGTCTACTTCGCCGGGCAGGGGCGCGCGGCCACGATGGCCGCCGCGCGGCGGATTTCCGCGCTCACCCACGGGGACGCCGCGGCATGGGAAGGCACGGCGATCTTCCACGAACTGCTGCGCCTTGCCCTCACCGGCGAGGACCCGCTCCCGCACCTTCCCGACATCCTGACCGCGGTCGACTCACGCCACCGCCCCCGCTACGCCACGGTCCTGGCCCCCGGCCGGCAACCCGAGACGCCCAACGGCGCGGTCTGGCCGTGCCTGGGTTCCGCGGTCTGGGCGGTGCGCACCACCTCGACTTTCGACGCCGCCCTGCGCGCGGCCGTCGACCTCGGCGACGACACCGACACCGTCGCGGCCGTGACCGGCGCGCTGGCCGGCGCTATCCACGGCCGGGCGGCGATTCCGGCCGAATGGACGGAGAACCTGCACGTCCCCCTGCCCGGCACCGACCAGACCCTGTACCTGGCCGACCTCGTCGAACTCGCGGAACGCCTCGACCGGGCTAACCCGGCAGACCGCTGATCTCCCACAGCGCCAACGCCTTGTCCGCGAACGCGCCACCCTCCTCGGTACACCCCTCCAGCAACACGGCCAGTGGTTCCGGGAAGCCGAACGGTTCGAGGCAAAGGTTCAGCGGCCGCCAGTCGCCGGTGGAGATGTCCTGATTGGCCGTGGTGCCGCCGAAGTGCGTGGTCAGCAGGTACCGCGAACCACTGCGGCGCAGATTCCCGATCGCCCGGCGGATGTCGGCGTGGCTCAGGTGGACCAGGCAGTCGCGGCACAGCACGGCGTCCGCCCGCGGCAGCTCGTCCGCGGTCAGATCCAGCACCCGGAACTCCCGATCCCGCCCATAACGCTCGGTGTTCCGCGCGATCAGCTCGTCGACGATGTCGGCGCCGATGTACCGTTCGACACCCAGCTCGACCTCGCTCAGCCAGCCGAAATCCCCGCACGGCAGGTCGAGCAGCGTCCGCACCCCGAACCGGGCCAGCAGTTCCGGCAGCCCGGCACGCAATCCCGCGGTCTGATCGGCTTCGGAACCGGGTCCGGAGACCGATTCCGAAGCCCACAGGTTCGACCGGAAGATGTAGGTGAAGCGCTGCTGGTTGCCCATGCGCTCCAGTTCCTCGGCGTGCCGCCGGAAGTTGCGCTGCGCCACCGTGATCGGCCTGTCGTCCATATCGCCACGGTACCGACGCCGCCAACCGCATCGCCGAGTAAGCCGCCCGCCGCGCTGAGGCGCTATTCGACGGTGATCCCGCCGAGGGTGCGGGAGATCAGGTCGGGCAGCGAGCCGCCGTCGCGGGTCCAGTCGTCGAGGCAGATGCGGATGGTGCCCATCGCGAGCACGGCGAGCAGCCGCGGGCGGGGATCGTGTTCGGGAAAGCGTGGCGCCAGCAACCGCGCGATGGCGTGCTCGTAGCGCTGGTAGGTCTGCATGGTCCAGGCGTTGAGCGTCGGCGACGAGCGGGTGAGCCGGGCCAGTTCCCAGATCTCGTCGCGGTGGGCGTGGAACTCCCCGGCGAGTTCGGCGAACGCCGCGACCAGCGCCGCCTTGGCGGTCAGTGCCTCGGGCTGACGGGCGATCGCGTCGGTGACCATGGTCAGCCACGGGCAGGTGATGCCTTCGGCGATGGCGCTCTCTTTGGTCTCGTAGTAACGGAAGAAGGTCGCCCTGGCGACCTCGGCGTCGGCCGCGATCCGGTCCACCGTGGTGCCCGCGACCCCGTGCTCACCGGCGAGCCGGGCCGCCGACGCGGCGATGCGGGCGTTCGTCGCCCGCCTCTTGCGGGCGGCGAGCCCGTCCGGTTCACTGCGAGACATAGTCTCATTTTGGACCATGTCTCATCGAAGGGCCAGGCTGCCGTGGGCGAGAACCAGCGCAAGCAGATCGTCATGTCCGACGCCGAGATCGCGGCATTTCTCGAGGAGCAGCGCGTGGCGACGCTGGCGACGGTCGGACCGTCGGGCCAACCGCACCTGGTGGCGATGTGGTACGCCGTGCTCGACGGGGTGCTCTGGTTCGAGACCAAAGCGAAGTCGCAGAAGGCGGTGAACCTGCGCCGGGACGGCCGGGCGACGGTGATGATCGAAACCGGGCACACCTACGACGTGCTGCGGGGCGTGGCCATGGAAGGCCGCGCGGAGATCGTCGACGACCCGGACGCGCTGTGGGCGGTCGGGGTCAGCGTGTGGGAGCGGTACAACGGGCCCTACAGCGAGGAGGTCAAGCCGATGGTCGAGTTCATGCTCACCAAGCGCGTGGCCGTGCGGTTCGACGCCGAGCGGATCCGGTCGTGGGACCACCGCAAGCTCGGCCTGCCCTCACTCGAGATCGGCGGGAGCACCGCCGCGTACCTCTGAGAACCACGGGACCGCGCGAGGCGTGCGGTCCCGGTTCAACGCCCGCCGGGCCGCCGCGTACTGCGCGGCGCGGTCGAGATCCTTCTGCCGAGGGCGCGCGGGCAACCGATCGAGCACGGCTTCCGGCGCGCACACCTGGACCGGGACCCCGGCCAGCTGGACGAGGCTCGCCGTACGCGTGAGTTCGGCGTAGGTACCGGTGAGGGATGACGGCACGTCAACCATGCCGAGACGGGTCACGTACAGGTGATCCAGCCGTTCGGCGGTCGGTGGCTCCGGGGTCCACGCGCGGCACTGGTCCACTGACATCGAACCCGGCCATGACGGCACGTGCGCGGGCACCGCTTCCCACCGGAGCAGCAGGTCGGCGAGACGGCGCAGGTTGGCGGGCTCCAGCGAGGGCACCACGTCGAGATCGTTCGGCCGGAGATCGGCGCCGTGGAGCAGGAGGACGGCGGAACCGCTGAGCACCCAGTCGACCCGGTGCTCGTGCAATGCGCGCAGCAGCGGGGCGGGTTGCGGAACCGGACGGGATCGTGGGTCGAGCATTCGGGGCGCCCCCATTCCCCTGCCCTTTTCAAGGTATAGCGCACCAGGGGGCTTGCGGCAAGACCCGGGTGGTACCGCAGAATCACTCGCCGAAGCAGAACCGCGGGAAACACGCGGGGATTTGACAACGGGTGGACAATAAAAAATCGGCGTGCCCTCCAGAACCATTGGAGAACCCGCCGCATCTACGACCAGTTTAACCGCTGTGAGGGGCATGTGTCAAATCACGGGTACGAAGACGAATTGCGGTCCGAGCGCGAGCACATCACCGGGCTGTACGCGCGCCTCGACGCCGAGCGCGCGCGGGTGAAGCGCGAGTACCAGGCGTCGCTGGGCGGGAACGGCGTGGGCGCGATGGAGCGTGACGTCAGCGTGCGCGCGCTCGGCCGGGAGGTGAAACGGCTGGACGTGGTCGACAACGGACTGTGCTTCGGCCGCTTGGACACCGTTTCCGGGGAGGCTTACTACATCGGCCGGATCGGCCTTTTCGACGAGGAGAACGAGTACGAACCGGTGCTGCTCGATTGGCGGGCGCCGGCTTCGCGCGCGTTCTACGTGGCCACCGCGGTCAGTCCGGAGAACATGCGGCGACGCCGCCAGTTCCACACACGCGGGCGCCGGGTCCTCGATTTCACCGACGAGGTGTTCGGCCGTCCCGGTGGTGAAGAACGGGGTGACGCGGCCCTGCTCGCGGCGGTCAACGCGCCGCGCGGGGACGGGATGGGCGACATCGTGGCGACCATCCAGGCCGAGCAGGACGAGATCATCCGCCTCGACCACCCCGGCGTGCTGGTGATCGAGGGCGGGCCCGGCACCGGGAAGACCGTGGTGGCGCTGCACCGCGTCGCTTACCTGCTCTACACGCAGCGTGAGCGGATGGAACGCCACGGGGTGCTGGTGGTCGGGCCCAACCCGGCGTTCCTGAACCACATCGGCCGCGTGCTCCCGTCGCTGGGCGAGTCCGACGTGGTGTTCATGACCACCGGCGATTTTGTGCCCGGCCTGCACACCACCGCCGAGGACGAGCCGGAGGCCGCGCGGATCAAGGGCTCGCTGAAGATGCTGGACGTGCTCGCGGCGGCGATCGCCGACCGGCAGCGCCTGCCCGAGCAGCCGCTGCCGATCCCGCTGGCCGACGTCACGGTGCGGATCGACGCGGAGACCGCGGAATGGGCGCGGGAGGAGGCGCGCACCAGCGGCAAGCCGCACAACGAGGCCCGCGCGGTGTTCACCGAGATCGTCACCTACGTGCTCACCGAGCGGGCGATCGGCCGGATCGGCAAGGGCTGGCTGTCCCGTTCGGACCGTGACGCGTGGGAGGACCTGCGCTCCGACCTGCACAAGGAACTGGCGGAGAGCGAGCAGTTCGCCGCCGCGCTCGACGAACTCTGGCCGGTGCTGACGCCGCAGACGTTGCTCGGCCCGTTGCTCGCGTCGCGTGAGCGGTTGCGGGCGGCGGGCGCCGACGAGGTGCTGTGGCGTGCGGACGGCGAAGCCTGGACCACTTCGGACACTCCGCTGCTCGACGAGCTGGTCGACCTGCTCGGGCGCGACCCGGCGGCGGAGAAGTCCGCCGAGCAGGCGGCAGAGCGGGAGCGGCTGGCCGCGGCCGAGTACGCCGCCGGGGTGATGGACGTGATGAAGATGGACCGGGAGGAGATGGACGAGGACATCATGCTCTCGGCCGAGAACCTGCTCTACGCCGAGGACCTGGCGGACCGCTTCGTCGAGCACGACACCCGCGACCTCGTCGAACGCGCTTCGGCGGACCGGGACTGGACCTACCGGCACGTGGTGGTCGACGAGGCGCAGGAACTGTCCGAAATGGACTGGCGGGTGCTGATGCGCCGGTGCCCCAGCCGGTCCTTCACCGTGGTGGGCGACCTCGCCCAGCGCCGGTCGGCGGCCGGGGCGCGGGCGTGGGGGGATTTGCTGGACCGGTACGTGCCCGGCCGCTGGCTGTACCGGCCGTTGTCGGTGAACTACCGCACCCCGGCGGAGATCATGGAGGTGGCCGGCGCGCTGCTCGCCGAGTTCGCCCCGGGCACCAAGCCGCCGGAGTCGGTCCGCGCGTGCGGGGTGCGGCCGTGGTCGCGGCGGGTCACCGAGGACGAACTGGCTTCGGTCGTCGAGGAGTTCGTCCGGACCGAGGCCGGTCGGGAAGGCACCAGCGTGGTGATCGGGCCGCCGGGCGTGCCGGGTGCGGTGCCGCCGTCGGAAACGAAGGGCCTGGAGTTCGACGCGGTGCTGGTGGTGAACCCGGACCAGATCCTCGAAGGCCCGCGCGGCGCGGCGGAGCTCTATGTCGCCCTGACGCGAGCCACGCAGCGACTCGGCGTCCTGCACCAGGGCCCACTGCCGACGTCACTGTCCGGCCTGGCCGACGCGACCCCCGCCGAGGCGACGGTTTAGATGGTGCCGTGAATGGTGGCTTTCACGCGGCCGATTCTGCCGCCAATGCCACATTCACGGCACTCACAGCACCCCCCAGCCAACCCCACGAACCGCCGCCCGGCAACGACAGCCGACCACCTGGCCACCCAGCCCCTCCCCATCCCCGCTCCACAGCCAAAAACACGGCGAAGACCCCGATCAGCCCCGGTCGAGGCGGTATTCGGCGTGCACGAGTTCCAGCAGCTCGGTCACCGACGTGTCCGCGGCCGCGCGGTCGAAGGTGATTTCCCCGTGCTGCAACAGGTTCACCCGGTCGCAGACGTCGACGATCTGGGCGTAGTTGTGCGCGATGAGGATGATCGCGAGATCACCGCGTTGCTTCAGCTCGGCCAGCAACCGCAGGATCAGGCCGCTCTCCTTGGCACCCATCGCGGCCAGCGGTTCGTCGAGCAGCAGCAGTTTCGCGTTCGAGTGCACCGAGCGCGCGACCGCGATCGCCTGCCGCTGGCCGCCGGAGAGCAGGCCGACCTCGGCGGTCACCGAGGGGATGTCGATGCCGATCGAGTCGAGTGCCTCCCTCGCCCGGCGTCGCATCTCCTTGCGCTTCAGGAACGGGAACGGCTTGTGCACCAGTTCCTTGTTCAGGTGCAGGTTCAGGTACACCGGCAGGTCGTTGACCATCGCGAGGTCCTGGAACACCGTCTCGATGCCCAGCGAACGGGCGTGCACCACGGACTTGAGCGCGACCTCCTCGCCGTCGAACAGCAGCCGCCCGCCGTCGGGCTGGTGGTACCCGGTGAGGATCTTGATCAGGGTGGACTTGCCGGCGCCGTTGTCCCCGATGAGCCCGAGGATCTCGCCCCGGCGCACGTGCAGGTTGACGTCGGTGAGCGCGCTGACCGGGCCGAAGCGCTTGCTCACGTGCTCGGCCCGGATCACCGCGGGCTCTTCGGCGGTCATGACAGCTCCCGTGATCCGATGCGTTTGCGCAGCAGCAACAGTGAGACGTTGAGCACCATGGCGATCAGGATGGCCGCGCCGAGCACCACGTTGAACGCGTTCGCGCTGACCCCGGTCAGGTTGAACCCGTCGAACACGATGCCCAGCAGCAGGGCGCCGAGGAACGCGCCGACCACCGTGCCCGAGCCGCCGAGCAGCGCGGTGCCGCCGATCACCGCCGACGCGACCGCGAAGAACATCATGGTGAACCCGCCGTTGGTCGGGTCGTACGAGCCGACCCTGGTGCCCTGCAGGATGCCCGCCAGCCCGGCCAGCGTGCTGATCACCGCGAAGTTGACGATCTTGACCCGGTTGACCGGGATACCGGACTCCGCGGCACCGACCGGGTTCCCGCCGGCGGCCTGGGTGTGGATGCCGAACCTGGTCGCCGACAGCACCAGCTGCATCAGCGCCACGATCACCACCGCCCAGGCGAACTCCGACCAGCGCGCCCCGCCGAACACCTCGACCAGCCAGCCCTCCGACGGCGCGCCGACCGGGCGGGCGTCGGAGATGATCAGCACCAGTCCCTGGAGCAGGAAGGCCATGCCCAGCGTGGTGATGAACGACGGGATGTTGAGCACGGTCCGGATCAGCCCGTTGACCACGCCGATCGCCGTGCTCACCAGCACCGCGCCGAGCAGCGCGAGCCACAGCGGCGCGCCGTTGACCGAGAACAGCGTCAGGTTGAACGGCGCCAGGGTGAACACGAACCCCGCGGACAGGTCGATCTCACCGCAGATCAGCAGCATCACCTGGCCCGCGGCGATGATCGCCCATGGCGCCACGTACTGCGCGATCGTCTGGTAGTTCTCCGCGGAGTTGAACGCGTCGCTGGTCGCGGTGAAGTAGCCCGCCGCGGCGATGGTGACCAGCAGGATGCTCAGTTCCTTGACCCGCAGCACGCCGAGCAGGAAGGACCGCCCGGTGACCGGTTCCGGCATCAGTGCACTCCTCGGCCGCGCTCAGCGGGTCAGGGTCGACGGCGGCGGCAGGGGGATCGCGGGCGGCATGGGGACCAGCGCGTTGTTCGGGCCGCCTTCGAACTTGCTCCCGGCCGTGGCGTACGGCCCGGCGTTCTCCTTGGTCACGAAGGTCAGCCCGGTGTCGGTGACCGGGGGCGCGACCAGCGTGCCGGAGAGCCGGTACAGGTAGAGGTAGAGCACCGACAGGAAGCCCTGCAGGTACGGGGACTGGTCGATGGTGAAGTCCAGCGCGCCGGAGGAGACACCCTTGATGGTGTCGTCGAGCAGGTCGAACCCGCCGCCGCTGACCTTGCCCTGCAGACCGCGTTCGGTGATCAGGCTGGCGCAGGCCGCGGTGCTGCCCGCGTCGACCGCGTAGATCCCGCGCGCCCCGGGATTGCCGGTGAGCGCGGCGGTCATCGCGTTCAGCTCGCCAGCCTGCTCGGCGCCGGTGTTGACCGAGCGCACGGTCACGCCGGGCGCGGCCTGCTTGAGCGCGTCGGTGAGGCCGTCGAGCCGTGGCTGCACGTTGTTGCCGCCCGGCTGGGAAATGCCGACCAGGATCTCCCCGGAGGTGACCTTGGTGGCGATCCGCTGGCCCATCAGGAAGCCGGACAGGTAGAGGTCCTGGCCGACGTAGGCGAGCGCGTGGTTGCCCGCCGCGTTCGCGTTGTAGGCGATCACCGGGATGCCCGCGGCCAGCGCGCGCTTGGTCAGGTCGACGAAGGCGTTGTTGTCGGTCAGCGCGACCGCGATGCCGTCGACCTTGCTGTTGAGCGCGGTCTCCATCGCGCTGGCCATCTGCGCGACGTTGCCGTTCTCCGAACCGGTCCACTGCGGTTCGGGCAGGCCGAGCAGGGACGCGGCGTCGGCGAGGCCGGTGCGCGTCGGCACGAAGAAGGAGTTCGTGGTGACGTGGTTGATGAAGGCGAACCGCCAGTCCGGAGTGTCCGGAAAGGGCCCGGCGCCGGCGCCGCCGTTCTGGCCTTCCTGCACACCGGTGCACGCGGACAACAGCGCGCTCGCGGCGAGTGCGCCACCGCCCGCGCCCAGGTAGCTCAGGGCTTTTCTGCGGGAAGTGGTGCTTTCGGACTTCGCGAACCTCACTGTTCGACCCCGCATCCGTCTCGGCGGCAATGGGTGAATCATTCGATGATTCGCTCACGGAGTCAAGGGTGCCGGTTTGACTTCGGCCGGGGGCCCGCCGATGATCCGGAGGTGGAGAGCAGCAGTTCAGCGGCCGGTCCGCTCGGCAGGCACCGGACCATTCACGGCCAGGTCGTGGAGTGGATCGGGCGGCGCATCGTGTCCGGTGAGTTGTCCTACGGCAGCCGGTTGCCGAACGAGGCGGAGCTGGCCGCGCAGCTGAAGGTCAGTCGTGGCGGCGTGCGCGAAGCGGTCAAAGCGTTGGCGGCCAAGGGAATGGTCGACGCGCGACCCCGGCTCGGCACCCGGGTGCGGCCGCGCAACGAGTGGAACCTGATGGACCGCGAGGTGATCGACTGGCACGGTCAGGTCGCCGCGCCCGAGTTCCTCAACGACCTGCTGGAGCTGCGGCTGATGGTCGAGCCGGGCGCGGCGCAGCTGGCGGCCGAGCGGGCCACGCCGGAGCAGGTCACCACGCTGGAGACAGCCTACGAAGGCATGGCCAGGTACGCGCCGCGGCTGCCGGAGCAGGAACAGTCCTTTGTGGACGCCGACCTGACCTTCCACCTGACTTTGCTGCACGCCAGCGGAAACCAGCTGATCGAGCAACTGGGCAGGCTGCTGGAGACCAGCCTGCGCCACGGACTGGCGGCCAGTTCGCACGCGCCGGGCGGGGTGGAGGCCACCCTGCCGTTGCACCACGCCGTGCTGGTCGCCGTGCGCGGGCACCGGCCGGTCGCGGCGGCGCGGGCCATGCGCCGGTTGATCGAGACCACCACCAGCGCGGTCAGCCGGCTGGAGTAAGCCGGTATCGGCGGGCCACCCCGCCGGGGAGCAGGTGCTCGGCCAGCGGATTTCCGGTGCGCTGGGCGGGCAGTCCCATGTCGTGCATGAGTTCGTCGGCGCAGTGGATGTCGTAGGGCCCGAAGTCGTAGCCGCCGGAGCCGGGGAGTACGCGCTCCTGCCAGTCCAGGCGGGCGTCGACGGCCGCCCGCATCGCCGCTTCGTCCGGGGCGGTCTTCAACGCGCCAAGGAAGTGGCGGGCCAGCCACTGCGCGGTGAGTTCGACGCCCAGGATGTTGTTGAACACCTGCCGGAAACCGACAAAGCCCAGCCGGTCGGCGCCGGGCGGCACGATGCCCCGGTAGAGCCGCACCCGGCCGGTCGAATCGTGCACGCGCACCGAAGGATCCAGGAACGGGAAGACCTTGCGGTGGCCGGTGGCGAACACGACGACGTCGGCCGGGACCTCGTCGCCGGTCGCCAGCCGCACCCCTTCGCCGGTGAACGCGTCGACCTCGCCGAGCTTGGCGGTGATCTGGCCACGGCGGACGGCCCGCACGTACCCCGGCGGCATCACCCCGGCGTGTGCGAGGTGGAAGGGCAGGGAGCGATCGGGCCGCAGGTGCTTCGGCAGGCGGTACAACCCGGCGGACAACAGCATGTCGCGGGTGATGATCCACCACAGCACGCGCTTGACGCGGCTGTCGACGCGGTCGAGCGGGCGGACGCAGGCGGGATCGTGGTAGCGGGGGAGGAGCGCCTCACCGAACCTGGTCATCAGGATCCACTTGTAACCGACGGTGCCCAGCAGCAGGCGCTGGGGAACCATCCAGTTCACCTTGCGCTGCACGAGCGTGACTTCCCTGGCCAGGCGAGCGGCGTGCGTGGCCAGGTCCAGCGCCGACTTGCCACCGCCGACCACCACCACCCGGCGACCGGTGAACATCCCGGCGCGCACTTCGTTGGAGTGCACCACGGTTCCGCCGAACAGGTCGCGTCCGGGCAGGTCGGGAAGGTGCCCGTGGTGGTGGGCTCCGCTGGCGACGGCCACGTAGTCGAACGTTTCGGCTTCCTCGTGTTCGACCACCCAGCCGGCGGCGCCCGTCCGCCCCGGCCCGTCGACCGGCCGGACGGAAACCACCTCGGTATCCGGGCGAACGCGGTCCAGCACACCGAACGTCCTGGCGTAGTGCTCCAGATAGCGCTGGCTCTCGGCCGCGCTCGCATAGTGCAGGCGGCTGGGCAGATCGGCGAACTCGAACAACCGGCGGGAGGACTGGTTGGCCAGCCCGGGATAGCAGCCATCCGGCGCCCAGATCCCGCCGACCCGGTGGTACTTGTCGAACACGGTGACGTCGAAACCGTGCTCCAGCAACACTTTCGCGGTGACGATCCCCGCGGGCCCGGCCCCGACCACACACGCTTTCATCGCCACCCCCAACAGGGGAACGAGCATACGCCGGTTGTCCAGCGCCCAGGTTCAGGCGCTTTCGCTGCCGCGGAACGGGGCGAGCGCGGCGTTGCCGCCGTTGACGTCGGCGGCCTGGGCGTGCAGCGCGGTCGAACAACGGCCCAGCAGCGCGATCAGGGTTTCGCGCTCCTCGTCGGTGAAGGCGTCGCCGAGTTCGCGTTCGATGGCGACGGCGGCCGCGTCGGCGATCTTCAGCGCTTTGGTGCCCGCGTCGGTGAGTTCGATGCTGCGGACGTTGAGGTGGTTGGGATTGGGCCGGCGCGCGATCAGGCCCTTCGCCTGCAGGTTGGCCAGGATGGTCGCCATGGTCTGCGGGGTCACCAGGCTGAGCCTGGCCAGTGCCGCCGCCGAGGCACCGGGGTTCTGGGAGAGCAGCGCGAGCGCGGTGTACTGCGGAACGGTCAGGCCGCTCGGCTTGAGTCCGGCGTGCTTGAGCGCCATGAGTTCCTGTTCCACGCGCTTGACGTGGTAACCGACGCGTTCCTGGGCGGGCATTGACACACCTGGATTTTACGCTATCGCCAGCATGCTGCCCTTTAGCAGAGTTCTGTCATTGTGGAGAGGGCTGATGTCGTGGGGAACAGCGAGCAAGCCAGAAGCAGCCGGCGGTCGTTCCTGACCAGGAGCCTGTCGGCGGGAGCGGGACTGGCCGGGAGCACGGTCCTCGGTGGTGCGGCCGGCGCGCCGCCCGCCGCGGCCGAACCCGCCCCGCCGCCGGAAACGCGCAAGGTCACGCTGTCGGTGAACGGCACGCGCACCACGCTGGACCTCGACGTCCGCGCGAGCCTGCTGGACACCCTGCGTGACCGCGTCGGGCTCACCGGCGCCAAGAAGGGCTGCAACCAGGGTGCCTGCGGGGCCTGCACGATCCTGGTCGACGGCCGCCGGACGTTGTCCTGCCTGACCATCGCCGCCCGGTACGAGCAGCGCGAGATCACCACGGTCGAAGGATTGGCCGGCGGTGACGCTCTGCACCCGGTGCAGCGCGCCTTCGTCGAGCACGACGGTTTCCAGTGCGGTTTCTGCACCCCCGGCCAGGTGATGTCCGCGGTGGGACTGCTGGCCGAACGCCCGGACGTGCCCGACGCGGAGATCCCGGAGCTGATGAGCGGGAACCTCTGCCGGTGCGCGGCGTACCAGAACATCACCGCCGCGATCCGCGACGCGCGCGGGACGGTGTGACGTGCGGACGTTCGCACTGGACCGCCCGGCCACCGTCGCCGAGGCCGTCGGCCTGCTCGCCGGTGACCCGGCCGCGCAGGTGATCGCGGGTGGCACCGATCTGGTCACGCTGATGCGGGACGGCGTCAGCGCACCGGCGCGGCTGGTGGACATCAGCGGGCTCGGCCTGGACCGGATCGAGTGGCTGCCGGACGGCACCCTGCGCATCGGCGCGCTCTGCGACAACGCACCTGCCGACCAGCGCCTGCGCACCGAGTTCCCGGTCGTCGTCGAGGCGCTGCGCTCGGGGGCCTCCCCGCAGATCCGGAACATGGCCACGGTCGGCGGCAACCTACTGCAGCAGCCGCGCTGCCCGTACTTCCGGCTGCCCGAATTCGCCTGCAACCGGCGGAATCCCGGCAGCGGGTGCGCCTCGATCGCCGGGGACAGCGCGAAGCAGGCGATCTTCGGCGCTTCCGACGCGTGCGTCGCGGTGCATCCGTCGGATCTGGCGGTGGCGTTGCAGGCGCTGGAGGCGTTCGTGCTCGCGCAGGGTCCGGCCGGGGTGCGGCGGATCCCGATGGACGAGTTCCACCGGCTGCCCGCGACCACCCCGCACATCGGTCACTCGCTGCGGCCGGGGGAACTGGTGATCGGCGTGGAGATCCCGCCACGGCACCACGGCCGCCGGTCGCACTACGTCAAGTTCCGCGACCGGGCCTCGTTCGCCTTCGCGCTGGTGTCCGCGGCGGTCGCGGTGGATCTGCGCGGCGGGAAGGTGGCCGTGGCACGGGTGGCGCTCGGCGGGGTCGCGGCCAAACCGTGGCGCGCGCTGGACGCCGAGCGGGTGCTGGCCGGTCGTCCCTTCGGCCAGGCCGCCATCGACGCCGCCGCGGCGGCCGCGGTGAACGGCGCGGTTCCGCGCCCGGACAACGCGTACAAGGTCGAACTGGTGCGCCGGGTGGTCCGCCGGGCGCTGACCGAACTGGGGGAAAGCTGATGCGGCAGGCGGAGTGGACCGAACCCATCGGAGCGCCGATCACCAGGGTGGAGGGCGCGGACAAGGTGACCGGCCGGGCCGTGTACACCGCCGACGTCCGGGTGGCCGGGGTCGCCGAGGCGGTGCTGGTCGGCAGCGCGATCTCGGCCGGGCGGGTGCGGTCCATCGACACGACCGAGGCGCGGGCGGCACGCGGGGTGCTGGCCGTGCTCACCCACCAGAACCGCCCGGCCTGGCAGGGACAGCCGAGCATCCCGTACTACACCGAAACCCGGCTGCCGCTGGCCGACGACCAGATCCACGCCGGAAACCAGTGCGTCGCGATGGTCGTGGCGGACACGCTCGAACAGGCCGAGCACGCCGCGTCCCTGGTGCGGGTCGACTACGAGCACCGCGAGCCCGTTCCCACGCTCGACGCGGCACGGCCGTCGGCCTATCCGCCGACCGGCCCGTACGTCGCGCGGTTCCCGGCGGGGTACCAGCGCGGCGATTTCGCGGGGGCGTTGTCCTCGGCCGCGCACACCGTCGACGCGGAATACCGGACCGCGGCGGTTTCCCACACCCCGATGGAACCTTCGGTCACGCTCGCGTGGTGGGACGGCGACCGCCTCACCGTGCACGACTCCAGCCAGGCGGTCCACGTGCACCGAGCCTCGATCGCCACCGCGTTCGGCCTGCCCGCCGAGCGGATCCGGATGATCTCGTCGCTGGTCGGCGGGGGTTTCGGCAACAAGTCCTACGTCTTCGGCCACACCCTGCTCGCGCCGATGGCCGCTCGGGTGGTCCAGCGCCCGGTCCGGCTCAACCTGACCCGCAAGCAGGCCTTCACCGGAACCGGGCACATGCCGGAGACCATTCAGCGGGTCCGGCTCGGCGCCGACGGATCGGGCAGGCTCACCGCGCTCGGGCACGACTCGGTGAACCCGACCCCGCCGGTGGACGACCGCCACGAAACCGTCACCCGCTCCACCCACGCGTTCTACCCGGCGCCGCACCTGCTGGCGCGTGAACTCGTGGCGAAGGTGAACATGGGCATGT
The DNA here is from genome assembly GCF_009429145.1 of Amycolatopsis sp. YIM 10. Classification (GTDB taxonomy): domain Bacteria; phylum Actinomycetota; class Actinomycetes; order Mycobacteriales; family Pseudonocardiaceae; genus Amycolatopsis. The sequence goes on along the minus strand of NZ_CP045480.1, from coordinate 6,343,525 downwards.
CCGTGGCGATGCGGGCACCCGGTGACACCCCCGGCCAGTTCGCGATCGAATGCGCGCTGGACGAACTCGCGCACGAGATCGGCATCGACCCGGTGGAACTGCGCCGCCGCAACTTCTCCGAGAAGCACGCGCACACCGGAAAACCGTGGGGTGGCAACCGGATCCTGCGTTGCTACGACCTCGGTGCCGCCGAATTCGGCTGGGCCTCGCGCGAGGCCCGTCCCGGTTCGATGCGCGACGGCGACGACCTCGTCGGCTTCGGCATGGCCGCGGGCATCCGGGCCGAGCACGCCACCGCCGCCCGCGCGCGGGTGGAACTCACCGCCGACGGCCGGGCCGCGGTCCACACCGCCACGCAGGAGATCGGCGGTGGCACGCTGACCACCCTGGTGCAGGTCGCCGCGTCCGGACTGGGCCTGCGACCGGACCAGGTGCGCATCGAGGCCGGTGACACCGACCTGCCACCGGGAGCGCCGACCTTCGGCTCGATGACCTCGGGCAGCACCGGCACGGCGGTGCAGCGGGCCGCGGAGAACGTCCGGTCGGCGGCGGTGCGCCTCGCCGTGCAGGATCCCGGCTCACCGCTGCACGGTCTCGCGCCGGAGGCGGTGGCCGCCGCGGACGGCAGGTTGTTCGCGCGCGACGATCCCGGCCGTGGCGAGCGCTACGCGGATCTCCTCGCACGGCACGGCATCGGCGCGTTGCGGGACGAGGGCCGCTACGACCCGCTCACCGCAGAGGCGAATCCGTTCGCACTGGCCACGTTCGGCGCGCACTTCACCGAGGTGCGGATCGACCGCGAGCTGTCGAGGGTGCGGGTCGTCCGGCACGTCGCCGTGTTCGACTGCGGGCGCGTGCTCAACACCAGGACGGCGGAGAACCAGGCCCGCGGCGGGATCATCTTCGCGATGGGCGGCGCGCTGATGGAGCGCCAGGTGGCCGATCCGGTGTCGGGCAGGCTGATCACGCCCGCGCTGACCGACTACCACGTGCCGGTCCACGCCGACATCGGCGACATCCGTGTGCGGTTCATCAACGAGGCGGAGACCAACGCGCATCCGGTGGGAGCGAAGGGACTCGGCGAGATCTGCGCGATCGGCATCGCCCCGGCGATCGCGAACGCGGTTTTCCACGCCACCGGAAAACGCGTCCGCGATCTGCCCATCACGCCGGAAAAGCTGTTGTAGCGGCGTCAGGGCTTCGGGATGGCGACCGCGTTGTAGGGCGTGGCCGGGGTGGGCGGGGTGGAGAACCTGGCGTTGGGCAGGTACAGGCGGTTGCCGTAGGCGGCGATCGTGGTGGGCACGTCGAAGCGCGGGTCGGTGATCCGCTCGCGCAGCTTCGCCTGGCTGCCGTCCTCGGCGATGGTGAACACGGCGACGGCGTTGGACCGGTTCTGCACCACGTACAGCGTGCGCCCCCGGACCAGCAGGCCGTCCCCGTTGGTCACGGCCTCACCGCCGAGGTCGACCAGTTCGGTCACCCCGGTCTTCTTGTCCACCAGGTGCAACTGGGCGGTGACGGACTGCACGACCAGCAGTGACCGCCCGTCGGGGGTTTCGGCGATGCCGTTCGCGTTGAAGGCACCGGGCGTCACCACGAAGTCGCCGGTGAGCGGCAGCGCGGTGTGGGTGTCCGGGAGCTTGCCGTGCTTGCCGAAGGCCACGCGGTAGAGCACGGCCTTGCGGGAGTCGGTGAAGTACGCGGCCTCGTCGGTGATCACCACGTCGTTGACGAAGGTGTCGGCGTCGGTGGCGAACTTGTAGCTCTTGATCAGGTTTCCGGTTTTCGCGTCCACCACCCGCGCGTCGCCGGCGGCGCCACCGGCGACGAACAACCGGCCGCGCTTGTCGGTCTTCAGCCCGACCGACGGCGTGCCGGGTCCCTGGCTGAACACCTCGCCCTTCCCGGTACGGAGGTCGACGCGGAGCAGGTCGCCGTCGGCGAGGGAGCCGAAGTAGGCGGTGGGGGCGTGGCCGATCGCGATGCCCTCGGGCTGGAATCCTTCGGGCAGCGGGAATTCGGTGGGGTACGGGGGCGAGGGCGCGGCCACGGCCGGCGCGGTGGTCACGAGTGAAACGCCGAGCATCACGGCGGCGAGCGCGCCGAAGGTGCGGGACATGCTTCTCCTCAGGAAGTTCGAGCCTGCTGGCAGGGAGAAGTCTTCCGCGTCCGCGAGTGCGGCGAAATGGATCAACCGGATGAACCGGAAGCGCTGTTCGGCGGCCGTGGCCCCGGGTGGGGTGCCCCGGGACCACGGCCTTCCGGTCAGCTCGCGTCCGGCAGGTGGATGTCGCTGACGCGCACGTCCACCGCCGCGACGTCGAGCCCGAGGAACTGCTCGACGGCTTCGATCACGTCGACACGCAGCTGCTCGGCCACTGCCTTGACCGCGTGCCCGAACACGATCACGAGCGAGATCTTGACAGTGACGACGTCACCTTCGATGGCGACGGCGACGCCCTCGCCGAGGTCGTGCACACCTTCGGCCTTGCGGGCCACCATGTTCACCACCTTCGAGACGACTTCGTCGTCCACCGAGGTGGTCCCGCGCGCGGCCGCGGCGGCGCGGACCGGGACGGCGGCGTCGACGAGGACCGCTTCGTCCTCGTCGTCTTCGGTGGCACCTTCGAGGATCTCCTCTTCTTCGGCGACGTCCTCGTCGGCGGTCTCGTCCTCGTCGAGGTTCTCGGCTTCGCCGGAGTCCTCGGCCTCTTCGGAGTTCTCGATTTCTTCGGTGTCGTCGGCCTCTTCGGTGTCGTCGGCCTCTTCGGTGGTGTCGGTCTCGTCGACGTCTTCGGCCACGTCGTCGGCGCCCTCGTCGACGTCTTCGTCAGCGTCTTCGGCGGAGTCGTCTGCGGTGGCGGCGTCGTTCTCGGCGGGCGTGGCTTCGGCCGTGTCCTCCACGTCGTTCTCGGCGACGGTCTCCGAGGTGCGGTCCGAAGTCTCGTCCGCCGTCTCGTTCACCCCGGCCTCGGCCGGGATCGTTTCGGTGGCAACGGTTCCGGGCTGGGCGGTGGCGGAACCGGCGGCGTACTCATCGGACCTGGACGTGCGGCCGAAGATGCTGTTGATGACCTCGGACATAGTTACCCCTTCTCGGGCGCGACGACGACTTCGGGCGGCCGCGAACCCGTTCCCGCTTCCGAGATTCCCTTGTCTCCCAGCGGGGTTCGGCTCGCGCGGCGGGCCATGCCACCGCAGTGGTAGGGCCTTGGCGGCACCGCCGTCAAGGCCTTCACCGGAACTTCGGCCCGCTGACACCGAACCGCAATCGGCGGACCCGGTTCTGTCCTCTTTTTGTCAGCCCAGGATCTCCACGTACCCGTCGGTGCCGTGGACGCGGATCCGCTGCCCGTCCTCGATCAGCCGGGTGGCCTGGTCCACGCCGACGACGGCGGGCAGGCCGTACTCCCTGGCGATCACCGCGCCGTGGGTCATCAGCCCGCCGACTTCGGTCACCAGTCCCGCGATCGCCACGAACAGGGGCGTCCAGCTGGGATCGGTGTAGGCGGTGACCAGGATGTCGCCCGACTCGAGTTCGGCCCGCGACATGTCCACGACGACCCGCGCCCGGCCTTCGACGGTCCCGCCCGAGACCGGCAGTCCGGGCAGCGCACCGTCCGGGACGTCGTCGCGCCGGTACTCGCCGGTGAGGGCCTCACCGTCCGACGTGATGACCCGGGGCGGCGTGAGCGCCGCGTACGTCTGGAACGCCCGTCGCCGCTCCAGAACGAGTTCGGCGTCCACCTCGTTCGTGCGCACGACCTCGTGGAACTCCTGGAGCCGCAGGTAAAAGACGTCGTCGCGGGTGCGCAGGACACCGGACCGGACGAGGCGGTCGGCCTCCCGCAGCAATGCCTGCTTGTAGAGGAAGTAGCGGTTTATCATGCCGTACTTGGGGTACTCCCGGAATCCGGCGAAGGTGCGGAGCCGGTCGATCATCCGCTTGGTCTCCTCGGCCTTGCCCTCGCCGTCGGGCAGGGCGCGCAGCCGCGTCAGCACGTCCTCCTCTTTCCGTTGCGCCTCTTGGAGTCCCTGCTCGAATCGGTGCTTCCCGGCGCCCGGCTCGAAGTTCCTGACGTTGCCGAGAATCACCGGCACGAGCATGGCCGGGCGCTCGCTCCAGCGTGTCCTGGTGATGTCGATCTCGCCCGCGCACCGCATGCCGTACTCGTCGAGGTAACCCTGGATGGCGTCCCGGGCCGCGCGTCCGCCGTCGAGCCCGGCCAGTTCCTCCAGGAAGTCCTCGCGGCCTTCGTCCACCACCTGCTGAAGGAACGCCACGACGTCCGCGTGCGGCCGGATCGTGTCCGCGACGTCGAGCAGCGCCAGCCCCATCTCCGAGGTGACGTTGTGCGGCACGGACTGCGAAAGGACGTCGACCGCGTTCTTCTCGCCCAGCCACTCCGCGAGGTTCCTGTTGAGCCAGCTGGTCGTGGTCATCACCGCCATGATCACCTGGCTGCTCCGCGGGCTGAACAGGATCCGCTTCAGCTCCGCGAGGTCGGCCAGGATGAAGTCGATCAACGCCGTCCCGGACAGCGGCTCGATCTCGCGCCGCAGGGTGGCCACGGACTCCTGGGTCTGCGCGATCAGCTCGGTGACCACGGCCGGATCGGTCTCGATGGCGGCGGGCGGGGCACCGGCGGGCCCGCCGCTCTCGTCCGGGAGCGAGGGGATGAAGTCACCGCGGTCGAGCACGGTCCGCAGGGCGTCGACGACCAGCGGGTCGGCGTCGCCGAAGGCGCCCAGGATTCTGGCGCGGCCCTTGGGCGTCGCCAGATCAGGAGCGACGTCGACGAACATCCGCCCGCCGGCTTCGTGCACCTGGCGCGGGGTCGTCAGCCGCCACAGTGACAGCCCCAGCGGCTTCATCGCGTCGGTCATCATCTGCTGGTGGCCGACCGAGACGTAGACGTGGTTGTCCTGGTCCCCGGACTCGGGAATGGGGAACAGGGTGGTGATCGGGCGGCTCTGGACGATGTGGAACTCGTCGCCGGCCAGGCACCACTCGACGTCCTGCGGCCGCCCGAAGTGCGCTTCGAGGTGTCGGCCCAGCCGCACCAGTGCCACGGCCTGCGCCTCGGTCAGCGTCGGCTCCGACTGGCGCTCCGGCTCGATCGGCGCGTCCCGGGTGCCGCCGTCCGGCGACGCGTGGACGGCGAGTCGTTTCACGGCGATCGCCTTGGTGACGACCTCGTTGTCGCTGACGGTGTAGACGTCGGCATTCACGAGGCCGGAGACCAGTGCCTCCCCGAGCCCCCAGCCGGCTTCCACGGTGGCGACCTTGCGGTTCGACGTCACCGGGTCCGCGGTGAACAGGATCCCGGCCACTTCCGGGAACACCATCCGCTGCACGACCACGGCCATCAGGACGTCCCGGTGGCCGAACCCGTTGTGCAGCCGGTAGGTCACCGCGCGATCGGTGAACAGCGAGGCCCAGCACCGCCGGACGTGCCGCAGGACCTCGTCCGCGCCCACCACGTTCAGGTAGGAGTCCTGCTGCCCGGCGAAGGACGCGGTCGGCAGGTCCTCGGCCGTGGCGCTGGACCGCACCGCGCAGGGTGTCCGCTCGCCGAGCCGGGCGAGCGACTCGGTGATCGCCGTCACCAGCTCGTCGGGCATCGTGACGTTCTCGATGATCTCGCGGACCTCGGCGCTCAGTGCGCCGATCCCGGTGTGGTCGTCCGGCTTCAGGTTGGCCAGCCGGTCGAGGCGCTCATCGATCGACGGCACCGAGGCGATGATCCGCCGGTAGGCGTCGGTCGTCACGCAGAAGCCGTCCGGGACGCGGACGCCGTCGATCCGGGAGAGTTCTCCGAGATGCGCCCCCTTGCCGCCGACCTCCGCGAGGTTGGTCCGGTCGATCTGCTCGAAGCCCAGCACGTAGTGCAATTCCGTGTCCCCATCGTTCGTCGTTCAGGTTCGCGACGGGCAGTATGGAGCAGATTCGCGCGCCTCATGAGGCGCCGGAATCTGCTATAACCTGAAAGGGGAGGCCGGAGTACCGGCGCACCGTGGAGTAAACGCGGCACCTCCCGGGTTGTAGCGGCCATGAGCCTTCGTCAGTACGAATACGCCCTGGCCGTGGCCGAAGAGGGATCGGTGACAGCCGCGGCGGAGGTGCTGCACGTGGCGCAGCCGTCGGTGTCCCAGCAGATCCGCGGACTGGAGCGTGAACTCGGCGTGCGCTTGTTCGACCGCACGCCGACCGGGCTGGTGCCGACCGCGGTCGGCCGCGCGTTCCTGCGGGAGGCGGAGGTCGCGGTGAGCGCGTCGCGGCGGGCGAGGGCGACGGCGCGGGCCGGTGCCGACGAGCTGGTGGGCGAGCTGGTGGTCGCGGTGCAGATGGGCTTCGGCACGCCGCAGCTGCCGCGTGCGCTGGGGGTGCTGCGCCGCCGCTTCCCGCGGCTGGAGGTCACCGTCTTCGAGGAGCCGAGTTCCGTCGAGATGGAACGCCTGGGCCGCCGGAACGTGCTGGACCTCGCCCTGATGGCCTCGTGCGAGCAGACCCCGGCCGACGCCCACCACCTCGGCGACGAAGAGTTCGTCGTGGTGCTGGGCGCCGGCCATCGGCTGCTCGACGCGGAACGGGTCGCCCTGCGTGAACTGGCGGGGGAGCCGTGGGTGCGGTTCGACCGCGACAGCGCACTCGACGGCGTGCTGCTGGCCGTGCTGCGGGACAACGAGCTGACCCCCACCACGGCCGCCCGCGTGTCCCAGACCGCGACGGCCGTGCGGTGGGCCGCCCACGGTCTGGGCGTGACGCTGGTCCCGGCTTCCGTGGTGCCCCACGGTTACGAGCACTTGGTGCGTCCGTTGCTTCCGGCCGTTTCCCAGCCCGTCGTCGCCGTGATCCGGCAGCGTCCGGGCCCGGCGGAGGCGGCACTGCTCGAACTCCTGCGGCAGACCTGGCACGGCTCCGCCGCACTGGCCGGTTAGAAGACCGCGCCACCTGCGTCGACGTGGAACGTAGTGCCGTTGACGTAGCTGGCACGAGGAGAAACGAGGAAGCAGATCGCCTCCGCGATCTCTGTCGGGCCGGCCGTCCGCGCGAGCCCCAGGTCCTTGGCGATGCCCTCGTTGCCACCGTCGGCCAGCACGCCTTCGGTGCGGGTGGGGCCGGGAGCGACACTGTTGACCCGGACGCCGCCTTCGGCGAACTCCGTCGCCCAGGTGCGGGTCAGCGCCGCCAGCGCCGCCTTGGACGCGCTGTAGACGGAGGCGCCGGGAAAGCCCCGGTGCGCCGCGAGCGAGGTGACGTTGACGATGGAGCCTTCTCCTTTCTCGAGCATGTGCGGCACGAGCGCGGCGACCAGGAAGTAGGCACCGCGCACGTTGGTGTCGAAGATCCGCTCGTAGTCCGCCACGCTCTGGTCGACGGTGAGCGAGGTGGGGAAGGCGCCCGCGTTGTTGACCAGGATGTCGACCGGACCGCTCCGGCGGCCCAACTCGGCGACCGAGTCCGGTTCGGACAGGTCGGCTGGGACGAATCGGGCCAGGCCGTCCTCCGCCACGGCGTTCTCGCCGCGCTGGCGGTCGCGTCCGGTGATGACCACTTCGGCGCCCGCGCGGGCCAGCAACCGGGCGGTCGCCCGGCCGATACCGGAAGTGCCGCCGGTGACCAATGCGGTTTTGCCCCGCAATTCCATTTGGTGTTTCCTTTCGGGAGTTTCAGCCCATGGGGAATTCGCCGCCGTCGACGATGAGATTGCGCCCGGTCAGCCAGCTCGCCCGGCTGGAAACGAGGAACAGCACCGCGTTGGCGATGTCGTCGGGGTGGCCGTCGCGGCCCAGCGGCACGGTGGGGCCGTCGCTCTGGTCCGGTGCCACGCCCATGCGCTCGGCCACCTCCGCCCACTGCTCGCGCGTCGCCTCACCGCCGGGGGTGGCGACGCGGCCGGGAGCCACGGCGTTGACCCGGACGCCGAACGGCGCCAGCTCCGCGGCCAGCCCGCGGCTGTAGGTCTCCAGTGCCGCCTTCGCCGCCACGTAGTGCAGGAACGGTGGTACTTCCGGGGTGAGGACCGCGGCCGAGGAAATGTGCACGATCGTTCCCGAACGACGTTCCCGCATTTCCGGTGCCAGCAACGAGTCCAGTCGTACCGAAGCCAGGTAGTTCAGGTCCAGCGCGTCCTGCCATTCCTCGTCGGGAATGGCGGAGCTGCCTTCGTGTGGCCGTGCCCCGCCCGCGTTGTGGACCAGGATGTCCACCCCGCCGAGCTTCTCCCGCGCGGCCGCCGCGAGCGCCTCCGCGCCGGCCCTCGTCCGCACGTCGGCGGGCACGAAGGCGGCCCCCTCCGGAACCGTGTTCGTCGCCGACCTGGCGGTGGTGAGCACCTCGGCGCCCGCGTCCAGGAGCTGACGCACCACGGCCGCCCCGATGCCGCGGGAACCACCCGTGACCAAGGCCCGCTTTCCCGCGAGTTCGCGCGTCGACGAGCCGTTTTCGAGCGTGGTCATCCCTTTTTCCTTTCGATTTCGTGAAGCTGTTTCACGGTACGGCCGGAAAAGAGTGGAAGGCAAAGACGAAATGTCAGCAGACCCTATAGGAAACGCCTATGGCAACCCACGGTTGAGCGCTAGCGTCAGAGCGGTCCCGACTCGCCGAGCTGGCGCATGACGTCGTCCACCTGGGTGCGGGTCAGTGGGTCGGCGGAGAGCGGGTGGGCGGCGTCGGCGCGCAGGCCGTCGAGGAGGAAGCCGATGCTGCGCCGCCACGCGTCGGGGGCGGTGTCGGCGGTGTGCCGCACCAGCATGGCGTTCGACCAAAATACGAAGATCATGTCCTCCCGGGTGAAATCGGCGCGCAGTGCGCCGGCTTTCTGCGCCCGCTCGATGATTTCGCGTTCCCGTTCCTCGGTGACCCGGCAGACCACGGCGAGCTGCTCGGCGGCGTACCGGCGGGAGATCACGTCGTTGAGCGCGGGGTCGCAGGCCTGGATGCGGGAGACGTCCTCGACGTACCCGGCGAAGCCCTCCCACGCGTCCTCGCAGGCCAGCGCCCGTTCCGCCACCTCACCCAGCGCGGAGACGGCGAGGTCGGGCATGACCGCGTCGATCAACCCCTCGCGCGAGCCGAACCGGTGGTACACCGTGCCCTTGCTCACCCCGGCCCGCTCGGTGATCTCCGCCAGCGGCGCGTGCAATCCCTTCTCGCGGAAGACCTCCACGGCCGCGGCCTTGAGCTTTTCCACGTTGCGGCGTGCGTCGGCGCGTAGTTCGGCCTGTGCCATCGGACCTCCGGCTAACTTGACTCTGGTCTCAAGTTTAGTGCTACGCTGCCACGGTAGAACTTGGGGCATGGGTCAAGATAGGTGGTTGGTCCGATGGGCGACACGGAAGAGCAGACCGAGCTGGTGATGATCGAGGCCGACGACGGTGACGTCTGCGGCATCGACGGCTCCGGTTGCTGAAGGAGAGCTTGGTGAAGATCGAAGTCTGGTCCGACATCGTCTGCCCGTGGTGCTACATCGGCCAGCGGCGGCTGGAGAAGGCGCTCGCGAGCTACGAGGGCACCGCCGAGGTGGTCTGGCGCAGCTTCCAGCTCGACCCCACCCAGACCCGCGGCGAGAACGTTCCCACCGTCGAGATGCTCTCGCGCAAGTACGGCGTGAGCCCGGCCGAGGCCGCGGCGATGAACGACCGCGTCACCGGCCTGGCCGCTGAGGAAGGGCTGACCTACCAGCTGGACAAAGCCCTCACCGCCAACACTTTCGACGCGCACCGCCTCGCCCATTTCGCCGCTACCCGTGAGCTGGGCAACGCGATGCACGAGCGGCTGCTGCGCGCCGCGCTGACCGAGGGGGAAGCCGTCGACCACACGGACACGCTCGTCCGCCTGGCCACCGAGGTCGGCCTGCCCGCCGAGGAGGCCAGGGCCGTGCTGGACGGCGACGACTTCGCCGAGGACGTCCGGGCCGACATCGCCGACGCCCACGCGCTCGGTGCGCGCGGCGTGCCGTTCTACGTCATCGACCGCGCCTACGGCATCTCCGGCGCCCAGCCGGCCGACGCCATTCTCGACGTCCTCCGCAAGGCATCGTCCACAGTGGCGTCCTGAATCAGGCGGTGTTTGTTTGTAAGCGGCGGAGCCGCTTGCGGTGGGCCGTCAGCTGGCACCGCTACCCGCACCGCCACGCAAACGCTGTCAAAACAACGACCTACAGGGCTTCGAGCCGGGCTGGTACGTGCTTGTGCCAGGGCGTACCGGCCCATTCGTCGCGGTCTTCGGCGGCGGTGAGTTCGTTCGGCGCGACGCCCGTGCGTTCCCGCACCGTCAGGCCGAGGCCGTTCGGCAGCGAGATGTGGCCGGGCTGCATGGCGTCGGTGGGGTCCACCGGCACCTCGGTGCTGCCGCGACGGGTGGTCAGCCGGACGTGGTCGCCGGCCTCGACTCCCAGTCGCGCGGCGTCGGTGACGCTCATGCGCAGGCGGCCGTCCGGATCACGCCGTCGCCAGCTCGGGTCGCGCATGATCGTGTTGGCGGTGAACGCGCGCCGCTCCCCGGCGGACAACACGAACGGCCAGTCCGGATCCGGCCGCGGCTCGGGCCGGTCCCGCAGTGCCGCCACCGCGGCGAGCAGTTCGGGCACATCGAGCTGGACCCGCGGCCTCGGCAGGCGCTGCCACGACGCGTCCTGGTCGTCGTCGGTGAACTCGATGCCGTGCGGGCTGTCGATGATCGCGGCGAAAAGCCGTTCGCCCGCTTCGAATCCGGAGCCGTACCCGGCCTTCTCGACACCTGCCGGGTTCTTGCGCGCGCATTCGTGCGCGGCCATCCACAACACGGCCGCGGCCGCGGCGTCGTGCGGCAGGGTCGGGCCCAGCGTCCGGTACAACAGCACCGGCGCGAGCCGCCGCTTCGCCGGATCGGCCATCAGCGCGAGAAACGCCTGGGCGAATTCCGCGCGCCCGCGAGACGCGGCCTCACGCAACGGCGCGTAGTCCTCGTCGGAAAGCACGCCTGCCGCTTCGACGAGCCTGGCGTGGATCTCCGGCTCGGACAGCACGCCTTCGGGCGCCGGCACCACAGGGTGCCGCAGGTGGAACACATTGCGCGGGAAGTCGAAGTTGAAGAACGTGGCCTCGAACTTCTCGAACTGCGTCGGCGCGGGCAGCACGTAGTCGGCCAGCCGCGCGGTTTCGGTCATCGCGATGTCGATGACGACCACGAGTTCCAGCGCCCGCAACGCCTCCCGCATCCGCGCCGAGTCGGCCAGCGAATGCGCCGGGTTCGCGCTCTCGATCAGCATCGCGCGGTAGCGGGCAGGATGATCGGTGAGGATTTCCTCGGCGATCACGTTGCAGGGCACCAGACCGCTGATGATCCGCGCGCCGGCGACCGGGCTGCGCGGGCCGTCGGCCCGGCCCCGGTCACGGCCGAGCGGTACCAGGCTGGACGGCACGTACTGCGCGCCGCGCTTGCCGAAGTTGCCGGTGAGCAGCCAGATCAGCTTCTCGACGTAGCTCACCAGCGTGGAGTCGCGGTTCATCTGCACACCGAGGTCCTCGAACACGGCGACCGACTCGGCGGCGGCGATCCGCGCCGCGGTTTCCCGCACCCGGCTCTCCTCGACACCCGCGATGACGCAGTACTCGCCGACCGGCACTTCTTCGAGGACCGAGGTGACCGCGGCCAGGCCGTCCGCGTGCTCGGCGAGCCAGTCCGCGGCGATCAGGTTCTCCTGGACGAGCACCGCGGCCAGCGCGGTCAGCAGGTAGAGGTCGGTGCCGGGGCGGACCTGGAGGTGGAAGTCGGCCAGGTCCGCGGTGTCGGTCCGCACCGGGTCGATCACGATCATCGACCGGGCCGGGTCCTTCGCGATCTCCTTGAGCACCGCGCGGGCCCGTGGGAAACCATGGGACTGGTAGGGGTTCTTGCCGATGAACAGCGCGACCTCGCAGTGCTCGAAGTCCGCGCGGGTGATGTGGCCGAGCATGCGCGCGCTCACCCAGAACTCGCCGGTCTTCTCCTGCGCCAGCGCGGACGAGCGGTAACGGGCGCCGAACGCGCTGAGCGTGGCGGGGGAGTAGGACCCGCCGAGGTGGTTGCCCTGGCCGCCACCGCCGTAGTAGAAGATCGTCTCGCCGCCGAAGGTATCGCGCACCTCGCCCAACCGGGCCGCGATCTCGCTGATCGCGGTGTCCCAGCCGATTTCCTCGAAGGTGCCGTCGGCGCGGCGGCGCAGCGGGCTGGTCAGCCTGCCGGTGCTGCCGTTCTGGTACAGGTCGAGGCGAAGCGCCTTGTTGCAGGTGTAACCCGCCGAAGCCGGGTGCTGCTTGTCGCCGCGGATCTTCTCGAACGACCCGTCGTCACCGACCAGGATCTCGATGCCGCAGTTGCACTCGCAGAGGATGCACGCGTTGGGTTTCCACATTGGACATACTCCTACCGGGTCCGGTCGAGCAGGGGGCCGATCTCGGCGAGGACGTCGTCGAGCGGGCCCAGGTCGCGGTGTGCCCGGCAGAGGATGACCGCACCCTCGATCGCCGAGACCACCAGTGTCGCCAGCCGTTGCGCCCGCTCCGCCGGGAAACCACCGGCGGCCAGCACCTCGGCCAGGCTCGCCTGCCAGCGCGCGAAGATCTCCCGCACCAGCTCGGCCGCGTCGGGAAGGTGCTCGCGGCTGTCCACGGCCATCGCGACCACCGGGCAGCCCGCCCGGTAGTCGGTTTTGGTCAGCGCCCGCTTCCAGAACCGGACGAGGTGTTCCAGCGTCTGCTGGGCGTCCCCTTCGGCCCGCGAACTGTCGACCATGGCGGCGATGTAGTCACCGGCCTGCCGGACCGCGCCGAGGACCAGCTCGTTCCGGCCGCCGGGGAAGTGGTGGTACACGGACCCGCGTGGTGCCCCGCTGCGCTCCAGCACCGCGTCGACCGTCACCCCGGCGGCGCCGCGCTCCCGCAACAGCAGCACGGCGCTGTCCAGCATTCGCTGCTTCGTGCCGCGCCGGTCCCGACCGCTCATGAATCAGGAGTATGACATGTTCCATAGTTACTGGCTAGTAGTTCACCAGCCCCATCGTGACGCCGGGGCGGGCTCGGTGGGTTCGGTGAGGAAGGTGAAGGCGGGCAGGGGAGCCACGCATTCACCGTCGAGAGCGGTGATGAGCTTGCGGGCGGTGTCGATCTTGTCGAGTGGCACGAGGAAGGCACGGCGTTCGGTGGTCGGTTCGGCGTCCGGCAGGGACGCTTCGGCCCTGGCCAGTGCCGAAACCGGCTCCAGCAGGACACGGGCCCTGGCATGGCGCCAGGAGGCCAGGAGCTGCGCGATCCGCTCCCCGGTCCTGATGCGGGCGCCCAGATCGAGACCGTCGCCCAGTCGCAGGCCGGGGTTCTCCTCGTGCACCGCGCGCAACGCGGCCTCCTCGTCGAACCGCAGGTAGGCGTGGAGTTCGGCGACGCCGCCCAGCCGGTCGAGGTGACCGCGCAGGCGCGCGGCGGAGCGGGCGAGCACTTCGGCCCGCACGGCGTCCTCGTCCACCGCGCTGGTGCCGAACCGCAACGGCACCACCGGCCCGTACGGCACCAGGCCGGACAGCATTTCCAGGTGGCCCAAGGGATCCGGTGCCGTCTCGCTGACCACCATCGCCAGGTCCTCCCACGTGACGAGCCGGTGTTCGGTCGGATGACCCGCTCGCACCACACCGTGCAGGGTGAGCCTCACGGCTCGTCTTGGCCGGTGGGGATCGCCGACGCGGCCGGAGGAACGGGCGTGCTCACCGGCATCGGCGTGGTGAGCAGCCCGTAGGTACCCGCCAGGCCCTGGCTGGCGAACGCCGGAACGGGCGCCGGGACCGGGCTCGTCCCGCTGTTCAGCGCGCGGCGCTGCACCTCCAGCCGCTGCATCGCCTCCAGGTAGCGGATGTAGGTGTCCACGCTGGCCAGCACGATACGGACCTCGATGGTCAGCAGCTCGATCCCGATCACCGTGACCCGGATCGTCGCGTCGATCACCAGTCCCTTGTCCAGCAGGATGTTCAGTGCCTCGGCCAGGCCGCCGCCGGTGGCCGGGACGATCGGTGCGCTCACGATGGGATGTTCCTTTCGCGGTCGGGTTCGGTTGCGGTGATGGCCTCGCGCAGTTCGGCGAATTGGCGGTCCAGCGCGATCAGCGCCTGGCCGAGTCGTTCCACCTCCTCCGGTGACAGCGAACCGTTGTCGACCCGGCGCAGCGCCTGCCGTTCCAGCAGGTCGCGCAGGATCTCCAGGACGGCGAGGACCACTTGGCCGAGCCCGCGCCCGGCGTCGATCCGCCGTGGCGAGGTCACCGCAGCGCCTCGTCGATCGAGCAGAGCAGCAGCCTCAGGTCGAGCCGGATCAGATCGATGCCGGCCAGCGAGATGATCACGTCGCCGCTGACCACCGCGCCCCGGTCGATCACCCGGTCCAGCAGATCGACCAGGCCTTCGGCGGTCGGGCTGAGGAGGTGCTCGTCAGGCATGGGCGGCCGCCAGCCTGGCGAACGAGTACGGCGGCCACGGGCCGGTGATGTCCACGAGCACCTCGCCGCGCCTCCGCTCGATTTCGTCGTGGAACGCGGTTTCCCGGCCGGTGTGCACGAGGTACGCGGCGTCGAGCAGCAGTCCGGGGGAGCGCTTGGCGCGCGGGGCGCAGTCCGATGCCAGGCGCACCAGCGCATCGTGCAACGCCGTGGCCGCGTCCGCGCCGAGCCGCCGGGTGCGTTCGGCGTCGATCAGCCGGCGGCGGCGCATGGCGAGGTACGCCGTCCCGGACAGACCGTCCCCGGATCTTTTCTCACCGGATTGGACTGCGGCCCGGGCGCGCACACCCCACTCGCGGTGCCCTGTCACCCGGTCGAGCGCGTCGCCGACCGGGTCGTGGCGATCGGTCAGCAGCCGGACCGCGGCCTCCTGGTCACGCAGGACCGTGCCGAACCGGAACGGCAGCACCGGCTGGTGCTCGAACACCGCCCGCACCACGGCGTCGTGCCGCCGCGCCAGTACCACCAGCGGATCGTTCTCGGCGGGTTCGGCCACCCAGGCCGCCGGATCGGTGTCGAGATCGGCGAACGGCGCCAGGTCCGTCTCCGCCGCCACGAGGCCGAGACCGCGGTGGGTGATGAGCCGGGTTTCGGCCGGTGGCGAGGCGGTGTCCCGGGTGATCGCGTAGGCGCACAGGCCGATGGTCATCGCCGGGGCTCCTTCTCCAGCGCCTGTTCGAGTTCGAAAACCCTGTTACGCAGCAAGGTGTTCTGCTCCTCCAGTGCTTGAGCCGGTGGCTGTCCGGTTTCGACGCTTCTGCCGGGTGCGAAGAACGGGTCGCCGGTCCACCAGTCCATCCCCATCTCCTTGGCGGTCTGCGCGGAGGCGATGAACAGGCGGAGCTTCAGCGTGAGCAGCTCGATGTCGACCACGCTGACGGAGATGTCACCGACGATCACGATCCCCTTGTCCAGTACCCGTTCCAGCACGTCGGCCAGCGAGTTCGAGCTACCGTCCACAGTGGATTAACCTCACAGGTCGGTGGTGCCTCGGGTGTAGCGGCGCAGCCGCTCGCAGGCGAGCAGCTCACCTGCCGGGTCGACGTCGACCCGGTAGGTGGCCATCACCGTGGTGGTCGCCGGGATCCGTTCCAGCTCGACCACGTCGACGAGGACGGACCAGCCGCCCTCCGGTGTTTTCCGCACCCCGGTGACGCCGTCCGGCTCCCGGCTGGTCAGCGTGTGGAACTGGGTGACCGCGGCCCGGATCGCGTGCGCGGCCGTCATCGGCACCGCCGGCTCCGGGGAGCCGGCAGGCGGGTGCGGTGGCTGGTGCGAAGAACTTCCCATCTCAGCGGCGAGATCGAACCCGGGGGAAATTCGTTACGGGGCACGGTATCGGCGAGGGGTGCGACACCGGCGGGCGCAATGTACCGTCCACCGTGGCCGGTAGGCGGATCAGCGCAGCCGAGCACTGCGGCCGGGCGAAGCGCGACCCCGCCAACGAGCCCCAGGAAAATTCGTCGGGGAAATTCTGTGACGCGGCTGGCGTGGAACGCGCCTATTCCGGCATTACGGTCACGGGGTCCACAGTTGGGCGGCGGCGGTTGCCCGGTTCGCCGTGGCGGTCAGCCCGCGCGCGATGGTTCCGGCAGCGGAGTGTCCACTGTGGCCTGAGCGGCGGCCGCGCGTTCCCGCGCGCCCCACGTCTCGCGGGTCACCAGTGCCGTCACCAGGCCCAGCACCGAGTACGCCAGGAACAGCAGCGCCGGCCCGAGCCAGCCGAGCCACAGGAACAGCAGGGTGGTCACGAACGGCGTGACGCCGGAGATCATCGCCGAGATCTGGTAGGCCAGCGAGGCACCCGAGGACCGCGTCCGGGCCTGGAACAACTCCGGGAACCACGCGCCCTGCGCACCGGCGAGCGCGTTCTGGCACACCGCGTAGGAGATCACGATGGTGATCACCACGGCGATCACCGAAGCGGTGTTGACCAGCAGGAACATCGGGATCGCCCAGATCGCGGCGAACAGCGTGACCCACAGGTAGATCGGGCGGCGCCCGATGCGGTCGGTCAGCGCGCCCCAGGCGATGGTCGCGCCGACGCCGATCGCCGACGCGACGCACAGGGCCATGATCGTTTCACCGCTGGTGGCCAGTTCTTCGGACTTCAGGTAGGAGATCATGTACGTGATGGCCACCGCGTAACCCGCCGTCTCGGCGATCCGCAGCCCGATGCCGCGCAGCACGTTGCGCCAGTCCTCACGCAGCACATGCGCGATCGGCGCCTTCACGATGTCGCCGCGGTCGCGCACGTCCTCGAACACCGGCGACTCGGGCACCTTCGCGCGCACCACCAGCCCGACGATCACCAGGATCAGGCTGGCCAGGAACGGCACCCGCCACGCCCAGTCGCCGGACAGGTTCACCGACACCAGGAACACCAGGTTGGCCAGCAGCAGCCCGATCGGGAACCCCGCCTGCACGACGCCGGTGAACGCGCCCTTGCGCCGCCACGGCGCGTGCTCGTAGGTCATCAGGATCGCGCCGCCCCACTCGGCGCCGTAGGCCACGCCCTGGATGATCCGCACGGTGACCAGCAGCGCGGGGGCGAGCACGCCCGCCGTGGCGTAGGTGGGCAGCAGGCCGATCGCGAAGGTGGCCAGCCCCATCACGATCAGCGACGCGACCAGCACCGGCTTCCGGCCGATCTTGTCACCGAGGTGGCCGCCGATGATGCCGCCGATCGGCCGGGCGACGAATCCGACGCCGAGTGTCGCGAAGGCCGACAGCGTGCCGACGACCGGTGACGCCTGCGGGAAGAACGCGGGTCCGAAGTAGAGCGCCGCCGCGGTGCCGAAGCCGATGAAGTCGTAGCTCTCGATCACGGCTCCCGCGGTGGAGCCCCAGGCGACCCGGCGCGCGTCGGCGGTGCCGTGCACGGGGCCGCGCAGGGTGAGCGCTTCGTTGCGCATGTCGATTGCCTTTCTGCCAGGGGCGGTCACGACTCCATGTCGCGCCGCCTTCCTGTTAACAATGCTGGCCATCGTGGGGCCATGGGTCGCCTCTGTCAACAGTGGATGTCGGACAATATCCAGTTGTAGCTGGGATACTCGGTGAAGTCTTGTCTGTCGACAGTTCTCTGTTAACATTGGCGACCATGGAACGAACCGGCTGGCCGGGCTGCTCGACGATCACCTTCCGGCACCTGCCGCTCGCGGCGGCGCTGGCGGTCATCGGGGAGTGCGGTTTCGGCGAGATCGATCTCGGCGCGCTGCCGGGAGTCTGCGATCACGTCCCGTACGACCTGACCGACGACGCCGTGCGCGAGGTCGCCGCCCGCGTCGCTGCCTCGGGCTTGCGGGTCCGCTCGGTCAACGGCGACATCGGCGATCTCAACCGGCCGCTGGCCGAGCTGGAACGCCGCGACCGCGAAACCCACCTCCGGCGGCTGCTCGAACTGGCCGCGGCCTGCGGCGCGGACGCGCTGGTCCTGCCGTGCGGTGCGCTCTCGCACGAGCCGATCGTGGATCTGGAGTCCGATTTGGACCTCGTCGCGGACCAGCTGCGCCTGGCCGGGAAAGCCGCGGCGGAGCACGGGGTCGCGGTCTGGGTCGAGGCTCCGCACTACTTCCGCCTGTGCTGGAACCCCGACCTGGCCGCGCGGCTCGCCGACCGGCTCGACCCGGCGATCGGCCTGGTGCTGGACACCAGCCACATCGTCGCCTCCGGTGGCGATCCGGCGGCCTACGCCGAGCGGTTCGCGGGCCGCGTCGCCCACGTCCACCTGCGTGACGCCAAAGCGGGCCGGATCAACCACAGCATCGGCAACGGCGTGGTCGACTTCCCGGCCACCTTCGCCGCGCTCCGCGACACCGGCTACCAGGGCCGGTGCTCGCTGGAATTGGAGACGCGGGACGTCGCCGACCACGAACGACCGGCGGCCGCGGTGCGGGCCGCGGCCTACATCGCCGGCCTGTGAAACCCCGAGAACCAAGGAGACGACGCCCATGTCCGACATCCAGCGCACGGCCGTGATCACCGGGGCGGGCGCCCCGCGTGGAATCGGCAAGGCCACCGCCGCCCGCCTCGCCCGCGACGGCTGGGCGGTGGCCGTGCTCGATCTCGACGAGCCCGCCGCGCATGAGGTCGCCCGCGAGATCGCCGAGGAGACCGGCGCCCCGGCGTTCGCCCACGGGGTCGACGTGGCCGACGAGCCGTCCGTGCTCACCGCCTACCGGGCCGTGCGGTCCGAGGTCGACGCCGGGCGACTGCCCGTGGTCGGCGCGGTGGTCAACATCGCCGGGATCACCTCGCCGGTGCCGTTCCTGGAGACCACGCTCGAGCTGTGGAACAAGGTGATGGCGGTCAACGCGACCGGCACCTACCTGGTCACCAAGGCGTTCCTGCCCGACCTGATCGAGGCGGGCTGGGGCCGGATCGTGAACATGTCGTCGGTTTCCGCCCAGCAGGGCGGCGGTGTTTTCGGCCGCACCCCGTACAGCTCGGCCAAGGCCGCCATCCTCGGTTTCACCAAGGCGCTCGCCCGCGAGCTTGGCGACGCCGGGGTCACCGTCAACGCCGTCGCGCCGGGCGCGGTGGACACCGACATCCGGGTCGGGACCACCGACGAGCTGGAGGCGGCGATCGTCCGCGGTGTCCCGCTGGGCCGCCAGGGCACCGTCGCCGACGTGGCCGGCGTGATCGCGTGGCTCACCAGCGAAGACGCCGCTTACCTGCAGGGCACGACCATCGACATCAACGGTGGCTCGTTCCTCCACTGAGGATGGACGAAACGATCACCGGGGAGGGACATGATGAAGTACCGGGAACGCCTCGCCGAGGACGAGCGGCAGGCGAGCGCGGCGAAGGTAGAGTCGACCAGCGAGTACGAGCGGTGTTGACGAGCAGCCAGGGGAGGCCGCGCGTGGAGAAGGAGCCCAGCCGCAACCTGCGGCAGATGGCTGTCGACACGCTGCGCCAGGCCATCACCACCGGCGAGTTCCCGCCCGGCAGCCACCTCGGCGAGGTGCAGGTAGCCGAGCGGCTCGGCATCAGCCGCGGCACCCTTCGCGAGGCGTTCCGCCAGCTGCAGCAGGAAGGCCTGGTCACCTACGGCGAACGCGGCCGCGTCACGGTCCGGTCGATCAGCGAGAAGGACATCATCAACACCTTCACCGTCCGGGCGGCGCTGGAGGCGCTGGCCGGCGAGACGCTGGCGGCCAGCTACTACCGCGAGGAGCACTGCCGTCAGCTCCGCGGCGCGGTCGAGAAGATGGCGCGCGCGGCGAAGGTGTCGCTGGAGGCCCAGATCGAGGCCGACCTCGCCTTCCACGAGCTGCTGTGCGAGCTGAGCGACAACGACGCGCTGGTGCGCTCGTGGAAGCTGCTCGAAGGGCCGATCCGCATGTGCATCATGTACCGCGGCCTGGAACGCGCGCTGTCCAACATGAATCCCGGGCGGCACCTGGAGATCGTCACCGCCATCGAGTCCGGTGACCCGGTCAAGACCCAGAGCGTGATCTCCGAGCACATGGTCGCCACCGCGCAGGCCCTGCTCTTCGGCACCGTGCGCACCCGCCCGCGCATCGACCTCACCGGCGACTGAGCCGGAAATCCCACTCCCGGGCGCGCGCCCGGGCCACGAAAGCGACGCCATCATGACTGCATCGATCGCGCCGTCGGCCACCCGTGCCGACCGCGTCGCCGCGGCGGCCCACCGCATGCGGCACCACATCCTGGACATGGGCGAGGCGCAGGGCCAGGGCTACGTCGGGCAGGCGCTCGGCGCGGCCGACCTGCTCGCCACCGTCTACCGCGACCAGCTCCGCCTCCGCCCGGACGCCCCGGAGTGGCCGGAGCGGGACCGGTTCCTGCTGTCCACCGGGCACTACGCGATCGGGCTGTACGCGGCGCTGGCCGAGGCCGGGATCGTGCCGGTCGATGAGCTGGCGACCTACGGCGCCGACTCGTCGCGCCTGCCGATGTCCGGCATGGCGACCTACACGCCCGGCATGGAGATCTCCGGCGGATCGCTCGGCCACGGGCTGACGGTCGCCGTCGGCATGGCGCTCGGCCTGCGGCTGCGTGGTTCCTCGGCACGGGTGGTCAACTTCCTCTCCGACGGCGAGCTGGACGAGGGCTCGACCTGGGAAGCCGCGATGGGCGCGGCGCACCACCGGCTCGGCCTGCTCACCGCGCTGGTGGACATCAACGCGCTGCAGGCCGACGGGCCGACCGAGGGCGTGCTGCGCACCGAGCCGGTCGCCGACAAGTGGGCCGCCGCGGGCTGGTTCGCGCAGCGGGTGGACGGCAACGACGTCCCGGCGCTGCTGGCGGCTTTCGACGCGGTGGCCGAGCGGGCCCGTCCCGACGGCGCGCCCGCGGTGATCCTGTGCGACACCCGAATCGGCCGTGGCGTGCCGTTGCTGGAGACCAGGGAGAAGGCGCACTTCATGCGCATCGACGAGCACGAGTGGGAAATCTGCCGTCGGCAGCTGGACGAAGGAGCGGACGCGTGACGACCAAGCCGCTGACCACCTCGGCGATGATCGCCTCCTTCGCCGAGCCCGGCCAGAGGACGGCGAGCGCGCCGTTCGGCCACGCACTGGCCGCGCTCGCCGAGGCCGACGACCGGATCGTGGGCCTCACCGCGGACCTCGGCAAGTACACCGATTTGCACATCTTCGCCAAGGCCCACCCGGACCGGTACTTCCAGATGGGCATGGCCGAGCAGCTGCTCTTCGGCGCGGCGGCGGGCATGGCCGAGGTCGGGCTGGTGCCGTTCGCGTCCACCTACGCGGTGTTCGCGGCCCGGCGCGCGTACGACTTCCTGTGCCTGGACATCGCCGAGCCGAACCTCAACGTGAACATCGTCGGCGGCCTGCCCGGCCTCACCACCGGGTACGGTCCCAGTCACCAGGCCACCGAGGACATCGCGATCTTCCGGGGAATGCCCAATCTGACCATTGTGGACCCCTGTGACTCGGTGGACATCGAGCAGGCGGTCCCGCAACTGGCGGCTTCGCCCGGCCCGACGTACCTGAGGTTGCTGCGCGGCAAGGTCCCCACGGTGCTCGACGAGTACGACTACCGTTTCGAATTGGGGAAAGCCGCCGTACTGCGTGGCGGGTCCGACGTTGTCTTCGTCTCAAGTGGACTGATGACCATGCGGGCCCTCGCGGCGGCGGACAAACTGGCGGCGCACCACGTGGACGCGGCTGTCGTGCACGCGCCGACGATCAAGCCGTTCGACGAGGCGACCGTGCTCCGGGAGATCGCCGGTGACCGGCTGGTGGTGACCCTGGAAAACCACACCGTCGTGGGCGGCTTGTTCGAAACGGTCGCGTCCGCGGCGGTCCGGGGGAGGGTGAGCAGCCGGATCGTCCCGGTCGCGCTGCCGGACGAGTTCCTGGCCGCGGGCGCCCTGCCCACCCTGCACGACCGCTACGGCCTGGCCACGGACCGAGTCGTGGACAAGGTCCTGTCGGAAATCGCCTAGGACCACCGCGACATGGTCGTGGAAGCTTGCGGCATCCCGAAGGCGATGTGGTGATGATCCACTGTGGACCGCAGGTTGAGCTGGTCGCGAAACTGGCTGGTGGGTGAGGTGTAGTCGAAATAGCCGGAGCTAATGATGCGCGTCGGGGCTCCAGCGCCAGCCTGCCTTCCGGAGTGCGGCGGCGCGCTGGCGGACTGCTGTCGCTCGGGCGGTGGACTCGGCATCGTCCCAGTAGCGGGAGGACGCGGTGGTCTGCGCGCTGTGCTTCCGGTAGAGAACGCTGGGCTCGGCGATGAACCACCCGGCCGAGACGGCGTCGGCGGCGAGGAGCAGGCCGTCGGTTTCGGCGCCGGTGAGCGCGGGCCAGCCACCGAGTGTCCACACGAGACCGATGTGGGCGGCGAAGGTGACTGCCTGCACGGACAAGCGGTTGTCGCTGTGCTCGGCGAAGAACCGGCCGGGTTCGACCGGTCCGTCCGGTGGGTCGTAGGGGCCGGGTTCGGTGGTCCCGTCGGGGAGCAGGTCGATGCAGGCTGAGGTGCACCACGCGACGTCCCGCAGGACTTCGATGTCGCGCTGGAGGGCGCCGGGCAGCAGGATGTCGTCCGCGTCGAACGTTCGCACGAGGGAGCCCTGTGCCCGCGTGAGCGCCATGGTCCGGGCTACGCCGGTGCGTGCGTGCAGGCCGGTGCCGTAGGAGATCCGGGAGTCCGCGGGGAGTTCCGCGAGCGGTTGCCCGGTGTCGCCGTCCTCCTGGAGGCACCACTGCCATTCCCAGCCTTCGGGCAGCGTCTGCTTGGCGAGTGACTCGTAGGCTTCCAGCAGGTAGTGGTGCCCGCCGTCGTAGACCGCGGTGATGACGCTGATCACCGGCATCCAGCACCCGCCTGGCAGACAGAGCGAAGATCACGCGGCGGCACGCGCACAGCCTAACCCGCTGATCAACCACCCCTACCGGCGGCACGTAATGGAGGAGGCTGGCCGTCGAGCCACGTTGGAGCTGCTCCGGCCACAGTCGGAGCAGCCAGTTTTTGGTTGAATTCCGGCGAAATGACGATCGTCTGTTCGTGGAGCAAGGCTGGCATGAGCGGCCGTCAGCGGGCCGCGCGCAGGTCGGTGGTGTTGAACAGGCGGCCACCCCGGACAACCTGGTCGATGAAGTGCAGATTGGCCAGGTCCGCGAACGGATCCACCGGCAGGATCACCAGGTCGGCCAGCTTGCCCGGCGCCAGGCACCCCAGATCGTGCCGTCCGAGCATGCGCGCCGCGCCGAGGGTGGCGCCGCGGAGTACCTGGAGCGGGCTCAGCCCGGCTTCACCGTTGAGCACCAGCTCGACGTGACCGGCGATGCCCAGCGCCTCGCCGAACGAACCGCCGTCGGTGCCGAACGCGACGTTGGCGCGGGTGCCCGAGACCGGTGCGGCGTTGGCCCGCAACACCGCCACGTGCGACCGCATCACGGCGGGGTCCACAGTGGACTCGACGGCCGCGATGGCGTCGGGGCCGCGCAGCGCGTCGTAGGTCGCGGCCGGGACCAGTCCCCGCCGGTCGTAGGCCTGCTGCCTGCCGACGGTGCCGACCAGGTCGCCGAACACCTCGAAGATCATCATCGTGCTCACGTAGGACGCCCCGGTCCGGTCCAGCAACCGGAGGAAGTCCTGGTCGACCGGCTCGTCCAGGACCCCGTGCAGCAGCCCGGCGGCACCGGCTTCGAGCGCCTGCGCGGCCAGCCGCCGCGACGGCGCGTGGAAGAACACCTTGAGCCCCCGGCGGCGCGCGGCCGCGACGATCGCCGCCTGCGTGTCCACGGGCATGGTCTTCAGCAGCGGGCTACGACCCCAGAACCAGTCGTCGTTGGCGGCCTTGATCGCGTCCACGCCCGCGTCGGCGAGCCGGTCCACGACCTCGAAGGCGTGGTCGGGCCCGGTGACCACCACCGTGGTCTCCGGCATGTTGAAGTCGCCCCAGCCACCGGGGCTGCCGAGCATCGGCCCGGTGCCCAGATACCGCGGTGACGGCGCGTCCGGTGCGGCGGAGTGCGCCTTGAGCACGGCCAAGTCGGCCAGCGAGGTGAACGGGTCGAACACCGTGGTGTAACCGAATCCCAGCAGGCTGGACAGGTTCGCCGCGCGTTCGGCGACGGTGGCGCCGCCGAGGTGCTGGTGCGCGTCGATCAGCCCCGGGAGCACGAAGCGGCCCCGCCCGTCGATCACGTCGGTGCCCGGTGGCAGCGTGACCTGGGACCGCCGCCCGACGCGCAGGACCCGATCGCCGCGGATCACCACGGTGGCGTCCGACAGCTGCCGGACGCCGTCGAACACCGTCGCGCCCACGACCGCCCACGTGCGCGACAGCACCCGTGGCGCCGCCGTGGCGACCGGCGTCAGCGCACCGGCGGCGAGCAACCCGCCCGCGCCGGCGAGCACCGCCCGCCTGCCGAGAGTGCGGGCGGTGGACGGTCTGGCGGCATGCAGGTGACACATCGTCGGAACCCCCAGTTCCTCTTCGCGCGAAGCGTCCCGGCATTCTGCGCGCAGTCGCTGGCGGGATCAAGGGGCCGGTCGAGTGCCGCCTCACCCCGGCCTCCCCCTTGCCCCGGGGTGAGGCGGCTGACGTCAGTTCTAGCCGACCGGCCGTTGTGCGGCGTCGGGTCGTGGAGCCGCACAACAACCGCCGCACAACCGCCGCACAACGGAGCCGCGCTCAACACGCCGAGGGCGGTGAACTGGCGGGGAAATTCCGGACGAGGTCGCCGCAGAGCGCGGTACTCGCCGCCGCGGCATCCAGCGGCCACGTGGTGATGGTCTGGTCGTCGCTGCCGGTGGCGAGGGTGGAGCCGTCGGGATGCCACGCCAGCGCGGTGATCGTGCCGGTGTGACCGTGCAGCGTCGCCCAGCGCCGGAAGTCCGAGAGGTCCCAGACGACGGCGGTGTGGTCGGCGCCGTTGGTGGCCAGGAAGCGCCCGTCCGGGCTGAACGCGAGCGGGAAGGGCGTTCCGCCCTGGCTGCCCAGCACCGCCGCCTTGACCGGGGGATCAAGCCGCCAGATCGCGGTTTGGCCCCGGTTGTCGCTGGTTGCCGCGAGGGTGCCAGCCGCGTTGATCGCCACTTCCACCACCGGCGCGTAGACCCCCGGCTCGTTCTCGAACACGAGCTGCCGTTCGAGCGTGCGGGCGTCCCAGACGTGAACCTGGCCGAGCCCGGCGGAGGCGATCAAGCGGCGGCCGTCGGCGCTGAAGGCCAGGTCGTGGATCGTCTCCCCGACGGCACCGAAGCCGCGCACCCCGCCATCGGCCAGGTTCCACAACAATCCGGCGCCGGTGGCCAGCTGATTGCCGTCCGGGCTGAAGGCCATGACGGTGACGGGAGAGGTCGGCAACGTCCGGACGAGCTGCCCCGTCCGGGTGTCGGTGACGGTGATCGTGTCCGGCGAGGTGGTGACCGCGAGCCGGGTGCCGTCGGCGCTCAACGAGGTGGCCGGTGTGGGGGAGGGGCCGGTGGCGGGCTGTCCGGCACGGGCCGCCGGGTCCCAGATCATGCTGCGGCCCGTC
Source organism: Amycolatopsis sp. YIM 10 (assembly GCF_009429145.1). Lineage (GTDB taxonomy): Bacteria > Actinomycetota > Actinomycetes > Mycobacteriales > Pseudonocardiaceae > Amycolatopsis. Next base: position 6,318,025 of record NZ_CP045480.1, on the reverse strand, counting down.
ACATCGACCGAGGTGAGTGCGGCGCCAGTGGCGTCGAACGCGACCGCGGAAACTGGATGCGGGTGCCCGATGAGGGGCAGCGCCGACCGTTCCCACAGCAGGAGCCAGCCGTCCGGGGACGCGGCGGCGAAGTGCCGCCCGTCGGGGCTGACGTCCGCCGCGGTGTACTGCGGTGCCGACCGATCTCCCGGCAACTGGGCGACCATCCGTTGCGTGCCCAGGTTCCAGCTCGCCACGGTGTCCGCCGCCGAGTGCAGCATCCCGGTGTCGTCGAAGTCGAGGTCGCTGACCTGCCGCGCGTGTCCCCGCAACCGCATTGCCTGCGTCGCGGAGCCGGTGTGCCACACGGTGATCTCCGGCCCGTCCGAGACCGCGGCGAGTCCGCCGTCGGCGCTGAGCGCGAGTGCGTGGGCGTCGAGCCCTTGCGACGGCAGGACGGTGACCTGTCCGGTGCCCAGCCGCCAGAGCCGGACCCGGTCCCGTTCGAGCACCGCGATGGCCGACCCGTCCGAGCTGGTGACCAGCTGAAGCGGCTCCTCGGGGAGGTCACCGATGGTCGCGACCTCCTCATCGGCCGCGGTCCGGACCTCGATGACCCCACGCGAGGCCTGATACCTGGTGAGCAGGATTTCCCCGGCGGCGGGAGTCGCCTTGGACACCTGCGTGTGGGTGACGGTGTCCAGCACGACCGTGCGGGTGGAGTAGCGAACCGCGACGTAACGCCCGTCCCGGCTGCTGCCGACCGCGACCGAGGACGGGCTGATCCGCGGGCTCTTCTCACCCAGTTGTGGCAAGGACACATGTCCGGCCGGCGAGCGTGTTGTGGTGTCCCAGAGCGAAACCATGTCCTGGGCCACGGACACCGACACCAGCCACCGGCCGTCCGCGCTGAAGGCGATGTCGTCCGCCTGGCTGTTCCACACCGGGTCGAGCGGGAACGCCGCCGTGGGACCGTGCGCCGACCTCGCGCTGAGCACGGCACTGCGTGCTTCCTGCGTCGGATGCGCGTGCCATGCCTCGACACTGAGCCGGATCGCCTTGCCACGGTCGGCGCCCGCGACGCTGAGCGCCTCGGCGGCGAGCTGCCTCGACGTGGCGATCGTGCTCTGCACCAGCGCCTGACGGCGTTCCGCCCGCATCAGCCCGGCGGCGCCGACGGCCACCACGAGCAGGACCACCAGCCCGGCGGCCAGCCAGCGCAACTGCCAGATCCGGCGCCGGGTGAGGGCGTGCTGCCGCGCCTCGGCGCGCTCGCCTGCCACGAGGAACTCCTTCTCGCGGCGGCTCAGCGGGAGGCCGCCGGCCCGGCTGCGGGCCAGTGCCAGCCGGGCCCCGCGGAAGAGCAGGCTCTCGTCGCGGCCGTGGTTCTCCCAGCCGAGCGCGCTTTCGGCCAGCTCCCGGTGCACGCGCAGCCCTTCCCGGTCCTCGTCGAGCCACGAGCGCAACCGCGGCCAGTGGTGGATCAGGGCCTCGTGGGCGAGATCGATCCGGTCGTGGTCGCGGGTGAGCAGGCGGGCGCCGGTGAGCCGGTCGAGCACGGTCTCGACGTCGGGGTCGTGGGTGTCGAGTTCTTCGCGGGAGATGCGCCGCCTGCTGTCGCCGGCGTCCTCGCCGACGGCGACCAGCCGCATCAGGATCTGCCGGGCCAGCGGTTGCTGGGCGGGGTCGAGCCCGAGGTAGACCGCTTCGGCGGTGCGCGCGACGGCCCGTTCGATGCCGCCCGCGGCCTCGTACCCGGTCAGCGTCAGCGTGGTGCCGTGACGGCGGCGCCAGGTCTGGAGCAAAGCGTGCGACACCAGGGGAAGCACGCCGACCTGCCCGCTCGCGTCGGCGATCACCCGCGCGACGAGCGCTGTTTCGACCGTGCAGCCGTATGCCCGCGGGCCGGGTGATGGCCTCCCGCAGCTCGTCGGCGCTCATCTGCCCCACCAGGACCTGCGCGCTTTCGACGGCCTCGGCGAGTTCGGCGTACTGGGCGCAGTGCGGGTAGAAGTCGCTGCGGAGGCCGAGAACCACCTTGGTCCGGTGCGTTTCTTTCGCCGCTGTGGCGAGGAGCGCGGTGATGAAGGAGGCGCGTTCGGTCTCGTCCTCGCACAGGCAGAAGACCTCCTCGAACTGGTCGACGACCAGCAGGAGGCCTTCGTGTGGCTGGTTCACCAGCACCTGCTCGGCCGCGAGCCCGAGTTCCGCCGGGCCGCTCCCCAATTCGGCGACGGGCACCTCGGCAGCCGCGGCCAGCACGCTTGCGCACTCACGCAGCGGATGCGCGCCGGGCCTGACGGTCAGCCGCAGCCACCCGTCCACCGGCAGCCCGGCGGCCAGCACGGACGACTTCCCGGACCCGGACGCCCCGACCACCGCGACGACGCGATGTCGGTCCAGCCGCTCGACGATCTTCGACACCAGCCTGTCCCGCCCGAAGAACCGGCCGGCGTCACCGGGGTGAAAGGCCCGCAGCCCCACATACGGTGGTTCCTCGGTGGTTTCCACCTGGCGGGAGTCCAATTCTTCGGAAAGCTCCCACCATTTTTTCTCCCATTCGGCGGAATCGCCATCGCACGCGCGGACGTAGGCCAACGTGACAGCGAGACTGGGCAACTGATCCCCACGCGCGGCGGCGGCCAGCGTCGACGCCGAATAGTGCGCCCTGGCCCCGAGCGCGCGATAACCAGGGCTTCCGGCCCGCGCCCGCAACTGCCGCAACTCGATCGCGAACCGCTGGACGGGGCCAGCGTCGGGATCCAGTGGTCTCTCCGGCCGTGGCAAACCGAACCCCCTCTGCCGCTCCAGGCTCCTGCCGCGGGTCCCTGATAGTGCCGGACCTCACCGGAAACAACCACCCCACACGGCCCGGACGACGCAGTAGGGCCGCGTCACCGAGTCGATGGATCAGTGATGCCTGGATCGGCCTGGGGTTACGACCTGCCCAGCGGAGTGACGTGCCAGCCGTCGTCGAAGGTCAGGGTGAGACGGTCCTGTGCATCGAAGGCCTCAGCCACGGCGAGCACCCCGGCCGCGTGCACCGCGGACTCGTCCAGATCGGTCAGGTACGCCAGCGCCTGGACTACTTCCACCGCATGACCGTCCACAGTGGTGCCGAGCTCGCGCACGAGGTCGAGCCCGTCGCGCACCCCGGCCAGCGCGGCTTCGACGAACTCGGCGTCCGCCCTGGTCTGCAGGGAGGCTGGATCGCCGTCGGGGATCGCCCAGGTCACCGACGACGTGGCTGCCGGCGTCACGCGCACCTTGACGTGCCCGAAGTAGCCGCGACCGTTCTTCTGGCGCTGCAACCTGAATTCGCCAACGGTCATCCCGGCCTCCTTGTCTCGAACAGGTGGTAGACGCTGTGGTGGAAGTAGTTCTCCGGGCCGAACCGCCCGGTCCCGCGGCGGATGTGCTCGTAGTCGTGGTTGCTTCCCTGGTTCCACAGGTCGGTCGCCGCGTCATCGTCCATTGTGGTCATGTCCGCCGACCGCAGTCCGTCGAAGTCCTCGCCCCGGATGCGGTGCTCGATGATCTCCAGGTCGGTCGGCGCCCCGTCGCGGCTTCGGACCATGTCCAGATAGCGTTCCGCCTGATCGCGCGTTTCCCAGGCGTAGAGGCCTTCGCCGAGCTCACTTCGCGGCCTGCCCTGCGCGTCCACTCCGGACGGCCACGGCTCGCCGCCGTCGTTGATCAGCCGGTCGGCGTCGGCCCTGCCCTGGACGCTGTAGTAGGTGCGGCAGGGGGACAGGCCGGTCGGGTCGATCGCGGCGGTCGGGTTGGGCACGTAGGCGTGTGGGTTCGGGGCCGGCGCCAGCCCCACGGGATCGGTCGACGTGTAACGGCCGGTTTCGGCGTCGTAGTGCCGGAAATGGTTGTAGTTGAGTCCTGACTCCGGATCGAAGTACTGGCCGGGAAAGCGCAGCGGCGTGCCTGCCTGTTGCGGCGCCGAGCCGATGTCGTGGCCCCAGATCGTCGACCGGCGGCGCCAGCCCAGCGCCCCGGACGCGTCCACCAGTTCGGTCGGGGTGCCGACCAGGTCGGTCACGATCGAGTAGAACTGGTCGTCGATCCAGCCCTGCTCGGCCGACCGCACCCGGTGCACCTGTGCGATGGCCCGGAAGGTGCCCGGTTCCCAGTCCCAGGTCAGCGCGTGGCCGCCGGAGTGCACCTGCTCGGCGAGTTGCAGGCCGTCCCAGCAGAAGTCCGTCCGTTCGAGAACGGTGCCGTCGTGTCCCAGCCGGAGCTTGGCGATCCGCCTGCCCAGCGGGTCGTACAGATAGCGCCAGTGGCTCCCGCCGGGGGTGACCACTCCGGTGAGCCGGTCGTCGGCGTTCCAGGAGTAGTGCCAGCTCTCCGGTTTGGCGGACAGCCGCTTCTTCTGCCGGAGCACGACGCGCCCCTGCTGGTCGTGTTCGTAGCGCAGCTTCCCGGCGCGGGTGAGCAGAGTGCCGCTGTAGGCGCGCTCGCCGTGGGCTTCGGTGTCGCCGCCGGGCCAGCCCGCAGCCTGCACGTTGCCGGCGCTGTCGTAGGCGTACTGCTCGCTCCACCCCGCACCGCGCACGGCGGTGATGCGGCCGCCGCCATCGAGCTGGAACGACCGCGGGCCTTCGAGCTGGTCGTCCACGGCGACGAGGTGGCCGTCCGCGCGGTAGCTGAAGTCGCGTCGCTGGATCACCTGCGCCCGGCCGCCACCGGTCACCGTGGACACCGTCTGGCTGGCCAGCCGGTGGTTCGCGTCCCAGGACTGGGCGATGATCGTGCCGCTGTCCAGCAGGCGCTCGACCTCGTGCCCCGCCGCGTCGTAGCCGAAGCTGACCGTGTGCCCGGCGGTGGTCAGTGCCGCGGGCTGCCCGCTTTCGCCGTACCGCCAGTGCGATTGCGCCCCGGTCGGGGTACGCCGGGAGATCCGGCGTCCGGCCGCGTCGTAGGCCGAGGTCACCGCCTGCCCGTTGACGGACTCGGAGATCACCCGGCCGAGCAGGTCCCGGCCGAGCACCAGGTCGGCGTCGGCGTTGCGGGCGCGGACCAGCCTGCCCACCGGGTCGTATTCGAAGACCTCGACAGTGTCGTCGTAGCGTCGCTGGAGCATCCGCCCGGCGCGGTCGCGGACGAACCCGACCCGTTGACCGAGCCCGTTCGTGCGCCCGACGAGGTGCCCCGCCTCGTCGTGCTCGTACTGGACCCGCCTGCCGTTGAAGTCGGTCTCGGCGACCAGCCTGCCCGCCGCGTCGTAGTCGTAGCGCCATTCGAGATTCTGGGCGTTGGTGACCGCCCGGAGCCGGAGCGCGGCGTCGTAGGTGAAGGTCAGGCTGCTGCCGTCGGTCCTGGTCTCCACCGCGGGCAGGTCGAAGTGCGTGGTCTGGATCGACACACCGCGCCCGGCGGCGTCCTGGTACTCGACCTCGTTGCCCTCCCCGTCGTACTTCCAGCGTTCGACGCTGCCGTCGGGGGCGGTCCTGGACAGCAGCTTGCCCTCGACCGTCCACGCCATCCGCGCGGTCGCGCCGCTCGGGTCGGTGACCGAGATGATCCGGCCGAACTGGTCGCGCTGGTACCGGGTGACCCCGCCCCGGACGTCGATCTCGGCCACCGGCAGCCCGGCCGCGTCCACTTCGGTGCGGCGGGTGCGGCCCAGCGGGTCGGTGACCGAGGCGAGCTGCCCGTTCTCGTGGTAGGTGCAGGTCGTGGTGGCACCGGAGGGGTCGGTGATCGAGACCACGCGGCCCGCGTGGTCGTAGCCGCGTCGCCAGACCGCGCCGTCCGGGTCGACGGTGACCGTCGGCCTGCCCAGTTCGTTGTGCTCGGCCAGCGCCTGGGTGCCGTCCGGGCGGGTCAGCCTGGTCAGGTTGCCGTCCTGGTCGTACTCGTAGCGCGTGCTGCGCCCGAGCGGGTCGGTGCGGCTGACCAGGCGGTCGTGGGCGTCCCATTCCTGCCGCCAGGTGTGGCCGAGCGGGTCGGTCTCGGCGACGACGTTGTTGCGCTCGTCGAAGCGGTAGGTGGTGGTGTTGCCCAGTGCGTCGGTGAAGCGGGTGACGCGGCCGTCATCGTCGTAGCCGAAAGTGCCGTTGAGGAAGCCGCCGGAACCCTGGTTCGCGACGCACCGGCCCTTGGCGTCGTAGAAGTAGCGGTACCACTCGCCGTTGCGGTCGGTCCATTTGGTGACCCGGCCGGCGAGGTCGTACTCGAAGCGCAGCGGGCGGCCGGAGGAGTTGACGACCTCGGTGAGCCGTCCGCGCTCGTCGTAGGCGTATCGCAGCAGGACGATGCCGGAACCGGCCGGATCGGCGAGCCGGAGTGCGACGGCCCGGCCGCCCTCGTGCTCGAACTCCACCCGGTAGCCACCGGAGTGCTCGACGGCCAGCGGTGTCCCGGCGCGGTCGCGGTGCACGGTGATCCGGTTGCCGCTGCGGTCCTCGATCCGGGCCAGCGGCCGGACCGGTTCCGCACCGGCCGGGAAGTGCAGGCTCTGCCCCGAATCGCGCTGGATGGTGAACTCGTCCCCGGAGCGGCTCAGCGGCCAGCGCGGGCCTGCGGCGGGCAGCACCGAGCCGGTGTCCGGGGGTGTCGGGTAGGCCAGCAGCATGCCGTCCTCGGCGACGAACAGCACGCCCTCGGCGTCGAATTCGAGCCGCTGGTCCACGGTACTGGCCCAGGACGATCCGAAGGTGAGGCCGGCCCGGTAGGACGAGATGTGCGTGCGGCGCAGCACGAGCGACAGCACGCCGGCGAGTTCGACGTCGGTCTGCGGCAGGACCATTTCCCCGGTCGCGACGTCGATCGGGTCGTTCTCGCACTTGCGCTGGTCGATCGGGGTCTTGGTGTCGTTGACGTCGTCCGGCCGGTTGCTCGGTGAGTCCGGCTGGTTGCCGTTGCCCGGTTTTCCGCCGTCGGGGGTGGTGGGGCTGCCGCCGTCGGGGGTGGTGTCGGTGCCGGAAGGGGTGGTGTCGGGGGAGTTGGGGGTGGTGTCCGGGGTTTTGGTGGTGCTGGGCTTGGCGCCGGAGGGGGTGGTGCCGCTGCCGGGTTTGCCGCCTTTGCGGAGCATTTTGGACAGCTTTTCGATGATCTCGCCGAGTTTGTCGATGATCTTGCGGATCTTCGGGGAGACGTTGCCGATGGTCTTGACCAGTTTGCGGATGAAGTCGCTGATCTTGCTGATGGTTTTGGTGATGGCGGTGGTGGCCTGTACGGCGATCGCGGGGGTGGCGAAGCCCAGGGTGGCGGCGGCTTCCAGTGCCCAGGTGATGAGCTTGCCGACCAGTTCGGCGACCAGATCGCGGACCAGTTCGCGTACCGCGGCGACGACGGTGCCCATGATCATCACGCCGGCGGAAATGCCGTCGGCCAGCGACGCCGCACCCGCCAGTGCATCCGCCTGCTCAGCCGCCGCGCCCCGATACGCCTCGGCACCCTCGCCCTGCCAGCCGGCGGTGCCGTTGGTGACCTCATTGCCCAGGTCGCCGGCGATGGCGTTGACCTCGGCGGCGACGTTGGCCCAGGTCTCGGAAAACGACTGGATCACCGGCGGGTCCCCGGCCAGCCAGTCGAGTGCCTCCTTGAGCGGCTGCACGTGCTCGATCAGCCACGAGACACCGTAGGAAGCGAGCGTGCCGATCGGGTCGACGACCATCGAGAGGACTTCGAGTCCGACGCCGACCGCGCCGAGTCCGGCTTCGACCCAGGAGCCGTCGGACACCCCGTTGGCCAGGTCGACCGCGGACTCGGCGATCCCGATCCCGGTCACCCCGGTGGTCTGCGACTGCGCCTGCGCGACCAGCGGATTCCCCTCAGGCATACGTGCTCCCTTCCAGCCCCGCAGCCTACGACGTCACCACGACCACCCCGGTTCCCGCGCAGGGCATCCAGATCTCAACCTTCGAGGGTGCGGAGGATGGCTGAGGCGATGAGGCCGACTGCCCGATCCTCGTCGTGAGTCAGCTGCCGCAGGAGATCTTGCGCCGCGGTCGGGGGTAGCTCGGCGAGGGCCTGGGTCAGGCGGATCCGCGCCGCCGAGTTCGTGGTGTCGGCGGTGAGCGCGTCGGCCAGTGCGCGCATGATCCGGTCGGCGGACTCCAGCGACAGGGCACCCAGAACCTCCGCCGCTTCGACGTCGTTTGCGCCTTCGACGATCATGTCGACGAGCATCGGGATGGCCGCGACCGCGCCACGCCTGCCCGAGGCCAGTGCGGCGTGTGCGCGCACGGTCGGGTCCGGGTCGCCGAGCGCGTCCGCGAGCACCGTGGTCGCCTCCTCGCCGGACAGCTCGGCGATCGCCATGATCGCGCGACGCCGGATGTCGACGTCCTCCGAAGACAAGCCGGCTGCCAGGCTCGCCACACCGTCGTCGCCCGCCCGCGCGAGTGCCCAGCGCAGGGCACCCGCGACATTCGGGTCGGCTTCGGTGAGGACCGCCTTGGCCAGCAGCTCGATGGGCACCGGCGCGTCCTCGGCCGGCGCCAGGACGGCCTGCTGGCGGTGTGCGGCACTCGGCGAGTCGAGCCCGTGCAGCAGTTCGACCACCCGCAGGACGTCCTGCCAGTCGAGGGGCGCGGACGCGTCGATCGTGCGGAGCCGGTCGAGCAGTTCCTGTTCGCGCTTCAACCGGTCTTCGGTCCGCCGGATCAGCTCACTGACCAAAGTGGACGGTGCAAAGGCCGGATCCTCCAGCGCTCGGCCGATCTGCCGCAGCGACAATCCCAGTGACCGCAGGCCTTCCACGTGGAAGATCCGGCGGATGTCCTGGGCGGAGTACTCGCGGTAACCGCCGACGGTGCGACCCGTCGGCCGCACCAGGCCGAGTGAGTCGTAGTGCCGGAGCATCCGGCTGCTCACCCCGCAACGGCGCGCCACCTCACCGATCAGCACTATGTTCCTCCACTCCGTTCCGGGCCGAGCGCGACGATCCGCTGCGCCTCGTCGAGTGCCAGGTCGAAACCGGCGTCCGGGTCGCGCAGGAGTTTCTCCGTGGCGCGGGCGTGCGCGCGCACCGCCGGGTCCCGGCTCGTGAGTGCCGTCCGCAGCACCGGCAGGATCACGTCGCCGAGCGCGACGAGAGCGCGGCTGAGGCTCAACCGCACATTCCGGTCGCCACGACCGAGTTGTGCGGCCAGATCCGCGGCCAGCGCCTGCCGGTCGTCGAGTGGCACCAGCACGACAGCGGCACGCCACGCGCTCCGCGCGACGTCGTCGTCGACATCGTGCAGCAACGACTGGGTGATCGCGGGCCATGCCTTCGCGTCCCCGATCTTGGACAGCGTGTGCAGCGCCTGGCTCCGGGCCTGGGCACGCTCGGAACGGAGTTCCACCAGGAGCCTGGGCACGGTGACCTCCGGCGAGAGGCGGGTCAATGCCCAGGTGAGCATGTCGCGGACGAAGAAGTCGGGCTCGACCGCGCACCGCTCCACCAGCGCGTCGAGGAAGCCGGGGTCGGGGTGCGTGCCTGCCGCCAGAGCTGCCTGGAGGCGCGACGACGAGTCGCCGGCGTCCAGCCCGGCGAGCGTGCGCGTGTCCGGTGGGTTCCGGTGTGTCGGGTTCATGGGAACCACCTCCTGCGCGCAGTGAAGACCTTGTCACAGTGTCAAGGTCAAGTGCCGGGTTGTGCATCCTTTGTGGACCCGGCGGGGTGGCATGATGCCGGGGTGCGCATTCTTCTGGTGGAGGACGACGAGCCGGTCGCGGAGTCGTTGCGCCGCGGGCTGAGCCGGTACGGCTACGAGGTGGACTGGGTGCGCACCGGGGCGGCGGCGCTGGCCGCCGAGCCCGCCGGGCTGGTGCTGCTGGACCTCGGCCTGCCGGACACCGACGGCCTGGACGTCTGCCGGGAGCTGCGGGCGCGCGGTGACGTGCCGATCATCGTGATCAGCGCCCGCGCCGACGAGGTCGACCGGGTGGTGGGGCTGGAGATCGGCGCGGATGACTACGTGTCGAAACCGTTCGGCGTCCGGGAGGTGATCGCGCGGATGCGGGCGGTGCTGCGCCGGGTGCGGCCACCGGAGCAGACCGGGCCGGTCGAGGCCGATTCCTACGCCGGCGGGCGGCTGGTGATCGACCGCCGCGCGCGCCGCGTGCACCTCGACGGCACCGAACTCGGCCTGCCGCCGAAGGAGTACGACCTGCTGTCGTTCCTGGCCGAGGAGCCGGGCGCGGTGTTCACCCGCGAGCAGATCATGGAAGCGGTCTGGGACGCGAACTGGTTCGGGCCGACCAAGACCCTCGACGTGCACGTCGGCGCGCTGCGCCGCAAGCTCGGTGACGCGGTGACCATCGAGACGGTCCGCGGGGTCGGCTTCCGGCTGGGCTTCCGGTGAACCGCAGGCTGGTCGTCAGCTACATCGTGCTGGTCGCGGTGGCGATCGCGGCGTTCACCGTGCCGGTCGCGTTCGTGCTGGTCGACCAGCTCCGCGGGGACATCGAGGTCTCGGTGCGGCGCGAGGCCGACACCGCCGCGCTCCTGCTGGCCGGGGACGACGCCCCGTCCCGGCAGGCGCTGGCCCGGCTGGCCGAGGCCTACGACCGGGAAACCCCCGGCCGCCTCGACGCCCTGCTGGCCGGGGGAGTGGCGGCCTCGCCCATGCCGCTGCCGCCGGTCGCCGGCGACGAGGCGTTCCGCCGGGCGCTGGCCGGGGAGGCGACGTCCGAGTGGGGCACCGCCGAAGCGCTGGGTACCGACGGACTGGTGCTGACCCGCCCGGCACGCAACGACGCCGGTCAGGTGGTCGGCGCGATCCGGGTGAGCTATCCGTCGGGCCCGCTGAACGAGCGCCAAGTGCAGATCTGGGGCTTCCGGGCGGTGCTCGCGGTGGCCGTGCTGATCGTGGCGGCGTTCCTCGGGGTGTTGCTGGCGCGGCGGCTGACCCGGCCGTTCCGGGAGCTGAACCGGATGGCGAACCGCCTGCGGGACGGCGATCTGACCGCCAGGGCCGAGGAAACCGGGCCGAGCGAGACCCGCACGCTGGCCGCGACGCTGAACAAGGCCACCGAAACCATCGACACGCTGGTGCGCTCGCAACGCGCGTTCATCGCCGACGCCTCCCACCAGCTGCGCACCCCGCTCACCGCGTTGCGGCTCTCCCTGGACAACATCGCCGACGGCGCGGACGACCCGGTGGTGCGTGAGGACGTCGAGCTGGCCACCGCCGAGGTGGTGCGGATGAGCAGGCTGGTCAACGGGTTGCTGGCGCTGGCGAAGGCCGAAGCCGCGGTCGCCGCGTCGGAACCGGTGCGACTCCGCGACGTCGTGGCGGAGCGGTTCGACGCCTGGCGCGGGGTGGCCGCGGACCGGGGTGTCGAACTGCGGGCCGAGCACGCTGACCCCGGCGTCTTCGCGCTGGCCACCGCCGGGCACCTGGAGCAGGTGCTGGACAACGTGCTGTCCAACGCCATCGAGGTGTCGCCGGACGGCGGGAAGGTCACCGTGGCCACGCACGCCAGGCGCGACCGCGCCGTGCTGACGGTCACCGACGAAGGCCCCGGAATGTCCGAAAAGGACCGGAGCCGCGCGTTCGACCGGTTCTGGCGCGGCCAGGGCGTGACCGGGCCGACCGGTTCGGGGCTGGGCCTGGCGATCGCGCGGCAGCTGGTCACCGACGACGGCGGCACCGTGGTGCTCGATGCCGCCGCCGGTGGCGGGCTGGTGGTGCGGGTCGAACTACCCCTCGGGCATGGCTGACGAGTGGTGGTTGACGATCAGCCACTTGCCGTCGATGCGTTCGTAGACGTAGGTGTAGCGGGCCTGGACCTGCTGCGGCTGCCCGTTCTGCGTCAGCTCGAAGGTGTAGACGCCGGTGTTGACCGCGGTGTCGGCGTCGAGCACCTCGACGATCTCCTGGTTGATGGTGCCCTTCGGCTTGTTCTGCAGGAACTTGGTGAAGTAGTCGACGATCCCGGCGCGGTCGGCGCGCACCTGGTTCGACACGGTGGGCAGCAGCACGGCGTCCGGCGCGTAGAGATCGGCGACGCGCTGCGGGTCGCCCGTGGCCAGTGCGGCGTTCCAGGCCGGGAACAGCGCGGCGATCTCCTGCTCGCTGGGCGGAGCGGGCGCCGACGAGGGGGCCGCGGTGGCCGAGCAGGCGCTGAGCGCGACCGCGGCCGTGACAGCCAGCCCGGTTCCGGCCAGTACGCGGGTCGTGACTCGCATCGGTGAACTCCTTGTGCTGTGGGGTGATTTACACCCTCCACAATGAACACAGAGGGTGAAGGGCCAGCACAGGAGAAAGACAGCGAACGGGCAAGACTTGGACAAGAACGCGGGAGTCGCCGGAAACCACCGCGTTACCTCCGGGGTAATCGACCCGGCGTCCGCTCGTTGCCAGGCTTACCGGTACCGGGCAGGACCGCTGCCCCGATGACTGGGAGAACCACCTTGCGCGCTTGGATCAGTGCCTTCGCCGGGATCACCGCACTCGCCGCTCTGGCGGTCCCCGCCGAGGCGGCGGGAGACCCGTTCCGGGAGCTGCCCGCCAACGTGCGCACCTTCCTGACCGCCTACACCGCCTGGGGCGAGGACCCGCGGGACGTGGACGCCTACCTGGACCTGTTCGTCTCGGATGGGTCGGCACGGTTGTGGGACAGCGGGCTCCAGCGGCCGATCGACACGCCGGAGGGCATTCGCGCGCAAATCGAAGGGGTGAACCGGCTGGTGCCGGACTACCGGTTCGTGCCGGAGGAGGCGACCGCGAGCCCGGACGGGAAGGTCGCCTTTGTCGAGGCGCGCAACACCGGGACCGTCAACGGGAAGGCGGTGTCGTTCCGGACCACGCACCGGCTGGTCTTCGGCGATCGGGAACCGGCCAGGGTGCAGGACGGCAGGCGATCCTGGGACCAGGTCGAGCTGTTCGAGCCGGTGGCCGACGCGCAGCACCCGCTGCCTGGCCTCTTCGACGGGATCGCGTCGTCACCTGGCGACCCGCGGCCGGGGGTGGAGCTGCCGACGGCCGTCCGGCAACAGTTGTGGCAGCGGGAAAAGAGCGGAGCACTGGTGGCGGGCAACGCCGGGACGGCGAGCCTGAGCGGACCGGGTCTCGCCGCGCCGATCACCGGCCGCGCGTCGCTGACGGCGTACCTGGACCGGTTCTTCGGCAAGGTGAGCGAGCTGCGCCTCCAGCCGGGCGTCACCGTTCGTTCCGGCGACACGACCTACCAGGAGTGGCTCGGTACCGCCACCGCGCACGGCGGTGGTGACGCCCGGCCGATCCCGTTCGCCGTGGTCGAGCGCACCGGGCCGCAGCGTTGGTCGCTGCGGTTCGACACGCTCGACCTGGTGGCCTCCAGGGAAACCGTCACCGTGCTCCGCGAACGGATCTTCGGCTGAGGACGACCGCCGGTCATTCGCACACTTCGATGGTCAGGCCCCGCTCCGCCTTCCGGGGGCTTTCTGGTCACCAGAGTTCGTCGAGGGTTGCGAGTTGTTTCCGGAAGGTTCTGGCGTCCTCGGGCGGAAGGGCGTGTGCGACGAGGACGAGGGTTCGTCGCAGTTCGGCCGGGTCGGGGCAGCATTGCGGCACGCCGCAGCCACAGTGAGGCTCCCAGAGTCGATGCATGGGTTCGTGGACGAACAGTTTCCAAGCTTGAAGTGCTTCGGCGGAGGCTCCGGGCAGCGGCGATGAGTATCGGCCCGGACACGGGCTGGTGATCTACGCGGCATTGCCCTTTCGGATGGTCGACATAGCGTTGATTGTGGCACGCGTGGACCTCGGTGCGGAGGCGGTCGAGCCGCTTGGGCGGTGGGATGTTGGTAGTGGGTCTGGTTGCGGAGCATGGCGTAGAGGACGTCGCAGCGAGGTCAGGACCTGGGCGAGAGGGTGCGCCTCAAGGATCTCCTCGACCTCGCAGGCGACGGTTCCGTTGCTGGAGAACGGTTTTCAGGCTGTCCGCGAACCTGGGCAGGATTTTGTCCGCCGCGGCGGTGACGGTCTGTTCGTCCAGCGCGGCGAGGATGCCCTCGGCAACTTTCGCGCCCATGCGCGGGGCGTGCTTGGTCGCGATCGCCGCGAGTTTGCGGCGCCCGGCCTTGCGGATGCCGATCGGACCGCCGCAGCGAGACAGGATTTCCAGCACCGCGAGATGGGCGACTTGGGGCCGAGAACGCGTTCGAGGGCGGGGTGGCTGCCGGTGAGCACGTCCAGCTCGGCCAAGGCTTCGTCGCGACGTTGAGCTGGCGCAAGGTGTGCGGCAGGGTGCGCGCGGCGTCGGCGATGACATAGGCGTCGCGGGCGTCGGTTTTGGCGTTGCCGGGGTAGAGGTCGGCGATCCGGCGCATCGCCGGCCCGGGCAGGTAGGCCACCTCGTGACCACAGGCGCGGGCCACCGCCACGGGCAGAGCGCCGATCGTGGCGGCCTGATCCACCACAACCAGGACCGGGCCGTGAGCGGCGAGCTTGTCGAGCATCAAAGGCCGGCAGCCAGTACGTTCCGCGTATATCCACCGGTGATCTCAGGCCGCGGTCGAGGTTGCTTCCTCGCCACGGGCGACGTACAGTTCCCGGTCATATATGACGTACGATCGACCATATCTTGGAGGTGGCCGGATGCCGGCCGTCAGCCCAGGGGCGTTGCCCTCGCGTACGGCCCACGTGCTGGAGACCATCAAGGCGGCGATCCTCAACGGTGCGTTCAAACCGGGAAGTCCGCTGGTCGAAGCCGATCTCGCGGCCCAGTTCGGGGTCTCGAAGACGCCGGTGCGCGAGGCGCTGAAGACGCTGGAGGGCACCGGCCTCGTGGTGATCCGGCCGTACGCCGGCACCGTCGTCCGTGACCTCACCTACGAAGACGCCCTCGCGATCTACGACCTGCGGCTGCTGCTCGAACCCGAGGCGGTGCGGCGCAGCGTCCGCGCGGGTGGTGACTTCTCCGCCGCGCGGAAGGCGCTCGAACGGGCCGCTCTCGCCGAGGACGCGTCCGAGCGCAGCACCGCCAACCGGGAATTCCACCGCTGCCTCTACGCCGCCTGCGGCAATCCGCTGCTCGTCCGCACGCTGGACGGCTTGCGCGACCAGACCGCGCTGGTGTCGGCGTCCTCGTGGGCGCGGATCGCTTCGTGGGAACAGGAAGCCGGGGAACACGACGAGATCCTGCGACTGGCGGCCGACGGCGACGCCGACGGTGCCGCCGCCCTGCTGCGCGGGCACATCGAAGGCTTTGTCGACCGGCAGATCAGGAGGGACGACAACCCCAGCTGACGACCGCGAGGTACGGCCCGCTCTCCGCCAAGATCCCGGGCCGCACCCCGCGGATTCACGCTCCGCGAAGGAGCGTGACCGTTACTCATCGGAGGAGCAACGATGCCCCATCCTAATGCGACCCGGTCCGAGCCCCCGGCCACCGGCGGCGCGGGGGCCAGGCAGCGCCGTGGCATGCGCTGGTCGATCGTCGGATTCTCGGCGCTCGGCCTGACCATCGCCTATCTCGACCGCGCCGCGCTGAGTGTCGCGCTGCCGTTCATGTCCGACGAATTCGAGATCAGCCCCGCCGTGCAGGGCATCATGCTGTCGGCGTTCTTCTGGAGCTACGCGCTGTTCCAGATCCCGTCCGGCTGGCTGCTGGACCGCTTCGGCCCGCGCGTGATCTATCCGGTCGCGGTGGGCTGGTGGTCGATCTGGACCGCGCTCACCGCCACCGCGCAGGGCGTCACGTCGATCCTGGTGTTCCGGCTCGGGCTGGGGATCGGCGAGGCGCCGGTACAGCCCGCCAACGTCAAGGTGGTCTCACGCTGGTTCCCCCGCCGGGAGCGGGCGTTCGCGTCGAGCCTGTTCGACATGGGGCAGCAGATCGGAACCGCGCTGGCGGTACCGGCCGTGACGGCACTGGCCCTGCTGGGCGGCTGGCGGCTCTCGTTCTTGGTCATCGGCCTCATCGGTCTGCTGTGGATAGTCGGCTGGCTCACCGTCTACCGCGAGCCGGAACGGCACCCGCGGGTCTCGGCGGCCGAGCTGGCGCACATCCGTTCCGACCAGGCCGACGTGACCGACACCGCCGCTGCGGGTGGGGTGCACTGGGGCGAACTGGTCCGTGACGGCCAGGTGTGGGCGCTGACCACCGGCTACGTCTTCCGCTCGCTCGCCGGCGCGTTCTTCCTCACCTGGTACCCGAGCTACCTGCTCGACGACCGTGGTTTCACCGAGGCCGAGTTCGGCATGGTCGGCATGCTTCCCGCGCTCATCGCGATCGGGTCCACGGTGCTCGGCGGCGTCGTGTCCGACCGGATGCTCGCGGCGGGCCTGTCCCCGGGCACCGCGCGGAAGGTGCCGATCGTCGCCGGGCTCGGGCTGAGCGCGTGCATCGGCTTCAGCCCGTTCATCAGCAGCAATCTGGTGCTGATGATCGTGCTCACGGTCAGCAGTGCCGCGCACTCCTTCGCGGGGGCGGCGATCCTCAGCCTGCCCGCGGAGGTCGCGAGGACCCCGGAGAGCGTCGGCTCGATCGCGGGTTTCCAGAATTTCGGGTCCCAGCTCGGGAACCTGGTCAGCCCCATCGCCATCGGCTTTTTCCTCGCCGCCAGCGGCTCCTACGTCGGCCCGCTTGTCGGTGCCGCGGTGAGCTGCCTGATCAGCGCGGCCATCTACCTGTTCTGGGTTCGCATCAAGCCGGTCGTCAAGCCGGCCGACCTCGCCCCGGCGCTCGCCGGGCCACCGGAAAGGACCAATCCTTGAGCACCACCCTCGACACCGGGGACCTCGTCGAACGCCTCAGCACCGTCGTCGGCATTCCCGTCGTGCCCTACGACGCCGAAGGCGGGATCGACCACGACCGGGTCGTCGCACTGGCCGCGCGCCTGATCGGCAACGGCATCACCGTGCTGACCCCGAACGGCAACACCGGCGAGTTCTACGCCCTCACGCCGGCCGAACGGCGTGCGGTGCTGGCGAGCGTGGTTTCGGCGCGCACTCCCGGCACCACGATCGTCGCGGGCGTCGGGCTGGACGTGCACACGGCGGCCGAGGACGCCCGGTTCGCCCGCGACCAGGGCGCGGACGCGATCATGATCCACCAGCCCGTGCTGCCCTACCTGGCCGCCGACGGCTGGGTCGAGTACAACGCGGCGATCGCCGCGGCCGTCCCTGAGCTGGGTGTGCTGCCGTACCTGAGCAATCCCGCCATCTCGGGTGTCCACATCGGACAGCTGGCGGGCAGGGCGCCGAACGTCGTCGGCCTGAAGTACTCGGTGGCCGACCCGGTGACCTTCGCGACCACCCGCGCGCAGGCGCCGGAGCACCTGCTGTGGATCGCCGGGCTGGCCGAGTCGTACGCGCCCGCCTACTGGCAGGCCGGGGCGCGGGCGTTCACCTCCGGCCTGATCAACGTCGCCCCGGCGATCTCCCTCGAACTGCTCGCCGCGCTCCGCCGGGGCGACGCCGCCGCCGCGACCGCGGTGTGGCGGCGGATCCGGCACTTCGAGGAGCTGCGGGCCCGCGACCGGTCGGCCGGCAACGTGTCGGTGGTGAAGGAGGCCATGCACCAGGTGGGCCTGTGCCGCAGGGACATCCGGCCGCCGAGCCATCCGTTGTCCGCCGAGCTGGCGCGGGAGGTCACCGACGCGATCAGCTCGTGGCGCCCGGTGGTCCCCGGCTTGGACGGGGAGAGTGTCGCATGAGGATCGACCGGCTGGAGACCTTCCGGCAGCGCGTGGACGACCGGCCGCGGGTCCTGGTGAAGATCACCACCGAGGAGGGCGTCTCGGGCTGGTCGGAGGTCTACAACCACGGCCCCGACCTGGCCTACCCGCCGCTGCTCGACTACCTGTTCGAGCAGATCCGGGGCATGGACGCGCTCCGGCCCGCCCACGTCAACCAGTTCCTGCACCAGTCCTCCCGCTTCCCGCAGGGCGCGCTGGGACTGGCCGCGATCTCGGCGATCGACAACGCGCTCTGGGACATCGCGGGCAAGGCGCTCGGTGTGCCGGTGTACCAGCTGCTCGGCGGAGCGGTCCGCGATCGCGTGCGCGTGTACGCCGGTGTGTACACCGCACCGGATCTGCCCGAACTGAGGGAGACGACCGCCGCGCTGCATGAGCGGTTCGGCGTGACCGCGTTCAAGCTGAGCCCCTACCGGCGTGCGCCGCACCGGGGCCGGTTCGGTCTGCTCGCCGCCGAACTCGGCGAGTACTTCGGTGCCGTACGCGCCGGGCACCCCGCCGAATGGGAGTTCGCGTTCGACGCGCACGCGTGCCTCTGGCAACCCCGGCAGGCGGTCGAACTCGGGGCCGCGCTCGCGCCGAACGAGCCGTTGTTCCTCGAGGAGCCGGTCCGGCCGGAGCACATTCCCGCTTGGGCCCGGATCCGGTCCGAAATCGCAGTGCCGCTGGCGACGGGGGAGTGCCTGTACTCGCCGTACGAGTTCCTCTCGCTGCTCGGCGCGCAGGGAGCCGACCTCGTGCAGCCCGACATCTGCGTGGTCGGCGGCCTCACCCAGATGGTCAAGATCGCCACCCTCGCCGAAGCGCACTACGTCCCGGTCGCGCCGCACAATCCGCTCGGCCCGCTCGCGACGGCCGCGAACGTTCACTTCGCCGCCGCGACGACCAACTTCGAGATCCTGGAGTACCGGCCCGCCGACGTGCCGTGGTGCCCGGACCCGTACCTCCCCGAGGACGGGTACCTCCCGCTCCGGCCCGACCGGCCGGGCTGGGGCGTCGAGATCGACGAGGACGCGCTGCGCGAGGACGACTGGACCGACTGGGCCCGCAAGGTCCCGGTCCGGCCGGACGGCTCGACGGCGTGGATGTGAGCGTTTAACCCGCCGGTTCGAGCCGGATGCGCATCGCGGTGTTCGCTTCGACGTCCTCGCGGTCGTAGTGGAGCGGGAACATCTTGTCTTCGGCCCACGGGACAAAAAGGTTCTCGTAGAACGGGCTTTCCGGGTCGCCGGACTGCCCGGGATTGTTCATCGCGATCGCGTCGTCCCAGTTGCCGGGCTCGGCGATGTAGCGCCATGACGCGCCTTCGTCGCCGACGGTCTCGTTGACCGGGCCCTTTTCCCGCGGTTCGATGTCGATGGCGCGCCGGGTTTCGGGGTCGACCAGATCCGAGAGGGGATGGATGAGTTCCTGCTTGTTGTAGAACCCGTAGCGCCATCCGGTGGGGTCGGCGCCCTGGTCGCCGGTCAGCTTCCGGACCGCGGCGGCGAGACTGGATTCGATCGCCGCGTCCCGCACCGCGACCGCGTCGCCGCCGAACCACTTGCCGGGATTCTCGATCATGTCCACGGTCGTGGTGCTGCTCGGCCGCCCGATCGCCGCCACCGCCGCGGGATCGTCGACGGCGGCCTCCAGCAACGCCTGCCCGAGGAAGCCGTCGCCGGTGCCGCGCGCGCCGTGCAGGTCGGTCCAGACGTCGAAGAGCGCGGCGGCGGGGGAGTCGAGCGACATCTCGTGATCCCATTCGCGCAGCACGGTGAGCGCCCGTTGCACGGCGGGGTCGTCGGAACTCACCGCCGCGATGGCCGCGGTGAGCCGCCGCCCGGGGATCGACACGTGGTCGGTCTGCAACTCGAGCATCGTCTCCTGCGTCGCCCTGTCCATCCCGGACAGCACCTCACGGGTGCGCAGCGCCCGCCACGGATTGGCGGCCTCGAAGCCGATCTTGCGGTGGACGTACTCCGGCAGCGGCCCGGTTTCGTGCTCGTCGAACAGGCGCGACTCGTTGTTGGTCTGCAGCCACCCGCGGCCGGGATTGTGGCTGACCGGCAGCTGGTCCATGCGGTAGAAGCCGTTCCACTCGTACCGGCCGTCACCGGGGACCGGCAGCAGCCCGTCCCAGTTCCGGCGGACCGGCGTGCGACCGGCCGGCTTCCAGCCGATGTTGCCCGCGGCGTCGGCGTACTGGTGGTTCTCGCCAGGCGTGCCCCAGCGGTTCAGCGAATCGAGGAAGCCGCCCCAGTCGGCGTCGCGCATGTACTCGATGCTGCCGAAGTAGGCGCTCGTCCCCGGCCCGCTCCACACGGTGCGCACGCCGAAGGCCACCTGGCGCTCGGGGTCCTCGTAGATCACCGGTCCGTGCCGGGTGAACTTCATTTCGACGGTCTCCGAGCCGCCGCCGCGCACCGGGATCTCCTCGGACTGCACGCTCATCGGCACCCAGCGGTCCTGGTAGCGGTACTCGTTCGGCTGCCCGGGGCGGGTCCGGTAGACGTAGAGGTCCTCCTGGTCGATGTCGAAGACCGTCAGCCCGAACGCGATGTCCTGGTTCTGGCCGAGCGAGAGTCCGGGCAGTCCCGGCTCACCGGCGCCGATCACGTCGATGCCGGGCGCGTTGAGGTGCGCGGCGTAGCGCAGCGACGGCACCGCCTGGACCCGGTGCGGATCGCTGGCGATCAGCGGTCCGTCGACCGCCGTGCGCCCGGGTGAGACCGCGAACGAGTTCGAGCCTTCCTCGTTCTCGCCCTCGGCGAGGCGGCCACTGGGCACCGCGTTTTCCCGGACTGGGCGCTGTTCGGACTTGTCCGCGGGGCGGACGGCCTGACCGCCGAGCGTGGTGCCACCGAAGCCGCCGATCGCTTCGAGGTCCTGCGGGGCGAAGGTGACGCCCTGGGTGGCGAGGTCGTACACGCCGAGCAATTCGTCGCGATTTTCGGGCAGCAGACCGAGGTCCAGCCCCTGGGGGAGCCGCGTCCGCCAACCGGCGTCGAGCGGCTGCCGGATGTCTTCGTACCGCAGCCCGAAGTCACGCGCCATATAGGCCCGATCCACCTCGCTGGTCAGGTTTCCGACCAGCGCGTGGGTGCGCAGCCGTACGACGTCCTCCGGGGCCCACTCGTCGGGCTGGTACCGCAGGAACTCGAACTCCCACGGCATCAACTCGTCATTCTCCCTGGCGAGCCCGATGTAGGCGTTGATCCCGGCGGTGTAGGACTCCGCGAGCCGTTTGGCGTCGTTGCCGTAGGCGCGCCACTCCGCGTCGATGTCGCCGCGGTAGGAGAACATCCGGTTCGCCCGGTCCTGCTCGACGTACGCCGGCCCCAGCACCTCGGACAGCTGCCCGAGGCCTTTGCGGCGCCACAGGTCGATCTGCCACAGCCGGTCCCGGGCGGCGTTGAACCCCTGCGCGAAGTAGACGTCGTAGTGCTCGCCCGCGTAGATGTGCGGAACACCGTTGTCGTCGACCAGGATGTCGACCGGCTCGGCCAGCCCGTCGACGGGGTAGACCTGATCCGGCTCCGGGGCCGCCGCCATGCCCGCCGCCTGGCCGGTGACCATCGACGCCACCAGCAATCCGCCCAGCCCCAGCGCCCGCCACCCGCGTGCCGTCCGAGATCGCATACGACTGTTGGTACCACAAACCGTCGGGGAACAGCGGGTTCGCGGAGGAATACCTTTCACAGACTATCCACATTCTTGGAGATTTCGCCACGAACGGGTGATTGACTTCGCTACGGTGCCGGTCATGATCACCAGAAGTCGCACGTTCCGGGCCTCGACGCTGGCCGCCGGCGTGGCATCGCTCGCCTTCCTCGCCGGATGCGGTGGTGGCGGCCCGGCCGCCGGCACGTCCACCCCGGCGCCGTCGGCGGCGAAACCGCAGATCACCGACCCGGCGGTGCAGGCGGCGGCGCTGCGGACGGTGGACCCGTGCGCGCTGCTGGACAGCAAGACCCTCGGTGACCTCGGCACCCCGGACCAGGACAGCCTCTCCTCCTCCGAGTGGGGTGAGTGCGGTGTCGACGTCAAGGACGCCGGCGGGCAGACCGTCGAACTGGTGCTGCGCGTCGGCCACCAGCTGATCATGCCGGACGACCCGGTCGAGCAACTCGAAGGCCTTCCGCTGGTGGTCGACGCCGACAAGCCCGGTTCGTGCTGGGTCTCGGTCGTGACGTCGTTCGAGCAGTCGCTGGGCATCACGGTCCAGAGCAAGAGCCCCGGCGGCGACGCCTGCGCGCCCGGCCGCACCGCGCTGACCAAGGTCGTACAGGCCCTGCGCGGCACGCCGCCGCAGTACCAGCAGGTGCCCGGTTCCGTGCTGACCACCGACCCGTGCGCGGTGGCCGACCGGCAGGCCGTGGAGGCGGCCCTCCAGCAGAAGTCCTTTGTGGAGCCCAAGAGCCTGCACCAGTGCGATCTGTGGTCCGGTGACGGCACCAGCTATCCGCAGGTGTCGGTGCGCCTGTACCAGGGTCTGCCCGCCGACGCGGAGGACGGTGAGCCCGCCGACCTGGGCGGTGGTGTCACGGCCATCCAGAAGAAGGACGCCGACAGCAGCGTGGTCAGCTGCGACGTGTCCTGGCGCCGGGTCGAAACCCCGAAGGAGGACGAAGCCCGCGGGTACGGCGAGATCGTCTCCGTGCAGTTCAGCGGCGAGCCGGAGAGCGGACTCGACACCGCGACCGCGTGCTCGAAGGCGGTTGCCGTGGCCAAGACGGTGGTGCCGTCGCTGGGTCGCGCCTGACCTCACTGTCCTGAGTGGATGGTTCTGGGAAGCCGGCCCCGGCGAGGGCGACCGCACCGCTTATCCAGAGCCGGATCGGCAGGTTCGGCTCCGGTGCTCCCGTCGGCGGGAATGATCGGCGCTAGAAGGGAACCACCGCGAGCGTCCACGCCAGTAACGGGGCGAGCACGATGACCGTTCCGCAGTAGGCCAGCATCTGCCGCTGGAAGCGGGCCTTGTCGGCCACCTGTGACTGGGCGAGGATGATGATCCCGTTGGTGGAGAACGGACTCACATCGACCACAGTGGAGCAGAACGCGAGTGCGACGACCACCCCGGCGACGCTGAGATGACCCATTTCGAGCAGGGGGAAGGCCAGCGGCAGCGCGATGCCGAGCGTGCCGATGGACGAGCCGAACGCCGACACGACGCCGACCGCGAAGCACAGCAGCAACGCGGCGATCAACGGTGAGCCGAGCGAAGCGGCGGCGTCGCCGAGCATGTCGAGTGTGCCGTTCTCCTTCAGCACCGCCATGTAGCTGAGCATTCCGCACACCAGGACCACGGCCGACCAGTTCACGTTGTCGAACCCGGCCTTGTGCGCGGTCGGTGAAGCGAGCAGCAGCAGGGCGCCGATGACAAACGCGGCCACACCCACGTCCACGCCGAGCCCGCCGGCAACGAGCAGCACCAGCATCCCGGTGAGCGTGACCACACGCATCGGGGTCACCTTCGTGCCGGTCTGGGTGATCGGCGGCGCGAGTGTCGCAAGTGGACCGCCGCCGCCGGTGGTATCCGTCGGCTCTTCTTCCTCGTCTTCATGGGCGCGGAAGAGATCGCGGCCCAGCACGGCGAACAGCAGTCCGGCGATGAGCAGGTTCAGTCCGAACGGGACGGCGAACAGCAGCACCGGGCTGACGTCGAACCCCGCCTTCGCCACCACACCGCTGGTGAACGCGCCGTACACGGTGATCGGGGAGAAGGCCGTGGACAGCATGCCGTGCATGAGCATCATGCCCATCAGCAGCGGGTTGATCCGCTGGCGGGCGGCGATCGGCATCGCCACCGGGGCGAGCATCGCGGCCGCGAGCACCGAGCCGAGCGACATCAGGATCGCGGCGAGCGCGAACATCAGCCAGACGATCGCCCACCGCCTGCCGCGCACGAGCCGCAGCGACGCGGTGATGACCAGGTCGATGGTGCCGTTCACCTTCGCCACGCCGAACAGCAGGGTGATCCCGGCGATGAGGATGAACACGTCACCGGGGAAGAACGAGAGGACGTCGTCGAGTGAGACCCCGGAGAGAGCGCCGACGCCGAACGCGGCGACGAAGGCGAGAACGCCCATGTTGACCGGCAGCACGGTGGCGGTGGCGAACACCGCGACGAGCGCCACCAGGGAAACGGCGTGGACCATGACTGACCTTTTTCCGATCACGCGAGCCCTGACGGGCCACGTCACCATTGACGAGGCATCGAAAAGTGTGGAACTCGGTGGTTCCTGTCGTGACCACTCAGGCCGCGCGGGCGAGCACGTCCTTGATCAGGACGACCGTGGCGGCGAGCGCGGTCTCGTCGATCCCGGTGGGGATGTCGCGCGCGTGCAGGTACGCCACGAGGTCTTCGGTGGCGATGTTGCCGTGGGCGCCGGGGGCGAACGGGCAGCCGCCGTAACCGCCCGCGGCGCTGTCGAACCGGGTGATGCCCGCGTCCACCGCGGCGCCCACTGTGGACAGTGCCTGACCGTGCGCGTTGTGCAGGTGCAGGCCGAATTCGAGGTTCGGCAGGGCATCCCGGACGTAGGACAGCGACCGGGAAACCCGGGCGGGTTCGGCGGTGCCGAGGGTGTCGGCGAGGCCGATCCGCCGGACGCCCATGTCCGCGAAACGCCGGGTCACGGCGAGCAGTGCGGAAGGCGGGACTTCACCGTCGAAGGGGCAGACGAACGCCGTCGAGATCCCGGCGGCGAAGCGTACGCCGGGGTTTTCCGCGACGGCCGTGGCGATGTCGGCGATCGCCGCGTCGACGTCGCGCCCGGCGTTGGCGCGGCTGTGTCCAGGGCTGGCCGAGGCGACCACGACGATCTCCTCGGCTCCGGCGGCGACAGCCCGTTGTACCCCGCGCGCGTTCAAGGCCAGCACGCTGTACCGCACGTTTTCGCGGTCCGGCAGGCGTTGCAGCAGTTCCTCGGCCCCGGCCATCTGCGGAACGCGCTGAGGGTTGACGAACGAGGCCGCCTCGATGTGCCGTACCCCGGCGGCGACGAGTGCCTCCGCGATCAGGACGCGGTCGGCGACCGGCACCACGACCGGTTCGTCCTGCAACCCGTCCCGCAGCACCACGTCGGTGATCGTGACCGCCATGCTCACACCACCTTCCTGGCGCGGTACCCGGCCAGTTCCTCGTCCGGGATGTCGAGCAGCCCGCCCAGCACCTCGTCGGTGTGCTCGCCCAGCTCGGGGCCCACCCACCGGACTTCACCGGGCGTGGCGGGCAGGTGCGGCACCACGCCGGGGAAGCGGATGTCCTCCGGTTCCCCGTCGACGGCGACCTTGATCGGCCGCACCATGCCGCGTGCCTGGTAGTGCTCGTCTTCGGCGATGGCACGGGCGTCGTAGACCGGACCGGCGGGCACGCCCGCTTCGCTGAGGATCCGGACGGCCTCGGCGGCGCTGTGGCGGGAGGTCCACGCCGTGATCGCGTCGTCCAGTTCGGTTTCCCTGGCGTAGCGGGCATCACCGTCGGCGAGGGTGGCGTCGGCGGCGAGGTCGTCGCGGCCGACGGCCGACATCAGGCGGCCGAAGGCACCGCTGGAATTTCCCGCGATCACCACCGACTGGCCGTCCGCCGCCGGGTACACCCCGCTGGGCACCACGCCGGGCAGGTTCCCGGCCGTGCGCTCGCGTGCCATGTCGTAGGCGTCGAGGTCGGGGATGAGCGAGTCCATCATCATGAACACCGATTCGTAGAGCGCGACGTCGACCAGCTTGGGCCCGGCCGGTGCCTGGCCCCTGGCCTTGGCGAGCAGCAGGATCAGCGCGCCGACCGCACCGTGCAGCCCGGCGGCGGTGTCGGCGATCGGTGCGGCGGAGCGCACCGGCGGCCGGTCGGGATAGCCGGTGACGTGCCGCAGCCCGGCGAACGCTTCGGCGACTCCGCCGAAACCGGCGCGATCCCGGTACGGGCCGGTCTGGCCGTAGCCGGAGATCCGCACCACGACCACGTCGGGATTGGCCTCGGTGAGCCGGTCCGGTCCCAGCCCGAGCCGTTCCAGCGCGCCCGGCCGGAAGTTCTCCACCACCACGTCGGTGTGCCGCACCAGGTCCAGCGCGATCCGGCGGCCTTCGTCGCTGCGCAGGTCGAGGGTGACCGACTTCTTGTTGCGCGCCATGGTCCGGAACATCATCGAGGTCTCGCCCCGGCCGCGCCGCCAGCCGCGCAGCTCGTCCCCGGTGCCCGGCCGTTCGATCTTGATCACCTCGGCGCCGAAGTCGGCGAACAGCCGGGTGGCGAACGGGGCCGCGATGAAGCTTCCCAGTTCGAGCACCCGGATCCCGGTCAGCGGAGCGTCGGCCACGATGCGGCTCCTTTATCGAATAATGAGAAGCGATGTCATATACCGATAAGCACGGTAGGTGCAGCCGCCCCCCGCCGCAAGGGCCGATCCGGGATCAGTGGTAACGCAGCGCGACTTCGAGCTGGTCGGCGACCTGCTCGACCAGTTCCCCGTACTGGGCGGCCGGGCCGTCGTCGCGCACCCGGAACACCGGCGCGGCCAGGCACACGGCGGCGATCACGGCGCCGCGGAAGCGCACCCCGGCGCTGATCGAGCACAGGCCCGGCGTGCGCTCGGAAATGCTCTCGAACACCCGTTGCTCGTCGTCGGCGAGCAGCGCCCTCGCCGCGGATCCTCCGGCGGACAACGGCAGCGCCGTGCCCACGGGCAGCGAAGCCCGAAGCTCCTCTGTGGACTCCGCGCAGACCACGCACAACCGGTCGTCGCCGCGGCGGACCCACAGCTGTGCCGTCTCGCCGGTTTTCGTCCGCAGTTCTTCCAGTGCCGGCAGCGACGCGACGGTGACCGCCGACGAGGCGAACCGCGGTCCGAGGTGGTGGCGCGCGTCGGCGTCGCGTTGCAGCAGACCGTGTTTGACCATCGCGGAGACCAGGCGATGCGCGGTGGGGACCGACAGGCCGAGGGTGCGCGCCAGTTCGCTCGCGCCCATGGGGTTCGCCTCGACCACGTCGAGAATCGCCATCACCCGGTCGAGCACCCCAACGCCGGTCGCTTCGTTGTCCGCCACATCGCTTACCGTAGCCCGATCAGTCCCTCTCGCCCGCGTGACTGGTGTCAGTCCGCGGTGTCGCCGTCCAGTCGCGGATCGCGGCGACGAACTCCTCGGGCGCGTCGGACTCCACGTAGGTGCCGGCGCCTTCGACGATCACGGTCTGGTGATCGGTGAAGGTCGCTTCGAGGCGTTCGCGTTCCTGCGGGCGGAAGGCGATGTCCGCGTCACCCCACACGATCAGCGTCGGGAGGTGGGCGATGTCGGCGAAGCCGTTCTCGATCTCGGCGAAGAAGGCGCGGCTGGCGCGCACCCGGCCGGGGAGTACGGCGGAGGCCTGGCGCCGCTCGGGTGTGTCCATGGCCCGGCGGTAGTGCGCCATCTCGGCCGCGGTCGGCTTCCGCTTTCGGTGGCCGGTGGGGATGAACGCGTTGACGAGCAGGTTCAGCCGCCGGACCAGGAAACGGGCCGGGGGTCCGCCGAGGATGCGCGAGAACGCCTCGAAGTGGAGTACGCCATCGACCGGCCAGGCCCAGGTGTTGGCGAGCACCAGCCGATCGAAGACGCCGGGCCGGCGCTGCACGGCGGCCAGGCCGATCAGGCCGCCCCAGTCCTGCCCGACCAGAGTGGCCCCCCTGAGGCCGAGCGCGTCGATGAACCCGGTGACCACGTCCGCGTGCTCCTCGGGCAGGTAGCGGTAGCCGGGCTTCGGCGTCGACAGTCCGAAGCCGGGGTAGTCGAGGGCGACGCACCGGAAGTCGTCGCGCAGCGCGCGGATCACGTCGCGCCACAGGAACGACCAGGTCGGGTTGCCGTGCAGGAACAGCAGTGCGGGGCCTGACCCCTCGTCGACGTAGTGCACGGTGTGCCCGTCGATATCGGCGAAGCGGCTCTCGAACGGGAACAGGTCGTCGTCGACCCAGGCGGGCCGCGCGCTCTTGGTGGTATCGGCCATTGGTGACCCTCTCGACTCGGCCCTGCGGTAGACTTGAGTTTGTCACGCGCACTTGAGAAAGCCAAGTTGAAGGAAACGATGCGTAGCTACGGCCAGTACTGCGGGCTCGCCCGGTCCCTCGAAGTCGTCGGCGATCGGTGGAACCTGCTCATCGTCCGGCAGCTCCTCGTCGCCCCCGCTCGTTACCGGGAGCTGCTCGACGGCCTTCCCGGCATCGCGACCAACCTGCTCGCCGACCGGCTCCGCGATCTCGAAGCCTCAGGTGTGGTCGAGCGGCGACTGGCAGGCTCGGGCAGCGTGGTCGAGTACGCCCTCACGCCGTGGGGCGCCGAACTGCGCGAGCCGATCGAGAGCCTGATCCGCTGGTCCACCCCGTTGATGACCCGCGGCCCCGAGGGCGACGCCTTCCGCCCGGAGTGGCTCGCCCTCGCCGTTCCCGCCCTGCTCGATTCCCGGGTCAAGGTGCGCCCCTCGGCGACGATCGGCCTCGAGATCGGCGGCAGGCTCTTCGAACTCCGGGCAACGCGGTCCGGTTTCGAGATCGGCCCGGACGACGGTCGCGACCTCGACGCCACCGTCCGCGCCGATCCCGACTGCGTCCTCGGACTCGCCGCCGGTGCCCTCGCCCTCAGCGACGCCCGCGCTCTCGGCCTGATCGAAATCGACGGCGACGAGTCCGTCGTCCGCACCGTCTTCGCCACCTGACGCCTTGAGTCACGCCAGGCTAAATCGCCTTGCCGCACTTGCGGTCGAGGTTCGCGTCGCTGGTGCACAGCTTGACCTTCACGTAGGCCTCCTGCTTGAACAGCCAGTGCGTGTCCGAGTCGCCCCGCCCGCCGGTCACCTCGAAAAGCTCGTACTCGTTGATGGACGTGACGAGCCACGCCTCGGCCCGCCGCCCGTCCTTCGCGGTGTCCTCCAGGTACAGGTTGATATTCGCCCCGGCCGGCTCGATGCAGATGTCGTACTGCAACAGGGCGCCCGAAATCGTTGTGGTGCCCCATCGGCTACCGGGCTCGCAGGCCTGGCTCGCGGACTGGCCGGCGGAGGCTCCCGCGGGTCCGGCACCGGCCAGCACAAGGCCGAGAGCACTGGCACACGTGACGAAGGCTTGGACTGTTCTGCGCATGACTACTACCCCTCACGTCGGAATCGGTCGCGAGGCCGACACTGCCCAGTCGATCTGGTGGGAATCTGGGACGAACCTGGAAGCACTGGTGGACGTGCCTGCTATCGCCGCAAGCCGTTCGTGATGAGCGCAGTGATCAGTTCGGCCGCCAGCGGGCCTCCAGCCACACCATTCCGTCCCTGATGAAGGATTCCACGCGCACTTCGCCGGTTGCCGGGGCCGGCGGGGGCGCCTCGGCGCAGTCCGCGACCACGCTGACCGAGACCAGGTCCTCGCTGCCCACGACGGTGACCCGCGCCCACGAGGCGGCGGTGGCGAGCGCGGCGAGCGCGGCGTCGGTGAGGTCGCGCCGGACCACGACCGGCGGCACCGGCCACTGACCGCGCACGTCCAGTTCGACCTCGACACCCTTGCGATCGGCGATGTCCGCGCAGTACCGCAACTCGTGCAGCAGCGGGTTGTCGACCAGGTCCCGCTCGGCGAACAGCCTGCGCATCCTGGCCGCCTCGACCGCCGACCGGCGCTGCACCTCGGGATCGGACGGTGTCAGCGAGCCGTCGGCGAGTCCTTCGAGCAGCGGCACGCTGGTCGCGGACAGCTCGGCGAACCGCTGCACACGCCGGCGGTGCGCGGCCAGTGCGACGGCGTCGGCGGTGCGCACGCCTTCGAGTTCCCGCGCCGCCGCGGCGGCCTGCGCGCCGATCCGGCCCAGCACGGCCGCCAGCACGACCAGGCACAGCGGAAAACCCACCACGGTGACCGAGCCGGTGGCGAACAGCGCCAGCGAGTCGCGGCTGAGATCGTGCGACAGCGCCAGATTGGCGAACGCCAGCAGTTCGTGACCGGCCAGGAACGCCGCCACTGTCCTGAACGGACGGTCGACCAGCACGACCAGCCCGACCCAGTTCGCCGCGCCGAACGCCCAGTCCACCCCGGCCGAGGTCGGACCGTCCGGCAGCGTCAGGTACGACAGCACGGACGCGGCGAACACCAGCGACACGGCGGGCCCGGCCAGCCGTCCCCACGACCGGTGGCGCGCCACCAGCACCACCTCGGCGGCCAGGAGCCCGGCCAGCACGGCGAACGCGGCGAACTGCGCCGCGGGCGCGTCGTGCTCGTCCAGCCTGCCCAGCAGGTTGGCCAGCCCGAGACCGGCCACACCGGCGACCGCCACCAGCAGCGTCGCGATCCGCAGGCCGCGCCGCAACGGGATCCGGGTCAGTTCCGCGTGGTCGAGATCGTCCGGCGTACCGGCCCGCCATTCCAGCCGCACCACCGTGCCCGACCCCTCGGCCGAGTTGATCACCGCCGTGCCACCGACGTGGGACATCCGGCCGTGCACGGACTCCCGGAGACCACGCCGGGTCGCCGGTGCGCGGCTCACGTCGAAGCCGCGGCCCTCGTCGGCGATCTCGACCCACAACGCCCGGTCGTCGCCGTGCAGGCGGACGGTCGCGCGGTCGGTGCCCGCGTGCCGGTGGACGTTGTTGAGCGCTTCCTGCGCGGCACCCGCGATCGCGGTGGCCACGTCGAACGGCAGCAGCAACCGCGGCGGGCCGTCGAACTCGACGGTCAGGTAACCCCCGTCGAGGTCGTCGCGCAGCAGGCCGACGAGGTCGGCCCGGTCCGGCGGCGGCCCGCTCTGCGAACGTAGCCGGTCCAGGTCACGGCGCGCCTGGACGCTGAGCCAGCTCGCGTCGGGCGGGACCTGCCCGGCGCCGACCATCAGCAGCGTGGTGGCGGCGGTGTCGTGCAACGAGTTCGCCAGTTCCCGTTCCTCCGCGCGCATGGCCTCCGCGACGGCCGCTTCCGTGCGGGCGCGCTCCGCCTCGGCCGCCATCCGGTCGGCGCGCTCGGCCGCACGGGTGATCAGCACCCACGCCACGCGCGAGACCACCGCTATCACAGGTGCCCACGTCTGCGACTGCAACAGGGTGGGGTCGGCCGGGTCGCCCGCGATGACGAGCGTGCTCGACGCGCCACCGGCCACGGCCGCCGCGATGAGACCGGCGGTCAGCGAGGTGTGCCACTGCCAGGTCACGCACGCGAACAGGATCAGCAGCCGCAGCCAGCCGGTGTTGGCCGCCGCGACCGCGTCGGTCCACAACACACTCAGGTACACGCACATCAGCACCGCGACATCGAGCGACATCGCCTTCGTGCCGGTCCGGCCCTCGCCCTTGGCCAGCCACCAGCAGTACCCACCGGTCCACGCGCCGGCCACGACGACCGCCAGCAGCGTGCTGGCGAACGCTCCCGGCGCGGGTTGCAGCAGGGCGACCGCGCCGATGGGCACGAGGGTCGCCAGCCGTACCGCGGCCGCGTAGCGGTGGCCGAATGCGCCAAGCAACCGCACGGCTTCCCCAGACACCCGTCACCCCAACCTGGTCAAACGTCCAGGCCAGCGACGATACCTCCTGTCCAGTAGAAGGCAGGGTGACCACTACAGGTCACGGAAGTAGGCGCCGGCGAATTCGGTCAGCCGCCGCGCCGCGGCGGAGAAGTAGGTGTCCGCGCGCCAGACCAGGGTGAGGACGCGCTGGCAGTCCGGGGCGTCGAGGTGCATCCACGCGCCCGGGAGATGGAGGCTGGAGCTGCGGGAGTACGCGGGCACCAGTCCGACGCCGAGGCCCGAGCTGATCAGGTAGCCGGTGGCTCCGGGCTCGTCGCTCTCGCAGACGTAGTCGGGTTGCAGTCCGGCCTCCGCGAACAGCCGGTCGGTCAGCTCGCGTGGCCAGTAGCCGGGGCGGGTGGTGACAAACGGTTCGTCCGCGACGTCTTCCAGCCGCACGCGTTCCCGTCCGGCGAGCCGGTGTCCCTCCGGCACGCCGAGCAACACGTCCTCGCGCAGCAGTTCCCGGGTTCGCAGGTTCGGGCCGGTCAGCGGCTGGGAAGCGAGGCAGAGATCGACCTCGCCGGTGTGCAGCTGTTTTGCCATGGTCGCGGCGTCGGACTGGTGGAGGCGGATGTCGACGCCCGGGTGTTCGGTTCGGAAGTCGGTGATCAGCTCGGTCACGGTGAGCAGCGTTTCCGCGGCGATGGCGACGCTGCCGTGGTCGAGCCCGGCGGTGTCGCTGAGTTCGCGTCGGGCGTCGTCCAGCTCGCGCAGGGCCCGGTCGACGCGGCGGAGGAATCCGGCGCCGAACCGGTTGAGCCGCAGCCCGCGGCCCACCCGGTCGAACAACGGCACGCCGAGATCGTCCTCCAGCCGGGCGATCGCGCGGCTGAGCGAGGGCTGCGCGACGTGAAGCTCGGCGGCGGCCTGGCTGAGGTGCTCGCGGCGGGCCACCGCCTGGAAGTAGCGCAGCTGGAGCAGGTCCATGTACCGCTTATTTCGCCGAGTCGAGGTTTTTGCGCTTGTTGGCGTTGAAGCGCGCTTTTTTCTGATGATTCCCGCACGTGTTCATGTCACACCATTTGCGGGTGCGGCTTTGGCTGGTGTCGAAAAAGGCGGCCTGGCAGGTCGATGATGCGCACAGCGCCAATTTTCCGTCTCGTTCACCTGCGATGACGCTGATCGCGTCGGCGGCGATCACGCCAAGGGCATCTTCCACGCACGAAGCCGAGCTGAGTTGCCATCGCCGATCGCCGCCGGGCGTCAGGACAGCCGAGGCCCGGCCTTGAACGCTGAAGTCATTGATGACCTGGACGGCGGACGCGGGGAGTGGGTCTTTGATCGCGGCCGCTGTCGCGGCGGCGTGAATTGATTCCCGCAGTTCCCTGGCGAGTTCGAGCTGGGCGGTAGTGCAGGAGTCCACGGCGAGGCCGTTCACGGCCAGCCAGTCGACGAGTCGCTGTGGCGTGGGGATGCGCTCCACGGGATTGCCACGGCGCTCCGTCAGCGTCCCGGTGAAGCTGGTCGCCAGCACGTTACCCAGGCGGAAGTCGGGGAACCGAGCAGGCATGGAACCACCTTAGCAGGTTGCTCGTCGGCGCCGGGGCATGTTAGAACCGTCTTAGCCGGTTCCACGATGACCCAGGAGGCCCCATGTCCGGTCCAGCCAGCGGCGTGCGGGCGTTCGAAGCCCGCGCAACCGACGCTGACCTCGACGATCTGCGCGCACGACTGGCCGCGGCGCGGCTACCGGAAGCCGAGACGGTCCATGGCGCCGCCACTGGCCCTCGCCGATGGGATCAGGGCGTTCCGCTCGCCGACCTGGTCGACGTCGTGAACTACTGGCGCACCGAGTACGACTGGCGGTGGTTCGAGGCGCGCCTTGACCGGATCGGCCAGTTCCGCACGACCATCGACGATCTGGGAATCCACTTCCTGCACCGCCGATCCACGCGCGCGGATGCCACTCCTCTGCTCATGACGCACGGCTGGCCGGGCAGCATCGCCGAGTTCGTCGACGTGGTGGAGGAACTGGCCGATCCGGAAGACGCGAGCGCGCCGGCGTTCCACGTCGTGGCCCCGTCGTTGCCTGGCTTCGGTTACAGCGACAAGCCGGCCACCACCGGGTGGGGAACCGAAAAGATCGCGGCCGCCTGGGTGGAACTGATGGGAAGGCTCGGTTACGGCGAGTTCGTCGCCCACGGTGGTGACTGGGGAGGCAACATCACCACGGTTCTCGCCGGCCGGTTCCCGGCGCACGTTCTCGGCATCCACACGACGTTCGCGGAGGGGCCGCCCGGGTTGACAACGGACGGGCTGACGGAGGCCGAGCGCGAGTGGACGGAGGACACCCGCCATTTCTGGCGCCACCGCGCGGCGTACGCGAAGCAGCAGGCGACCCGGCCGCAGACCATCGGCTACTCGCTCGTCGACTCACCGGTCGGGCTTCTCGCCTGGATCCTCGACAAGTTCGCTGAGTGGACGGACACCGAAGACAGTCCGTTCGAGAGGATTTCCCTGGACCGGATTCTTGATGACGTCACCCTGTACTGGCTGACGCGGACCGGCGCGTCCGCGGCCCGCATCTACTGCGAAAGCCACAATTCGCTGGACCCCGAACTCCGGGTCGATGTGCCGTCCGCGATCACCATGTATCCCCGTGACATCGAGAAGTGCCCGCGGCCCTGGGCACAGGAGCGGTACCGGCAGATCGTCCGATGGAGGTCACCCGAAGCCGGGGGACATTTCCCGTCGCTGGAGGTCCCGGAGTATTTCGTCAAGGACCTGCGGGAGGGGCTCGCAGCGGTGCTGGCCGCCCTCAGCTGAGGGGAATGACCGTGCGGTACTTGCCGCCTGCCGTTTGCCGGGGTGGTTCGTCCGCCCGCCGCACAGCGATGTGGTCGAGTTTGTGGTCGGCGAGGAGCTGGTCCAGTTCGCGGTGGACCTCCCGCCAGACGTGCTCGGTGTCCGCGTCGGCAGCCGGCCGCATTCGCACCCGCAGGGTCGTCGGCGCGGTTTGCTCGACCTGGAACAGTTCCACACCGGGGATGCGGTCGAACAGCGTGCCGAAGGCCAGCGGGGCGATGCTGACCTGCTCGCCGCGTTCGGTGGGAAAGGTGAGCACGTCACCGGCGCGGCCTTGCACCCGCACGGCGGGCAGGGGACTGCCGCAGGGGCAGGGGTCGGGCCGCAGCAGGACGCGGTCGCCGAGGTCGTAGCGCAGGAAAGGCTGGACCCGGTTGGCCAGGTTGCTGATCAGCACGGTGTGCGACAGCTCGCCGGGCGGAGTGGGCCGGTAGTCGGCGTCCACGGGTTCGAGCACCGCCCAGTCGCTGTTGACGTGGTACCAGCCGTGTTCGCAGCTGTGGCTGAGATAGGTGCATTCGGTGCAGGAGTACATGGTGCGCACCCGTGCGCCGAAGGCGGTGGCCATGCGGTCGGTGTCGGCCGGGGTCATGGTTTCCCCGGCGGCTTCGATCAGCACCGGCTTGATGTGCAGCCGTCCGGCCTCCTGCTCGGCGGCGAGCAACTGGATCGCACTGGCGTAGCCGACGATGATGGCGGGGTTGTACCGGTTGAGCCGGGCGACGAGTTCCGGCATCGGCGTGTGCACCGAGAAGGCCCGCACGATCTTCGACCGCCACTTGCTTTCGCTGGTGACCTGGACGTAGCTGGCGTAGCCGACGTAGTGGCCGCCGGTGGCGACCAGCTGGGCGAGCTTCCCGCCGCGGGCGGCGACCCGCAGCAGGCCGCCGCTGCCCAGCCAGCCCGCGAGCACCTGCCCGGTCAGGGTGGCGGCGATGTGCTGGTAGCGGCTGTCCTGCACAAAAAGGCCGCGCCGCCCGGTGGTGCCGGACGTGGTGGCGACCAGGTACTTGCCGAGGAACCGGGCGCCGATCAGGCTGGGGTCGTCGGCGAACTCGCGCACTTTGCCGAGGGTGATCTCCCGGTCGGTCGCCCAGTCGTCGAAGTGCGCCATCAGCGTCTTCTTGTCGGTGACCGGCAACAGCGCGGGATCCTCCACCCGGTCGGGCAGGTCCCGGTACAGCTCGCGGTAGTAGGGCGACTCGGCGCGGGCGTAGGCGACCAGGTCGGCCAGCCGCTCACGCTGCCGCCGCGTGATCACGGCCATTCCTTCCCTGCGTGCCTGGCGGGCGTCCTTGGCGACCCAGGACAGGTTTTCACTCATGCTCGTGCGGTCCTTTTCTGGGCGGGCGGCCGGTAGCCGACCTGCCGGAGAATGGCGAGGAAATACGTTTCGATGTCTTCCGCGCCGGTGTTGTCGGGATAGGCGGCGAGGTGCTGCAGGGCGGCGCCGCTGAGCGTTTCCTGGAGCACCTTCGTGTCGATGCCCCGGGGGAGTTGCCCGCCCGCGCGGGCTTTGTCCAGTGCGTTGCGCACGGCGTCGCTCCGGTGTCTGCCGTGCACCTCGTGGTAGGTGCGCAACAGGTCGGGCAGGTCGTCGACGGTGCCGTAGAGGCGTCGGATGAGCAGGCGGGCCCGGGGTTGGCTGAGGTAGGCCGCCCAGTCGGTCAGCATCGCTTCGACGTTCGGTGAGTTGAGCGCCTCCGCCTCCATGTCGCGGTATTCCCATTCGATCGCCCGGACCAGCAGTGCGGTCAGGTTCGGGTATCGCCGGTACACCGTGCGGCGCGTGACCCCGGCGCGCTGCGCGACCTGTTCGATGCTGGTCGCGCAGATTCCCTGCTCGATCAGCAGGTCCAGCGCCGCGGTGAGGATGGCCTCGTCGGCCTCCCGGCTGCGGGGCCGGCCCGGTGCCCGCTTGTCGTCGCCCGGTTCTCGCTCCATGGGAGAAAGGATACAGCACTGGGCTGTATCCAAATCACGCGAGGGGTGTGCCCTGGCCCAGGCCGCAGTCGATCTGAAGGAGGTGCCCGAGTCTTGATAAGTGGGGAGTCAAGTTTTCTTCTCCTGTTGCCGTAGTTTCGGGAACAAGGAGAGCCGCGTGGTCGTCATGAGCAGTGAATGCGTCACAACCAGGCGTGAGGCCCGCGGGACCGCGTCAAGCGAATATCGGAGGTGACAGAGCGATGATCAAGACAGCGACACGGCACCCGGCCGCCGACACCGGCGCCGCCGCGCGTGACCTGACCGTTTCCGACGGCGAGTTCCGCCGCCGGCTCGACCGGGCCGCAGACCGCGCCCATCAGGTGATCGCCCAGCGCCACGAGGAGGCCGTCGCCGCACTGGCCCGGCGGTTCCCCCGTGGTGCCGCCGGTGGCCGGGCCGCGCCTCACCGTGGGTGAGTGCCGGTGGTCCGTGGGTGCTCTACCCCCCCGGAACGACTGGCGGCCATCGACCGGAGTCTCGAAAAGCCTCCTGTCACGGGAACAGGAAAGTTGAGTCCATCGTTGTCAATGGTGAAGCTGGAAGGAGCCAAGGAGGTAACGGCAATGTTGATGCGCACTGATCCGTTCCGTGAGTTCGACCGGTTGGCCGAGCGGTTCTTCGGCGGGAACGGCACCACGAGCCGGCCCGCGGTGATGCCGATGGACGCCTACCGGTCCGGTGACGAGTACGTGGTCCAGTTCGACCTTCCGGGTGTACCGGCGGAGTCGATCGACCTGAACGTCGAGCGCAACGTGCTGACCGTGAAGGCCGAGCGTGGCAGCGAGTACGGCGAGAAGGACAGCGTGCAGGTCGCCGAGCGGCCGCGCGGGGTGTTCTCCCGTCAGCTCTTCCTCGGCGAAACGCTCGACACCGACAACATCGCCGCCAGCTACGACGCGGGAGTGCTCACCCTGCGGATCCCGGTCACCGAGAAGGCCAAGCCGCGCAAGATCGCCGTCGGCGCGGGCCGCGAGGAGATCGACGCCTGAGTCGAGGGCGTAGCGGCAACGGAGGGGCCCCGGCGGAGCGCGCGCTGAGCCGCCGGGGCCGTCCTGGAAAGCGACTCTGTTCTGCGTGAGGGGAGAGGACCGTGTCACGTGGCGGCGGTCCCCGCGCGAATCCGTACCGCGTGCTGGGGATCGACCAGGGCGCCAGCCCGCGGGAGATCACCCTGGCCTACCGGCGGCGGGTGCGTGAAGTGCACCCGGACGCGCCGGGCGGCGACGCGGAGTTGCTGGCCGCGGTGGTGGAGGCCTACCGCCTGCTGCGGGACCAGCAGCGCCGCGCCGAGGACGGCCGCGACCGGGCACCGGCGCGCGGAACGGCCGTGCCGGTGCGGGTCCGCCAGGATGCTCCCGCGACTGGGCGCACCCCCGACCTCGTGGCCGGGCCGGTGCGTTACCACCCCACGCCCAGGCGTCCCCGCTGACACCCGGCCGCTGGTGCCACGCGGAAGATCGTCGACGGGGACGCCGGCCGGCGCTGAGACACCGAGGACGGGAGGAGAGATGAGCAGTCCGGAATGGTTCGAGCGGGACTTCTACGCCGACCTCGGCGTCTCGCCCGACGCATCCGCCGAGGAGGTCAAGAAGGCGTACCGGCGGCTGGCCCGCCAGAACCACCCGGACGCCAATCCCGGCGACGCTCGGGCCGAGGCGCGGTTCAAGGCGGTTTCCGAGGCGTACACCGTGCTATCGGACCCGGAAAAACGCGTCCAGTACGACCAAACCCGCCGGCTCGCGGCAACCGGTGCCGGGCGGTCCGAGCCGTTCGGCTTCGGCGCGGGCACGGCCGGGCCGGGAGCGTCGTTCTTCGACCTGGGCGAACTGTTCGGGAACGGGCGCGCCGGAATGGACACGGCTGACGCGCAGGCGCTGTTCGACAGTCTTTTCGGCGCCGGTCCGGTGAGGGGCGCGGGCCGGAGGGGGCCGCAGCCACGGCGGGGCGCGGACGTGGAAGCCGAGTTGACCCTGGACTTCCGTACCGCCGCCCGCGGCGCCACGGTGCCGGTGCGGCTCGCCGACGAACCGGGTGCGCGCGGCAGTCAGATCCGCATCCCCGCCGGAGTCGGCGACGGGCAGCGCATCCGGCTGCGCGGACAAGGCCGGCCCGCCGGGGCGTACGGCACGCCCGGCGACCTCTACGTCCGCGTCCACGTCACGCCGGACCCGGTGTTCGACCGCAGCGGCGACGACCTCACCCTCACCCTGCCCGTGACGGTTCCCGAACTCGTTTTCGGCGGGCAGGTCGCCGTGCCCACTCTCGACGGCGCGCGGACCGTGCGCATCCCGGCCGGCAGCACGCCCGGCCGGATCCTGCGCCTGCGCGGGCACGGCATCCAGGGCGCGAACGGCCGGTCCGGAGACCTGCTGGTCACGTTGCAGGCGGCCCTGCCCGATCGGCACGACCGCCAGGCGCGGGAGGCGCTGCGTGCCTACGCCGAGGCCACCGGTGACTTCGACCCGCGTGCCGAACTGAACCGCCGCAACGAGAACGCCACCTGAGCCGCGACGGCGCATCTGTCCGAAGTGGAGGGTGTGTCGTTGCTGTTGTCGTACGAAGCGGGCCCTGCCGCTGTGGGCAGGGCCCGCTGGTTCGGGAAGAGACGCAACGTGCCGATTCAGCCGGTGGGCTGCCGCGCGTCAGCGCCACGAGACACGTGCCGGGGCAAGGGAGGCTCACCGGCCATTGTGGAGCAGACAGCCACATCCGGCTGACGGCGCGCACGATCGCGTGATAGGGAATCGCGTGACAGGAAAGCGCGCCGCGACATCACCTGCCTTTCTCAGCGCAGTTCTTCGAA
Source organism: Amycolatopsis sp. YIM 10 (assembly GCF_009429145.1). GTDB lineage: Bacteria > Actinomycetota > Actinomycetes > Mycobacteriales > Pseudonocardiaceae > Amycolatopsis. Next base: position 6,279,332 of record NZ_CP045480.1, on the reverse strand, counting down.
GGCGTACGGCGTTCTTATCGGAGGAGACCGTTGCCGTCGCAGACCTCTTGGTCCGTGGGCGACTTTCCGTGGAGCGCCGAGCGCGGCCGGGCCACGGGCGCCGCCGGGGTTTTCCCGGCGCGGCCCCGTTGTGGCGAGCCGGGTGCCGGGACGCGGTCGAAGACGCTGGAAGTTGGCCGCCACGATCGCCTCGAACTCGGCGTGCAGCACGGCTGGTGCGGCGCTGAGCAACTCGTCGAGCCCGCAGGCCGCCCGCGAATGGCGTGTGGTGTCTCGCATCGTCGATCACTCCCGGCACGTTTCTCGCTCTGGCACCAGGTTGGTAACCGCCTCTGCATATTTCTATAACTCGCACTGGAGATTGTGTCAAGCCTCCGATGTAGACAACGTTTCGGCCAGTGCGCTCAACGCTCGCTCATTGCGTGGCGCCGCGCCGGTTGACGACCTGGTAGGTGAGGACGGACTCGGTGGCGACCTCACCCGCCTTCGTCTGGAGCACCCCGCCGGCCGTCGGTTCGATGGGGTTGTCCTTCAGTGCGACCACCCGCGTGCCGATCACCTGTGTGGTCGCCGGATCGATCAGTACCTCGTCGCGCACAGCGCTGTTGGCGTCGGTGAAGCCGATCGACACGGCCTCCCGGCCGTCCCTGGTCCGGACGTTCTCGACGATCCTGAGATACGGGTAGTAGCTCAGCGCCTGGTAGACCAAGCTCCGCTGGTCGCGCGTGAGGTCGCCGTCGGACAGGGTCTTCACGATTTTCTGCGTCAGGGCGTCCACGGGAGTGGAGCCCTCGGTGTTCGCCTCCTCGCGGAACCGCTCGTACATCCGGCGACCATCGGCCGGGAAGTGCACGGGGTCGTCGTACCAGAAGGGCATGCGGTTGAACTCGCCTCCCGGCTTAACGAACGTCCCTTCGCTGGAGGTCGGCCCCGAGATCTGGTCCGGCGGCGGTGCGTTGTGCATGTTCGGTGCCGGTGCCGGCCGGTGCACGTCCCGGTCGATGGTCCGCTGCCACGCGTGGTTTCGGTCGGTGGGAATCCAGTCCTGCCGCAGTTCCTCCTTGCCTATTCCCATCTCCAGGCTTTCGGGCGTGTCGGGCCGGTGGTAGGTCCACGTGCGCGTGGTGACCAGCAGGTACTGGTCCGGTCCCTGCGGCAGGTCGCTGCCCTGTCCGACGAAGCGCTCGGCCGAGTTGAGCGGCACGTCGCCGACCGGCGGGATCGGCGGGAATTTCCCCTGCGCGTCCGGGCCGATCGGCTGCGGCGGAAGCTCCGGATAGACCTTGGGCGCGGCCGGTCTGACGACGTCGTCGCCGGAGGACAGCGCCACGACCCCCGTCCCCACCACGACGACCGCTGCCGCCGCGGCGGCGAGTGGCAGCCAGCGGTTCCGCCCGCGTTCCCGGCCTCGGGCGAGCGCGACGACGGTGTCCGGCTCGCCCCGCATGGTCGCGGTCAGCCTGGCCTTCGCGGTCGCGCGGGCGGCGTCGGTCATCGGGGGCCGGCCGGCGCGGACGGTCCGCACGGCGGCGTCGACGCGGTCTTCCCAGTTCTGCTCAGTCATGGTGTTCCTCCAGAAGATCGGCGTACTTGCGCAGGGCCTTGCGGGCGCGGTGCAGGCGGGTGCGGCAGGTGATGGAGGTGATACCGAGTGCCTCGGCGGCTTCGGCCGGCTGCAGACCGGCCCAGGCGATGAGCAGCAGTACGTCCCGTTCCTCCTGGCGCAGTTCGGCGATACCGCCCGCCATCGCGCGGACGTGGGTGCTGGCGTCGGCCCTGGACACGGCGAGGGTCTCCGGCAGGGCGACGTCGACGGCCTTGCCGCCCTCCCGCGCGTAGGCACGCAGGCCTCTGACCTCGCCGCGGGCGTGCCGGCGCAGCAGGTTCGTCGCGATGCCGTACAGCCATGCCCGCGCCGGTGCCTTGTCCGGCCGGTAGCGGTTCCTGGCGGTCCAGGCCGCCAGGAACGTCTCCGCGACCAGGTCGTCCGCCGTGGCGGTGTCGAGCCTGCGGGCCAGGTAGGCGTGCAGGCCCGGGGCATGGCAGTCGAACAGGGCGGACAGCAACCGGCCGGCGTCCGGGCCGGACAGGTCGGGCCGGTCGAGTTCGCTCATGAGTGTTACCCCGGTTCTGTTCACACCCAGTCTTGCCCGCAGCCGTGCCGACCGTTCCCGCCGCCCCAAGCACTTTTCGCTCGACTCCGAACACGCCGTGTGGCGGTTGTGCCCTCACTCGGCGTCGTGGAACGATATTTCCTTTCGATGTCGGTAAAGCCGAAGATCGGGACGCGGGGTGAACGCGGCATGAATCGGTTCGCGGCGCTGATCCGCCCGGACGGGCCGACCGCGGCGATCTTGATCCGCTTGGCGGTCGGCGCGGTGTTCCTGGCCGAAGGAATTCAGAAGTTCCTGTTTCCCGGCGAACTGGCCGCCGGACGGTTCGCCACGATCGGTATTCCCGCGCCGGGGTTCTTCGGCCCGTTCGCCGCGGTGGCCGAAACCGTCTGCGGTGCGCTGCTGCTGGCCGGGCTGCTGACGCGGGTGGCGGCGGTGCCGATGGTGGTGGACATGGTGCTGGCGCTGGCCTTGACCAAGGTGCCGATCCTGTGGGGTGGTTCGGCGGACAAGCCCAAGGCGGACGGCTTCTGGGACATGGCACACGAAGCGCGCACCGACTGGGCGATGCTGCTCGGACTGGTGTTCCTGCTGGCGGTGGGGCCGGGACGGTGGTCGCTGGACGCGTTGCTCACTCGCCGGGCCTCCGCGCGTGAGCACCGCGTCGAGGTTCCTTGATCAGCGGGCATGGAAACCAGGGGGCGCGATGGGAATTCTCAGTGGCCGCGAACCACTTCCGATCGTCGACGCCGACCCGTCGGCACGACCGGCGGACGCGCTCGCTGCGGCCACCGCGGCCGGGACCTTCGATCCGCACCAGCGGTGGACCCGGCTGATCGGCGGGGGCGACGGGATCATCTACGCCGTGCAGGCCGATGGGCTGCTCTACTGGTTCCGGCACCGTGGCTGGGCCACCGCGGCCGCCGACTGGGCCAACCAGGGCGTCGGCGTGCACATCGGCTCCGGGTGGCAGGATTTCGTCACCGTGCTCGGCGACGTCGACGGAGTCCTCTACGGCATCCGCGGCGACGGAACCGTGCTCGCTCACCAGCGCGTTGTCACCGACCTGGAGACCGGCGCCGGCTACTGGACCAACGACGGCACCGGCATTGTCGTCGGGACCGGGTTCAACGCTTTCCCGCGGATCTTCGGCGGGCCTGGCGGCGTCATCTGGTGTGTGGACGCGGACGGCGTCCTCCATCGCTCGCGGCGGCCGAGCGGCGGGAACTTCGAGACGCCGGTGCCGCTCGCGAACGGGTTCAACGTCCCCCGCTACCTGATGTCGGACGTCGGGAACGTCATCTACTCCGTCAGCGGCACCGGCGGGCTCACCTGGTTCCGCTACCGCGACGGCGCCGGCTGGGCGAACAACGGGCAGCCCATCCAGATCGGGGACAACGACTGGTTCGAGCTGTTCCGCCGGGACCTGTTCGCCGGCTGCGGGAACGGCGGCGTCTACTTCGTCCGGATCGACCTCGCGACGGTGCCCGGTTACGACGAGACGCTCGTCGAGCTGCGGCTCACCAACCACCAGACCGTCGATACCGACGGCGGGCCGCAGTGGATCAACAACGCGACCGGACTCGTCGTCGGGCACGGGTTCACCGTCGAGCGCAGCGCCGGGCTGCAGGGATACCCGCGGCGGCAGAGCGTTCCCGCCGGGGGACGGGTTTCCATCGCGTTGTCCACCGCGTACAGCTCGGTCAGCGCGCAACTCGTGCGCGTCGTGCCCGGCGGGGACAGCCCCGAGCCGGTCACCGCGACGACCACCGTCACCGGCGGGCTCCAGATGCTCCCCGCGGACTACCGGTCGGCCGGGTGCGGCTGGGACGAGCGTTACGGCGCCGAGATTCCCGCGGACTGGCCGTCCGGCGTCTACGCCGCGCGCTTCACCGGGAACTTCGGCCGGGTGCAGCACGTCGCGTTCGTGGTCCGCCCGGCCGCGCCCGCGCGGAAGATCGCCGTGGTGCTGCCGAGCAACACCTACCACTCCTACAACGGCTGGGGCGGGCACGACCAGTACTCCATCGGCCAGGTCGGCGTGCGGCGCGAGATCACCTTCCTGCGGCCCAGCTACAACTGGCAGATCGCGTCGAAGGGGCAGTACGACGTGGATCTGTTCAGCGATCTGGAGCTGTTGCGCTGGCTCAGCGGCGAGGAAATCGGGTTCGACTGCTACACCGACCACGACCTGCACACCGGCGGCTGGCTCTCCGCGTACAGCGCGATCGTGCTGGGCGGGCACCCGGAATACTGGTCGATGGCCATGCGCGCCAATCTCGCCGACTACCTGGCGGCAGGCGGAAGCGTGATCGGCACCGGCGGCAACCAGCTCTACGAACGCGCGGAATTCGACGCCGACGGCACGACGCTGACCTTCCGCGCCGCGAACGGGAGCCGCGATCTTTTCCTCGACCACTACGACATGCCCGCGTCGCAACTGCTCGGGGTGAACTACGAGCACCAGGGATGGATGACTTTCGAGCCGTACCGGGTGCTGCGTGACCACCCCTTCCTCGCGGGGACGGGCCTCGGCGTCGGTGACCTGTTCGGCGCGAGCGGCCGCAACGGCGCGGCGAGCGCGTGGGAGTTCGATACGTTGCAGGGCTTCGACGGTGAGGCGTCGCCGGAGGAGGTTTTCGCGCAGGGCCTGAACCCGACCGACAGCGGCGGCGCGGCGATGGTGTGCAAGGAACTGCCGGGTGGCGGGTTCGTGTTCAGCGCTTCGTCGCTGACCTTCAACGCGGCGATCCGGGTCGACGCGGTGATACAACGGTTGCTGCGCAACGTCTTCGACCGGGCACTGGAGCGTCCCGCACCGGGCGGGTGATGCCAAGGCACGGCTCCTCAAGATCGGCGGCCGATGGCGGCCAGTACGTCCTCGCGACGCAACTCGCGCAGTTCGGCGGGTTCCGGGATCCGGCCGAGCCCGCGCAGCCGTCCCGACTGCGCCTTGCGCACGCTGTCGAACAGCTTGCGCGCGTCACGGGCGTTGCCGAAGCCCGGTTCGGCCGATAGCCGCCGGAAGTGTTCGGTGAGCGCGGGCGCGGCGGTCGGGTCCAGTTCGTAGTCGCCTGCCGTGACCATTCTGGCGATGATGCCGACCAACTCGTCCGGGGTGTAGTCCTCGAACTCGACGGTCTTGGCGAACCGCGAGGAAAGGCCGGGGTTCGCGGCGAGGAACTGGCGCATCTCGTCGGTGTAACCCGCGACGATCACCGCGATCTCCTCACGGTGGTCCTCCATCAGCTTCACCAGCGTGTCGATGGCTTCCTGCCCGAAGTCGCCGCCGCTGCCGGACTGCCTGGACAGCGTGTACGCCTCGTCGATGAACAGCACCCCGCCGAGCGACTCCTCGAACACCACCGCGGTTTTCTCGGCCGTGTGCCCGATGTACTGGCCGACCAGATCCCGGCGGGACACTTCGCGGAACTCGCCGCGTGGCAGCACACCGAGTTCACGGAGCAGCTTGCCGTAGGAGCGGGCGACCGTGGTCTTCCCGGTGCCGGGGGCGCCCGCGAAGATCAGGTGGTGGCTCAGCGCGCCGGTGGCCAGCCCCGCCCGCGCCCGCCACCCGTTCACCTGGATCTCGTCGACCAGCGAGCGCACCTCGGCCTTGACGCCCGGCAGCCCGACCATGCCGTCCAGTTCGGTGAGCAGGGTGTCCAGCGGACTGGACCCGCCGAGCATTTCGATGGGGTCGGCCACGACCCGCGCCGTCGCCGCGACGTCGAGCCGGATCGCCGGTTCGGCGGTGTTGCCGATGTCGCACGCCTCGATCGAGCCGCCGCAGCCGGGGCCCACGTCGATGCCGACACCGCGGGCGTCACGCACCGAGGTGTTCTTCAGCACGGGTTCGCTGCGGTGGGCCACCACGATCGCGGCCTGCCCGGTGCGGCTGATCCGGCAGTTCTGCACCGAGGGCCGCGCGTGCTGGTAGATGTAGAGGCCGCGCTGTCCGCAGCCGCTGATCGTGCACGAACGCAGCACCGGATCGGCGCCGAGCCCGACGATGATCCCGTCCGCGGTGACGTCTTCGATGGTGACGTTCTCCACCACGCCGGACGTACCTTCCAGGATCAGCCCCTGTTCCGCGCCGGTGATGGTGACGTCCCTGATCGCCAGCGGTCCCGGACCACGGACCGCCACCCCCGGCCCCCGGCCGGCGTGCACGCTGCAGCCTTCCATGGTCAGCTCGGCGTTCTCGGCCCGCACCGCCGCCGCGTCTCCGCCGCGCACGTTCACCCCGTGCACGGCGAGCGTGCCACCGCGGGCGAGCAGCACCGGCACCTCGGCGCCGGTGCCGTCGAGCAGCACCTCGGCACCGCCCGCCGCGCGCAGGGTGAGGCAGCGCTCGGTCAGTTCGAGCGTCTCGGCGTAGGTCCCGGCCGCGATCGAGACACACGCGCCGTCGGGTGCCTCGAGCACCGCCTCGCCGAGCGTGGGATAGGCGCCGTGCCCGGCGGGGTCGACCAGCAGGGTGCGGCCTGCGGACGTGGTCATCGGTGTGCCTCCTCGGCCAGCCAGCCGCGGTCGGCGGCCTTCACTCCTGCCTGGAACCGGCTGCGGGCACCGAGCCGGTTCATCAGGCTCGACACCATCCGGCGAACGGTGCGCACCGAGACACCGAGCGCGGCCGCGGCCGACTCGTCGGTGCGGCCGGCGCAGAGCAGCGCGAGCAGTTCCCGGTCGCGGCCGGACAGTTCGACCGCCTCCGGCGGGTCGCTGCCGCTGAACGGCACGGCGACCGGCCACAGCCGCTCGGCCAGCTCGGTTATGGCCGCCACGACGCTGGGCAGCCGGAGCACGGCGACATCGTGCGTGCCTTCGCCGGGCAGGATCGCGAACGTGCCGTCGACCACCAGCGCTTCGACCGGAACATCGGGCATCGTGCGGATCAGCACCCCCTGCCGGGCGAGCCTGCCGAGCCGCCGCGCCGGTCCAGCCGTGGTCCGCACGTGGTCGGGCACCAGCATGCGGAAGCGGATCCCGCGGCCGAGGATGGCCTGCTCGGTCCGGCGCGCCGCCAGCACCGGATCGACCAGCGTGCTGACCACCAGCACATCCCGTCGCGCGGCCACGAGTGTGCCCGCCACCTTGGCGTGCCGGGAAGCCAGCAGGCGGGGCACGTGGCCGTGGACGGCGGCGAGCCGCGGCGGCTCCTGTGGCGAGGACATCATGGGTTCCCTCCGATCGGCAGCGACGCGGCGACGGCGAGCGCGTGCTGGTTGTCCATCCGGTCGAGCCGCACCCCGGGCACCGCCATCCGCAGCAGCCGGTCGGCGGCGGCGTCCACGGCGGCGTCGGTGGTGGCCGCGAGCCGCAGCACGCCCGTGTGCTCGGGCACGGTGATCGCGACGGTGCAGGCCACCCCGGGAACGGCGGCGAGCAACCGGTGCAGCACGTCCATCCGCGCGGACAGCGAGCGGGTGCCCAGGCCGGAGACCCGGATGCCGACCTGGGCCACCGGCCCGGCCCGCCAGTGCCGCCGCTCCTCCCTGATCGCGCCACGGCCCGGCCCCGTGTGGCTGAGCCCGACCAGCGTGGCCAGCACTTCCGGCTCGGTCAGCGCCGCCGCGGCCATCCCGGCGCCGCGTAGCTTGCGGTGCAGCTTCCGCACCGTGTTGCCGAGGGCGACGAGCAGCTCGCCGTCCTCGGCGAAGTTCGGCTCGCGCAGCATCCGCACGGCCAGCCACGCTCTGGTTTCTTCGCCGCGCCGAGGGCCGCGGTGCAGCACGAGCTGCGCTCGGACGGCGGGCAGGATGACACCGGCGTCACCGGAATCGGCCAGCGGCGCGCCGGACAGCGCGAACCTGGCGAGCGCGGCCGGGGCGGTGTCGACGGGACGGAGCACGGCGAGCAGTTCCTCGACCCGGCTGATCACCCCGGCGGGTATCCCGGCGAGTTCGACTGTGCCTACCCCGGCGCCCGGCGCCAATCCGCTCAGCAGGGCCTTCGCACCGCCGGTGTCGGGCAGGTTCCTGGTACGGCGACGCGTCAGCAGCCGAGCCCTGGACATCAGCTCGTCGGAGAGCCAGCGGCCGCGGACGCGCACGGCGGTCCAGGTCAGCAACCCCGTGGCGGCCAGCAGCAGGCTGGTGAGCACGGGCCACGGCCTGCCGATCGCGAGAACCACGAGCACCAGCGCGAGCTGCCAGCACACGATGCGCAGCACCGGCAGCTCCAGCGGCCTCCGGCGGGCAGGCGGGGACGGCGGCTCGATCCGGTTCAGCGGCACGGCCACCGGGGTTCGCGCGGGCGCCGGCGCGGGGCTGGGCTGGGCCGTGCCCGCCGCCGGGGTGATCGGGCGTGGCCGGGGCACGGCGACCCGTGCGGCGGCGACGGTCGCGACGGGGGCGGACGCCGTGTGCGCGGCGCGTTCAGCGCGTTCAGCGCGCGCTCTGCTGGCCGCGCGCAGCGCCTCACCGGCCCGCTGCCGCTGCTCGGCCGTCATCTCAGGCGCCTCATGCCACCCACGCGGCCATGGCCGTCGCGGATGCCGGAGCGCACTCCCGGCAGCGCGCGTAGTGGTACACGAGCCGGTGGCCGCGGTAACGGCCGCCGGGGAGCGCGTCGAGCAGGCCGACGTCCACCAAGGACTCAAGGGTGTGCCGCACGGCGTCCGGCGTGCCGCCGAGCGCGCGTGTGGCGTCGGCGGAAGCGAACTCGCCTGGCAGTTCGCCGAGCGCACGCAGCGCCGAACGTCCCGCCGGGGGCAGCGGCGCCAGCGCCGTGGCCAGTGCGTGCCGGTAACCGTCGCCGGCACAGTCGAATACCTGGCACGGGGTGGCCGCCAATGTCTCCGGCGCCCCCATCGGACGAGTGGACAGCTTGGCGATCACGTCCCGCAGCGCGGCCGGGACTCCGCCGCAGAGCGCGAGGAGTGCTTCGCTCGTACTCCCGCGCGGGTCGCCCACGGTGGCCCGAACCAGTGCGGCCGCGTCAGGTCTGGACAGCGGGCCAAGGCTGATCCGCACGGCGCCGTCGACGTGCCAGTCGCGGTTGCGGGTGGTGATCAGCGTGCGGCAGGCGCGTCCCGCGGGCAGCAGCGGTTCGACCTGGCCGGGGCCTTCGGCGTCGTCGAGCACCAGCAGCACCCGGCGGTGAGCCAGTTCGCAGCGCCACAGCGCGGCGCGCTCGTCCACCGTGCCGGGCATCAGCGCGTCCGGAACACCGATGCTCCGCAGCTGCGTGCCGAGCGCGTCGAACGCGGTCAGCGGCCGTGTGCTGCCGTGCAGGTCGAGGAAAAGCTGTCCGTCCGGGAACGCGCCGGCGAGGGTGTGGGCGGCGTGCACGGCGAGCGCGCTCTTGCCGATGCCGGGCTGGCCGTCGATGAGCACCACGCCGGGCGCGCGCCCGATGGTGTTCAGGTCGGCGGCGCGGCCGGTGAACCACGGGGTGTCGCGGGGCAGTTCCCGGCGGGGGCGCGCCGGCTCGAGCGCGGCCAGGTACGCCGCGGTGAGGGCTCGGCCGGGGCGGACGCCGAGTTCGGTGGAGAGGACCTGGCTCGCCTGGCTGTAGGCGCGTACCGCGTCAGCTCGCCTGCCCAGCGCGTGCAGCGCGCGCACGAGGCTCGCCCACGCGGTTTCGCGCAGTGGGTCTTCCTCGGTGAGCGCCCGCAGCGTGCGCGCGGCATCGCCGGTGCGGCCGAGCGAGAGCTGCGCGTCGGCGAGTTCCTCCCTCAGCTGCCCGCGCAACTCCGCGAACTCCTCGGCGGCACAACCCATCGGCAGGCCTTCGAAGGCAACGCCGCGCCACCAGCCGAGCGCCGCCTCGTACGCGGCGACCGCGATGTCGAAATCTTCTGTCGCGGCGGCCGCGCGGGCCGCCGCGGCGCGCTCGGCGACGTACTGGGTGTCCAGCTCCCCGTGGCCGAGCCGGAGCCGGTAGCGGCCGGGTGCGCTCTCGATCCTGGCGGCGCCGTCCGGCAGCGCGCGGCGCAGCTGCCACACATAGGTCTTCAGGTTCGACTCCGCAGAGGCGGGCGCGGCCGCATCCTGCCAAGTCGCTTCGATCAGCTTGGCACTGGTGAGCCACGCGTTAGGGTGCAGCAACAGCGTTGCCAGCAGGGTCGCGGCCTTGCTGTTGCCGAGCCGGTAGACCTCGCCATCGCGGCCGCGCACCTCCAGCGGCCCCAAAGTGTGGAACAGCATGCCGCCCACGATCCCGGCCCGAACATGAGGTTTTGATGACAGCGCTTGTGCGGGGGACGGGTGAAATCCCCGGGCACCGGCCGGTTCGGCGAGCACGTCGGCGCCATCGTCACGGTGACCGACGCGACGGCGGAGTTGTCCAGGCACCGGACGTGGTGCTGTGGGTGATCCGCGGCCAGGGCGCTGGAGCAGCGGGAAACGCCTGCCGGTGGTGCGCAGGTGACCGTGAACTCGGCTCCGAGCAAGGTGCTCGCCGAGTGAATCCGCGCTGCGAACGAGCTGGACCTTTTATGTACCAGGGTGTCCTACCCTCGCCGCGTGACGAGCAAGCTGCGGCAACGGTTACCGGCGGCACTGCTCGTGGCCGCCTGCGCGGGAACGGTGGCGGTCGCGGTCTCCGGTGCGAGTGACGCACTGGGCGGGCTGGATTTCGCGCCGTCGGGGCACTGGGTGGGCAACCCGGGACTGGATCTTCTGTTCCATGTCAACGGGGCGAGCGCGACGGTGGACACACAGGCGGGCTTGCCGCTGGATCCCGGCGACCGGGTCTACCAAGGCGAGTCCAGCGTGTTCGTCGTCGGCGACTCGCGGATCAGGGAATTCGGCAAGTCCAGCCTCGAGGTGGAGAACGAGGTGCCCGCCCCGACCGGCGAGCCGGCGGTCGGCGTCGAGGCACCGGGCGGGCCCTACCTCGTTTTCCGCGAGGCGGGCACGGTGGTGCGGCTCGGCGAGCGGCCTGCCACGATCCGCGCGGGCACCGACCTCGGCGACCCGGTGGCCACGCCGGAGGGCTCGCTCTGGCTGCACCGGATGGCCACGGGCGTGGTGTGCCATCTGCCCGTGGATGCCGATCAGGTGTCGTGTCCGACGGTGACGCCGATGGGCCACAGCGGCGAGCTGACCGTGGCGGGCAGCTCGGTGGCGTTCGTGGACAAGACCGCCGACACCGTGCAGACGGTGACCGAGCAGGGTCTCGGCACCCCGGTGAACATCGGCGTGGACCTGCCGCACACCGCCACGATCGCCAACGCGGACGCGGCGGGGCGCGTCGCGGTTGTCGATCCGGGCGCGCGGCAACTGCACCTGATCGACACGGCCGGTCTCGCCACCGGCACGCCGGCCGCGGGCACGGTGACCGTGCCGTTGCCCGAAGGCGAGTTCACCAGCCCGGAAGCGAGCGGTTCTTCGGTCGTGCTGCTCGACAAGCGGACCGACGCGGTCCACACCTACACCAGCGACGGCAAGCCGCAGGCGATCACCCCGGTGCCGCCGGAAACCGGTGAGCCGAGGTTGAGCCGGGGTGGGGACGGGCGGGTGTACGTCGACGGGGACAAGGGCGGGCACGTCATGGTGGTCGACGAGCACGGCGCGGTGAGCCAGGTACCGCTCGTCGACGAGAAGAAACCGGGCGATACCGGTGATCCGCAGGCACCGCCGCCCGAGCCGCAGCCGGACAAGGGCCCGCAGCCGCCGCCCGCGCCGAACGAACCGCAGGCCGGGCCGCCTCCCCAGCAGCAGAAGCAGGCTCCGCCGGCGCAGGCACAACCCCAGCCGAAGCCCGACCCCAAACCTCAACCCCAACCCCAGCCACAGCCGAAGCCCCAGCCTCAACCGGAGCCGAAGCCGCAGCCTCAACCCCAGCCTCAGCCCCAACCGCAGCCGAAGCCCGAACCGCAGCCGAAGCCTGAGCCGCAACCGCAACCGAAGCCGCCGAAGCCGCTTCCGGCGAGCCCGCCCGGTGTCGCCACCAATCTCACCACCGCGGTCGACGGCACCTCCGTCCAGTTCACCTGGGGCGCCGCCGCGCCCAACGGCGGTGAGGTGACCGCTTACCACGTGTCCTGGAAACCCGCCGCCGGCGCGGGCAGCCTGACCAAGCCCGGCAGCGCCCGCTCGGCGACCCTGTCCGGGTTGAAACCCGGCACCAGCTACACCGTGACGATCGTCGCCGAGAACAGCGCCGGCCAAGGCGCCTCGGCCAGCACCAAGGTGGCCATTCCCGGCCCGACGGTCACGGTGACCCGCGGAAAGCCGAGCGAGTACGACGGTTGCGGGCCGCCCTGCCACAAGATGCGCATCCGGGCGACCGGCCTCGAACCGGACACCGAGTACGAGTTCAACCCGTTCTCGAACCATCCGACCTGGGAGAACCCGGGCTCGAGCTGGACCACCGACGAGAACGGAGAAGTGGACTTCCAGAACATCGACTTCGGCGAGCCCGGCTATGAGGTGTGGGTCGTGATCGAAGAGACCGGTACCACCTCCAAGCACTACACCTGGCCGGGTTGATGAGCGGGCAGGGAGCCGTGCGGCCCACCCGGCGCGGCATCGCGGTGCTCGTGCTCGGCCTGCTGTTGGTCGCGTTTGGACAGTGGGCGGGCTACCCGTTGCTCCGCGCGCTGGGCGGGATCCTGCTCGCCGCGGTGCTGGCCGCCGTCGCGGTGACGGCGCGCCGGGTGCGGGTGGTGGTGACCCGGTCGGTGTACCCGGACCGGGTGCAGCGCGGCAGTTCGGCGCTGGCGCGGCTGCGGGTGCGCAATCCCACCACCGCCCGGCAGCCCGGGGTGCTGGCCACGGACAGGGCGGGCGGCGAGGCGCAGACCGTGCGGATCCGCCCCCTGCCGCCGTCGACCGGGGCGACCTACCACTACGAGCTGGCGACCAGGGCTCGTGGCCGGATGACGGTGGGGCCGCTGTTGCTGCACCGGGCCGACCCGTTCGGGCTGGCGCGCAACCGGCTGCCGACCGGCGAGACCGCCACGTTGTGGGTGTACCCGAAACAGTTTCCGGCCAGGGCGCTGGTCGGCGGATACGCCCGGCACCACCACGAAGGCGCGGCCACCGACGAACTGTTGCGCGGTTCGATGGACCTGCGTGACGTTCGCGAGTACGTGCACGGCGACGAAATTCGGCACCTGCACTGGAAAGCGACCGCCCGCACCGGCCGGTTGATGGTGCGAGACCTGGCCGACCCGCGGCAACCGCGGTTCACGGTGCTGCTGGACACCAGACCGGATTCCCTGCCGTCACAGGGTTTCGAAGAAGCCATCGACCTCGCGGCTTCGCTGCTCGGCGCGTCGGCACTGGCCGGACGGCACAGCAGGCTGGTCACGTCGTCCGGGCTCGACGTGCCCACCGCCGGCGGTCCGCAGGCCGCCCGTCAGTTGCTCGACGAGCTGTGCCTTCTGGACCAGGGCGGCAACGACGACGCGGTGGTGCCCGCGGTGCTGGGAACGAGCCGCGGGTTCGGCGGCTGCTTGACGGTGATCACGTCGCCAGGTGCCGAGATGTCTTCGCTGGCCTGGCTGCGCAGCCGCTACTCGCCGATCTTCGTGTTCGTGCTGGGGGCGGCGGGCGCGGCGCAGACGGTGACGGGGGCGAGGCTGCTCGGCGCCGAGGATGCCGAGCACGCCGTGCGCCGATGGAACGAGGTGCTCGGATGAGGCCGAAGGCACTGCCGGTGGCGTGCGTGCTGCTGGCCGCCGTGGTGGCGGGCCTGCTGTTCGCGCCCGTGTTCGGGGGATGGCCACTGGTGCTGCCACTTGTCGTTCCCGCGGCGGCGGTGTTCGCGGTCGCCTTGCTCGGTTCCCGGCGTGAAACGCTGCTGCCGTGGCGGCCGGTGCTGACACTGCTGACCGGACTCCTGTCCATTGTGGAGACAATGCTGTGGCCGACCACGGCAGTGGGTTTCCCGACCGGCGCGACGATCCGCGCGCTGGCCGACGGTGCGACGGACTCCTGGCGGCTGGCGTTGCAGTCGACGTGGCCCGCTCAGCCCGACCCGGCGCTCATGCTGTTCGTGCCGTTGCTGGCGCTGGTCGCCGGCGTACTCGGAATCGAGCTGCTGCACCGGTGGGGAGCGCTGGTGGCGCTGGCGCCGAGCTTCGCGGTGGTGGTGCTCAGCCAGTTCTTCGGCGCGAGCACCGGCCTCGGTGCGACCATCGGGGCGCTCGCCTGCGCCGCGGCGGCCGGGGCGCTGCTGATCGCCACCAGGGCTGAGCGGATCGACCACGGCCGCCGGATCTCCACACTGCTGCTCGCCACGCCCACGGTGACCCTCGCCGTGATCGGCGCGCTCGCCGGCGGCACGCTGCTGCCCGCGGCCGAATCCAGGTACACGCTCCGGGACGACCAGTTCGCGCCGCTCGCCGAAAGCCGGATCACCAGCCCGCTGGACGAACTCGCCGATCGGCTGGCCCACCCGGATCTCCCGGTGTTCACTGTGGACGGTGGAGCCGGGGTCGACCGGTGGCCGGTGGTGGTACTGCACGAGTTCGACGGCGCCGGCTGGACGCCGGGCGGCCGGTACCGCAAGCTCGGCGCGGATCTGCGGCCGGGCAAGGAGATCACGGTCGCGGTCGAGCGGCGCACCGCCGAGATCGGCGCCGTCCGGCTCGACGGACCGTGGCTGCCGAGCCAGCCCCTGCCCGCGGGTGTCGACGGCCTCGAACCGCTGGTGGAGGAGCGGCAGGGATCGCTGTTCACCCGAGCGCCGGGGCCGGTGGGTTACACCCTCAGCTGGTGGGAGCCGCAGGCCGACCCGAACGCACTCGGCGACGCGGCGGTGGACCGTTCGCTCGCCGGCGAGCTGGGCGGGGTCGGGCAGGTGCCGCCGGGGATCGCCGGGCTGGCCGGCGTGGCCGTGCCCACCCGGCCGACGTTCCAGGCCGCGCTGGCACTGGAAAAGTACCTGCGTGAGAACTACCGGCTGGCTGATGGCCCGAACCTGCCCACCGGGAACTCGTGGCCACAGCTGAAGAAGTTCCTGCTGGAAACAAAACGCGGCACGAGCGAGCAGTTCGCCGCCGCGTACGTCGCGCTGGCCAGGATCAAGGGCATTCCGGCCCGGCTCGTCGTCGGGTTCCGCGCGCCTGCCGACCGGATACCCGGCCGGCCGTACACAGTGCGCAACGGCAACGCGCTCGCCTGGCCGGAGGTGGCCGTGCAAGGGGTGGGCTGGGTACCGCTCGACCCGAGCGGCACGACCGCGACGACGGACCAGAGCCAGGGGAGTGGATTGGTCGCGGCCACCGCCGAGGCGCGCGCCGGCCTGCCGCCGCCGGAGCAACTGCGCGACCCTCCGCTGCCCGAGGCGCCGGCGGCGACCGGCCCCGGTTTCTGGGCGGGCTGGTCGTTCCCGGTCGAAATCCTGCTCGCGGTGCCGGTGCTCGCCGCGCTGCTGTGGGGTTTCGGGGTGCCACTGGCGAAAGCGGCACGGGCGCGGCGGCGCCGGCGCAGGCCCGGCGCGGGCGCGGTGATCGGCGCCTGGGAGGAGGTACGCGACCGGCTGCGGGCGTACCGGGTGCCGGTGTCCACGGGAATGACGGTGCGCGACCTCACCGCGGCGGTCGCGGCGACCGACGGCGCCGCGGTGGACGGCCTGCGATCGCTCGGCGCGACCGTGGAATTCGCCCTGTGGTCGGGCGCCGACCCCGGTCCGGACGCCGGCAGGCACGCGTGGACCGCCGTCGGCGCGGTCCGCCGGGGACTCGCCCGGCGCGGGCCGCTGGCCAGGCTGCGCGCCGCACTGAACCCCAAGCCGCTACGGAGCCTGCGCTGAGTGGTCACGATCGGAAAGTCCACGACGGACTTCCAGGCGGTCAACCTGCACGCGCTTACCAGAGCAGTCCGCGGGGTGAGCATTCGATCGGGGATGGGGAGGGCTGGGTGGGTAGGTGCGCGGGTTTGTTTAGCCGGGTGGCGGTTTGGCGCGGGGCTTCCGATCGTGACCACTAAGCCTTGGCCCACAAGGGTTTCTCGAACCCCTCACCAGCTCGTCACGCTCTCGGGCGGCGGATCCGTCTCGGCTGTTCCTGCTCCACCGGCTCCGGCTTCAACGGGGTGGCCGCGCCGGGATTGGCGACCTGCCACACCTCGTGGTCGAGCGCCTCCTTGGGCGTGGTGTCTGCCTTGGCCGTGTCCGACATGGCCACCGGCCGGTAGCCGCTGCCCGCCGGGTCGGCCAGCGCCGAACGCCCGCGCAGCCGCGGCGGCACCCCCGGCGTCACCGGCGGGGTCCGGGTGCGGCGCTCGCCGTCTTCCAGTGACCGCGCCTGGCGGTTCCGGCGGTTGCGGGCCGCACCCGCCATCATCGGCGGCATCATCATCATGGGCGGAATCATCCGCCCCTGCCCCCGCGCCGATCCCGGTTCGGCCGCGCCCGGCGACCCGGGCGGCTGCGGTGCCTCGGGCGTGGCACGGGAGGCGGTGAGCGGCACCGGATCGGCGACCCGCTCGATCCGGCGCGGCCCGTCGGACCCGGCCGAACCCGGTACCGATCCGTCGGCCCCGCTCGCGGTGAAACCGCCCGGCCGGGAACCGTCCGACGGGCGTGAGCCGTCCAGCGGCGAACCTTTTTTGCCGCCGCCGGCCGGGCGACGCCCACCGGCCCCCGGGCTGCCCGGTGGCACGGCGATGAGCCCGGGGATCGACAGACTGCCCGGCGGCAGCGTCGAACCAAGCAGATCCGGCACGACGCCGGGTCCCGGAGCGGGCGCACTCGCGAGCTGCGCGGCCGTACCGTTCGGCTCGGCGGGGCAGCAGTCCGCCGACAGCTGGCCGGTAGCCGCTTCGGCACCGGCCGCGCCGAGCACCGCCTCCGCGGCCGCGAGGAAGTAGCGGTCCAGTTCGCCGAGGTGGGCGGCCGTCTCGTGGTTGCCGTCTTCGGCAGGCCACTCCACCGCGCCGGTGAGCCTCGTCCTGGTCAGCAGCAACTGCCTGGCCAGCTCATCCAGCGCCAGCCACGGCTGGTGCCGGTTCACCCGGCCGAGCGCCTCGTCGATCGCGGCCAGGCGAAGGTTCACCTGGCGGGCGAACTCGGTGCCGGTCGAGTCGTTCCAGCTCGGCTTCAGGTTGTCCAGTTCACGCCGCAGCGAGTCGGCGAGTTCCCCCAGTTCCGCCGCGACGGTGCGCCACATCCGGCTGGCCTGCTCGACCCTGGCCAGGTGCGCGTGGGCCTCCACGTCGACGAGCGCGAACTGGACCATCGAAGGCAGGCGGGCGTAGTCCATCGCTCAGTCCTGCGCGATGACGTAGCCGAGCACCGCTCGCGCGCCCGCCTCGTCGGTGGCGTCGTAGTCGGCGGCGGCCACCGCGGCCGCGGCCTTCAGCGTCGCGATGTCGTCCCTGGTCTCGTCGAGGAACTGGCCGAGCGACAGCGTCGCGGCCAGGTCGGCGGCGGTGAAACCCGCGCACGCCAGCATTCCGGCCGGGCAGGGGGTGGCCGCGGGCGGAACCGCGACGTCGGCCACCGCATCGGGCCAGGCGACCCGCTCGGCGAAGCTTCGCATCGCCTCCGGATCGCCGTGCATCTCGTGGCGCGCCTCATCCATGGTCACTCCCGTCGTCCTTCGCCAGCCAGCCGAGCTGGACCAGTCGCGCGGCGTGCCGCCGGCCGACCAGCCACGCCCGGCCGGGCGGCAGCAGTTCCGGTTTCAACCCGCCGAGGAGCGGGCCTTCTTCCTTGTCCCCGGACAGCAAAAGGCCGGGTGAGCCGACATCGCGCAGCCGCGAGATGAACGGTTCGAACAACGCCCTGCTCGCGCCTCCGGTGCGGCGGGCGAGCACCACGTGCATGCCGATGTCGCGACCTTGCGGCAGGAAGTCCAGCAACGGCAGGAACGGGTTGTCCAGCTGGCTGACCACGAGGTCGTAGTCGTCGATCAGGATGTACAGCTCCGGCCCCTGCCACCAGCTGCGGTCGCGCAGCTGGTCCGGGGTGATGTCCGGCCCGGGCAGCCGCGCCGTCATCTCCTCCGCCACCATCATCATCAGCCGGGTGGTCGACTCCCGGTCGGTGCCGTAGCCGATGAGGTGCTCCGAGGTGATGTCGCCGAGCAGGCCGCGCCGATGGTCGACGATGATCACCCTTGCCCCCCTCGGCTCGTAGCTGTCCGTGATGGCCCTGGCCACGGTTCGCAGGAACGTGGTCTTGCCGGATTCGGTGTCACCGAGCAGCACCAGGTGCGCGTCGGCGCCGAAGTCCAGCCGGACCGCGCCGAAGTCGTCCTCCGCGATGCCGACGGCCAGCTTGTGCGTGGTGGCGTCGTGGGCGCGGGACAGCTTCGCGTAGGGCAGCTGTCCCGGCAGCAGCCGCACGGCGGGCGCGGGCGGGCCCGGCCAGGCCGCGGCCACGGTGTCCACCAGGTCGCGCACCCCGTCGGCGAGCCCGGCCGGGTCCTCGACGCCGTCGATCCTGGGCAGCGCGACCAGCAGCTGGTGCTTGCTCATCGTCACGCCACGGCCCGGCGCGCCCTCGGGCACCTTGATCGCCGACGCCCGGTCCACCATGCTGTCCACCGGGTCGCCGATCCGCAGTTCCAGCTTGCTGCCGAACAGGTCCCTGATGTTCATCCGCAGGTCGAACATGCGCGCCGCGGACACCACCACGTGCACGCCGTAGGAAAGGCCGCGCGCGGCGATGTCGGCCACCACCGCCTCCAGGTCGTCGAACTCGCTCCGCAGCGTGGCCCAGCCGTCGATGACGAGGAACACGTCGCCCCACGGATCTCCGTCGGTATCGCCGCCTTCACGCACCAGCCGCCGGTAAGCGGGCATGCCGTCGATCTCCCGCGCGGCGAAAACCCGTTCCCGCTGGGCGATCAGCGTGCGCACCTCGGCGATGGTGCGCCGCACCGCGCCCGGGTTCTGCCTGCCCGCGACCACGCCGACGTGCGGAAGGCCGCGGATCGAGCCCAGTGCGCCGCCGCCGAAGTCGAGGCAGTAGAACTGCGCCTCACGCGGCGTGTGGGTGAGCGCGAGGCTGGTGACGATCGAGCGCAGCGCGGTGCTCTTGCCGGACTGCGGCCCGCCGATCACCAGCACGTGTCCCGCCGAGCCGGACAGGTTCAGCACCAGCGGGTCGCGCCGCTGGTCCAGCGGCCGGTCCAGGATCCCGACGACGGCCCGCAACGCACCGGCCAGCCGCTCGTGCGTGCTGCCGAAACCCCGCTCTTCGCCGGCGACGAGATTCGGCAGCAACGAGTCCAGCGTGGGGGAGGAGTCCAGCGGTGGCAGCCACACCTGGTGGGCGGGCGCGCCCCGGCCGCGCATCCGCTCGACGATGATGTCCAGCAGGCTCTCGCCCACCGCCTCCTCGTCCGGCACCTGCTCGGTTTCCGCGGGGTCGAGCGCGGGCGCCAGGTAGCGCGTCGAGTAGTCCAGCAACTCCAGCTCGCCGTCGTCCCCGGAGTCCAGCGGGCCCGTCTCCCGCGCGTGATGCGTGCCGGAGACGTAGGCCGAGCGGAACCGCACCATGGACTTGTCGTCCGTCTTGAGGAATCCGTGGCCCGGCGCGCGAGGAAGCTTGAACGCGTCACCGACGCCGAGCACCGTCCTGCTCTCCAGATCCGAAAACGTGCGCAGCCCGATGCGGTACGACAGATGGGTCTCCAGGCCCCGCAGCCTTCCTTCCTCGAGCCGCTGGCTCGCGAGCAGCAGGTGCACACCGAGCGCACGGCCGACCCGGCCGATCTGCACGAACATGTCGATGAAGTCGGGCTTGGCCGAGAGAAGCTCGCTGAACTCGTCACAGATCACCAGCAGCGTCGGCACTTCCGGCAGCGGGGCACCGGTGGCGCGGGCGCGCTCGTAGTCGCGCAGCGACGTGAAATTGCCCGCCGCCCGCAGCAGTTCCTGCCTGCGCAGCAACTCGCCGGTGATCGCGTCGGTCATCCGGTCAACGAGTGGCAGTTCGTCGGCGAGGTTGGTGATCACCGCGCTGGTGTGCGGCAGCTTGTCCAAGGTGGCGAAGGTGGCGCCGCCCTTGAAGTCGACGAGCGCGAAGTTCAGCGAGTTCGGCGGGTGGGCCACCGCCAGCGCCAGCACGATCGTGCGCAGCAGTTCGCTCTTGCCGGAACCGGTGGCGCCGATGAGCAGGCCGTGCGGCCCCATCCCGTCCTGCGCCGACTCCTTGAGGTCCAGCTCCACCGGCGTGCCGTCGGTGCGAATGCCGAACCGGACCCGCAGCCGGTCCCGCGTCGGCCGCTGCACCCAGGTCTCGCCGGGGTCGAAGGTGTACGGGTCGCCGATCTCCAGCAGCTCGGCCAGGTCGAGGTCGGTGCTCAACGGTTGCTCGCCGCGCCCGCCCGCGCTGGCCCGCAGCGGCGCGAGCTGCCGGGCGATGCCCTCGGCGGCGGGAACGTCCAGCGCGTCCGCCCGGCCGAGTTCGACCGTGCCGTCCAGGGTCTGGCTGGCCAGCGAGCCTTCCGGGTCCACGTGCAGCACGATGGTCGCCGGGTCGAGCGCGCGCGGCGGCGCGTTGCGCAGGTCGATGACCGTGACGCCTTCGAGTCCGCCCTCGGCCATCAGCGTGTCCGAGCCCGCGGTCGATCCGCCGTCCAGCACCACGACCACGTGCGGCATGGCCACCCTGCTGTCCACCGCGAGGTCGAACCGGGGACGCTCGCCGAGCAGGTCGTCGATCATCGCCTCGATCGACACGATGGAGCCCGCCACGAGCCGCAGTGGTCCCACGGCGTCGGCCCGTTCGGGGTGCTGTGCGTGCGGCAGCCACTTGAGCCATTCCCAGTCCGCCTGCGCGGATGCCGAGGTGCAGGCCGCGATCCGCAGGTCGTCCGGTGACTGAAGCGAGGCGAGCTGGGTGAGCATCGCGCGCACCAGCGCGGTCGAGCGGGACCGGTCGCCGCGGACGTAGATCCGGCTGAACCCGTTGACGGCCATGGCGAGCGGCAGCCCGGGAATGGCGGTGTAGGTGGTGAGGAACCGGCGCAACGCGAGTGCGGACAACGGTTCCAGTTGTTCCAGCGGCTTGGCCTCTGGCGGGACGAGGGTCATCGCGGGCCGCTGCTCGCCGGTGCCGATGCGGGCGACCCCGAAGTCGGCGTCCATCGGGCGACGCTCCCACAGCCGGTAGCTCGCGACGAGGGAAAGCAGCGCGGCCGGTTCCGGGTGCAGGTAGACCATGGCGTCGCGCTGCTTGTGGATGGAGCGGGTCAGCCGCAGCCGCTGCTGACCGAGGTGGCGGAGGTAACCACGCCGTTCCTGGCCCATTTCCCGTTTGCTCGGCCCACCGGAATTGAGCAGCGCGACACCGACCATGCCCAGCATGCCGACGCCGAACAGGCCCATCACGACCAGCCGCAGGACGCCGTTGCCCGCCCCGAAACTGCCGGAGAACAGCAGCATCATCGCGGCCATCATGGCGATCATCGGAATCACCATGAGCACCTGCGTCCACTGCCGCCCGCCCGGCTGCGGAATCTCCGGCGGCGCGTCGAGGATGAGTTCACCGGAGGGTTGTTCCGGGGCGGGCCGGCGGACCGGCCTGCGCACCACGACCGTCGCCATCGCGCTCCCTCCTCGTGGCCGGACTCCGACGATTCTCACCCCGGTCCGCGCCGCTGTGCGGCCGTTGGCAGGAACGTGCCGCGTGCCCCAGCGGGCCGTGCCGCCCGAACTAGCGTCGAAAGTGCCCTGTCACTGCCGGCACCGATGGCAAGCGGGGAAGACGGCGTGAGCCGCAAACAGGAAAGGAGGCTCCGATGACCGGTAGCGGTTTGATGGACGCCAACACGGACACGCTCGCGAGAGTAGTCCAGATGGCCGCGGTGGTCGTGCAGGAGATCGAAGGTCACCGCGGCAAGCTCGAGGGTGAAGTGAACAGCGTCATCCCCGCGCAGTGGAACATGAACCAGTCCCAGGCGCTGCTCGTGGCGCACAAGAAATGGGACATGGCCATTCGGAACCTGTGCCAGAAACTGGAGAAGCTGGGTGGCGACACCCAGTTCGCCATGAACGACTACATCGGCGCCGACGAGCAGGGTACCCAGTGCTTCCACGGCGCCCAGGACGGCGGCGGAGCGGGCTTCGGCGGCGGCTTCGGTGGCGGCGGTGGAGCGGGCTTCGGCGGCGGCGGCGGGTTCGGCGGCGGGTTCGGCGGTGGCTTCGGTGGCGGGTTCGGTGACGCACTCGGGGGTGACCTCGGTGGCGGTCTCGGCGACATCGGTGGCGGTGATTCCGGCGGAGGTGATTCCGGCGGTGGCGATTCCGGCAGCGGTGACGGCGGTGACGGCGATTCCGGCGATTCCGGCGGCGGGGGTGATGGCGGCGGCGGCGATTCCGGTAGCGGTGGCGGCGCCTCTTCCGGCGCCACCTACGCGTTCTCCGGAGTGCTCCGGGCTGTGTGACCTTTCACCGACCTGAGGAACACGAATAGCGGAAAGGAGATGAACCATGCGTAAACTCGCGATGTTCGGTGCGCTGGACGGGCTTTCGGCGAGCATGAACGGCTGCGTCAACGGTGTTCAGCAGTCGATCGATTCCTGGGGCAATGCCTCGGGAATGACCCAGGCCGACTGGACCGACCAGGCCGGCGGGCAGTTCGCCGAGATCAGCCGGGCCTGCCAGCAGGTGATGGTCGCGGGACAGGAACTGATGCAGGCCATGAATCAGGGTGTGCAGTCCTGCAACTCGGAGAACATGGCCGCGGTGCAGCGGTCCTGCGGAAGGCTGGGCTCCGGCATGTGACCGGCCCCGGCTGAAAGTGTCCCGGTGCGCCTGCGCGCGCCGGGACACTTTCGTGTCCTGCCGATGATTTCGCCGTGGCCGGAACAGGTCAGGACCCGCCGCGTCACCCGTGCCCGAAGCGACACTGGGATCGGCGCTGATCACCGGGAACACCGCTGTGGCAACCAAAAGTTCAGGGAGGGACCATGGTACAGCCGACGATCGACCCGGCCGCGCGGAAAGCGGACTACGAACGGCTGCGCGACGACCTGCTCGAGATCAGGGACAAGATCGCCGACATCGAGGCGTCCGCCGACTCGCCCGACGGCCTCGTCAGCGCCACGGTGGTCGGGCGCGGCGAGCTGAGCGAGCTGTACCTCGACCCCAGGATCTACCGGACGCACGACTCGAAGGCGCTCGCCGGATCCATTGTGGACACCATCAAGGACGCCGTCGCGCGGTCGCAGGAGCAGTTGTTCGAGATCACCCGCCAGTACCTGCCGCCGGCCGCGAAGCTCGAGGACACCGACGTGCACACCGGCCCCTTCCTGCACCAGCTCGACCGGAAGATCAAGGGGGAGTTCTGATGGCGGACTACGACATGGACCCGGACGCCGTGACCCGTGGCATCAACCAGCTGCGCGCGGTCGGCGAGGACTTCGGCGGCGCGTGGGAAACGCGCAAACGGGCCATCCAGGCCGGGCAGGCGGGGATCGGCGGGGACACCCTCGCCCAGGCATTCCTGGAGAAATACCTTCCACTCGCCGAGAAACTGACGGCGATGGCCGACGCCATCCCCGCCGCTTACGGCAGTTTGTGCGACGACGCGATGGGTTGCGTGGCGGACTACCGCGCCGCGGACGCCCAGGGGACCGGCGCGGTCAACCGGCTGGCCGGCACCGACGGCCGGGAAACGCCGGCCTAGCGCCATGACCGGTAGCAGGCTGGCGGCGGCGGCCGTGGTCGCGGCCGCCATGGTCGTCCACCCCGGCGTGGCGACGGCGGCACCGCCGCCGGGCGCTTGCGGCGATGCCGACCCGGCGAGCCCCACGGTCACCGAGGTGCCCTGGGCGCAGCGGACGCTGGACACGAAGACCGTGCACGAGCACGGCACCGGCGCCGGGGTGGTGGTCGCCGTGGTCGACTCCGGCGTGGACGCCGACCATCCCCAGCTGCGGCAGTCCGGAAAGGTCCAGCCCGGCCAGGACTTCTTCCTCGTCGGCGACCTCCCCGGCAGCTTCGACTGCGTCTCACACGGCACGGGAATCGCCAGCATCGTCGCGGCGGCACCGACCCCCGGTATCGGATTCACCGGCCTGGCGCCGGACGCCACGATCCTGCCGGTCCGGATCAGCGAAAGCGACACGACCGACGGCGCCACCCAGGCCATCGACCCCGAGGTACTCGCCAGGGGCATCTGGTACGCGGTCGACCAAGGTGCCGACGTCATCAATCTTTCCGTCGCGGGCGGACTCGACAACGTCTACGTGCGCGACGCGGTCCGGTACGCGGTGGAGAAGGACGTGGTCGTGGTGGCCGCCGCGGGCAACGCCCAGGAGGGCGCCGCGCCCGGCCCGGCGAGCTATCCCGCCGGCTACGACGGAGTGCTCGGGGTCGGTGCCGTGGACATGACCGGCACCCGCCTGCCCAGCTCGCAGATCGGACCGCAGGTGGATCTCGTGGCCCCGGGGGCCGGGGTGCTCAGCGCCGCGAGAGCGGGCGGGCATCAGTACCGCGACGGCACCAGCTTCGCGGCACCGTTCGTGTCGGCGACCGCGGCACTGGTGCGCGCGGCCCGGCCGGAGCTGTCCGCCAAGGAAGTCGTGCGGCGGATCCTCGCCACCGCGAGCCCGGCGCCGGGCGGCCGCGACAGCGCCGCCTACGGGGCCGGGCTGGTCAACCCGTACCGGGCCCTCACCGACGGCCTGGTGACCGCGGGCCCTCTCGCCGTGCCCGCCGTGCGGCGTCCCGTGCCCGATCCCGCACAGGTGCGCCTCGCCGAATGGTGGGACGACAGCACCTCGACGGCGTGGATCATCGCGATCCTCACCGGTGCTGTGGCCGCACTGGGCGCGATCACGGCGCTCGTGCTGGTCCGGGGACGGCGGGGCGGCTGGCGACCTCGTCGCACTGTCCTTCCGCCGGCCGAGCCCCCGCGCGACGACCTGCCGGACGAGATGTTCGTGGTACCGCCACCACCGGCGGAACGCTGACGGTTCAGCGTGCCAGCACGGTGGCCGGGTCGAGGCCGCTGCCCAGCGGCACCCGGTCGACGAGCCCGGCGGGCAGCCGGACGGGTTCCGCTTCGCCGTAGCCGAGAATGCCCAGCACTTCGCGGCTCGCCAGCGGATACGCCCGGCCCTGGTCGGTGACCAGTACGAGGGTGCCCGCGTGCGCCCCCGCGCTCGGCATCACCTCGACCAGCGCCGCCCGGCCCGGCTCGACGTGGACGCGGTCGGCCATCGGCATCCCGTGCGCACCCCGGCGCGGTGTGGCCATGGTCGCGAGGCCGAGCACCGGGGAATCGACGTGCAGCACCGGAACCGCCGCGGCGGGCTGGTAGGTGGCGCAGAGCGCGCCCCCACCGGCGAACCGGGGGCGCACCGCGGGCGCCGCACCCGGTTCGGCCGGGGCGGGGGGTGCCTTGGGAGCCGCGGCGGCCGCGGCCGGACCGAGCGGGACATCCACCGGCTGGCCGCCGTCGTAGGCTCGACCGGTTTCCGGATCGGCGCGCTGGATGTCGTACTGCAGCGGGGAAATCGGCCGGAGCCGGTCCGCCTCGGCGAGGTAGTGCTCCCGCCCGCCGGAGGTCTGCAGGACGAGCAGCTGGCCCACGCGCAGGCCGGCGATGCCCGGCACGGCCGTGGACGGCGAACCGACGCCTGCCGGGCGGATGGGCCCGATCGGCGCGCCCGCGGGCAGGATGTCCACCAGCGGCATCCCGGCCCGTGTCCGCGGCTCGGCGCTCAACGCGAGCCCCGCCGACACGATGCTCGGCTGCTCGATGCGGTGCCGGTAGCCATTGGCGATCAGGTAGGTCTCCCCGCTGGCAGGCACTTCGGCGAGTACCGCCGCGTCGGCCAGCGGCGTGCCGCCGGGGGCGCCGGTGCCCGCCAGCAGCAGCGATTCGTCCACAGTGGACCCGCTGGGGTCGGGTACCGGCCGCGAGCAGAGACTCCAGCCGCCGGTGAGCAGCTTGTCGGGCGCCGGCAGCGCGTCCGGCGCGTCCGGAATCCCGATCCACGGCCCGCGCGGCACCCCCGCCAGCGAATCACTGGCCACCGAGACCGTCTCGGCATGCTCGCCGAGGGCGAGCAGCGCCGAGGCGTAGTTCGTCACCGGGTGCAGCACACCGCCGAGGTAGACGTAACGCGCCCCGGACTCCTGCGCCACGATCACCGAGGGCTTGTCCCGCCACGACGTGTTCCCGCCCGGGTTGACCAGCCCGTACACCCAGAACGCCACCAGGGCCAGCACGCCGATGACGATGCTGCCCACCGCGGCACCGCCGGGACGGCGGAACGGTGGTTGCTCCGGGTCCGGCTCGCGCGTCACCAGCGCCGAGATCGCCCGCTGGGCCAGGAACTGGTGCGCCTGCAGCAGGTCGCGTTTGGACGCCATCGCCTCAGCCGCCCAGTCCGCGCACGAGCCCGTACAGGCCCAGTACCGCGCACAGCACGGGCACGCACGCCAGCACGATCCCGATTTCCAGCAACTCGGCGAACCTGCCGAAGAACGGGCTCGGCAGGCGCTTGCTGTGGCCGAGGCCCAGCAGAATCGCCAGACCGGCCACGGCGAGCAGGACGGGCGTGGTCACGGCGAGCAGGACGTCCGATTCGGCCATCACCGGGCCGGTGACCAGCGCACCCGCGCCCGCCACGCCGGTCAGCAGCAACGGGGCCCGGTGCCGCAGGGCCGGGTAGAGCCGGGCGCGCAGGCAGAAGCCGACCGAGAGCACGGAGAGCAGCACGACGACCGATGCGCCCGCCTGCCTGGCCACCACGAACTGGCACAGCACGGCGACCGTGGCCGTACCGCCGATCGCGCCGGTGAGCAGCTGGTCGGCCCGCAGCACCGCGGCGTACACCGCGTGCCGCGGCGGCTGCGGGTCGTCCCGCACGAGGTCGGCGGTGCTGCGCGGCAGCACCGGCATCGGCACCCTGCCCAGCCGGGTGGACAGCGGGCCGAACAGCGGCGAGAACAGCAGCGCCACCACCGTCGCGACCGCGGCGCCGTCCACCCCGTCCAACGCGTCCAGGCTGGCCAGCCAGGACGCCAGGCCACCCAGCAGACCCGCGGTGACGCCCGCGATGAACAGTTCGGCGCGCTCGACCACGCCGACGTATCCCAGTGCGGAGGCCACCACGAGCGCCGAGCACGCGGCGAGTACGTGCGGTGCGCCGAAACCCGTGGCCTGCGGGCCATCGCCGAGCAGCAGCCCGCCGCCGACGAAGGCGAACGGCAATCCCAGCGCGGCGACGACAGCGCCGGCGCCCGCGTCGCCCAGTGCGCGGGCCAGCGCGGTCCCGGCGACGAGCAGGGCCGCGCAGCAACAGAAAGCGACCCACGCCGCTGTTGTCCACGGTGGCCCGGCCCTGACCACCGCCACCAGGGCGAGGGTGGCCGCGAACGCTCCGGTGAGCAGGCCCGCGGCACGGGTGTGCACCGGCCCCCACGGCCGGCCGGTACGCCCGGCGCCCTGCGCGATGGTGTCGGCGAGGTCGTCGTACTCCAGCTCGGGCCAGTGCAGGCGGCGGGACACCAGGTGCAGTACCTCGCCGTCGCGGATGCCGCAGGTGCCAAGGGATGCGCTGAGGCCGAGCGCGGTGCCGTCGGTCTTGCGCAGCAGCCAGCCGCCGTCGGTCACCCCGTCGTCGGCGAGGCTCTCCCCGGCGCGGCGCAGGAGGCCTGGCAGGACCTCGGCCACCGAGGCGCGCTCGGGCAGCGCCAGGTCGATCCGCCGGGCCGGTGCGTCGATGGTCACTCTGACGAGGTTCGTCGTCATCCGCGTTGTCCTCCGCGCCTTGTGGATCCGGCGGCAGCAACCTGCCGTCGGCACCACCGTGGAACTTCTCGTTCCTACGATGAAGTGCGAACGGTGCGAGGGAACGGAAACGGCAGCTACCGGACAAGTGGGGATGGCGGCACCATGAGGGTTACGCACGATCCGGCGGGCACGATGACTCCTCTCGGCGAAGGCCCGGTGGCCACGGTGCTTTCCGGTGTCGACGGGACTGCCGCGTTCGCCCTCAAGACGTACCCGGGGCCGATCGACCGGCGCACCCGTGGCCTGCTGGACGCCGAACTGCGCAGGCTGGGCGGGTTGCGGGCGCGGGCGCACGTGCTCGTGGCCGACCGGGTGGAGGAACTGCCCGACGGCCGGTGCGCGCTGCGGATGGAGCTGTGTGCCCAGTCGCTGCCGCAACTGGTCGCCTCGTTCGGCCCTCTGACCATTCCGGACGCGCTCGCCGTGGGCAGTGCACTGGCCGCGGCGCTCGCGGCCGCCCACGCGGCCGGCGTGGTGCATGGCGGCGTCACCCCCGGCAACGTGCTGTTTCGACCGTCCGGGGAGCCGGTGCTCGCCGATTTCGGCTTGGCCCTGCGCCACGCCTTCCCCGCGGATGTGAGCACCGGGGCGGACTTCCTGGCTCCGGAGACCGTGCGGGACGGCACCAGGGACGAGCGGACGGACCTGTACGGGCTCGGGGCCGTGCTGTACTTCGCGCTGGCCGGTTCGTCGCCGCACCAGGGGCGGCTCGGTGAGCAGGTGGACGAGCGGCTGCTGCGCACGCTCAGCAGCGAGGTGCCCGCGCTGGAGCGCACCGACCTGCCGCCAGGACTGGGCCAGCTGGTGTCCGCGCTGCTGGCGAAGAACCCGGACGCGCGGCCGCTGGACGCGGCGGCGGTGGCGGCCAGACTGGGCCCGCCGCGCGCGCAGCCCGTGTTCGACGACTTCGGTGACGCCTTCGCGAGCAACGTCGCCAGACCCCAGCCGTCCGCGCCCGTGCACCGGCCCGCTGCGGCCGCGCCGCGGGGTGAGTTGCTGGTGCAGTACGGGCCGGGAGACAAGGCGCGGAGCAAGCCGAGGACCGGTGCCGTCGTCACCACCGTCGGCGCGCTGTCCGTATTGGCCGTCGCGGTGGTGGTGTTGGTGCTGAACCAGCCCGTGAAACCCGACGCGCCGATCGTCCCGGCCGGTATCGCCGCGCCGGAGCCGGGACCGTCCGGCGGGCAGCCGGTACTACTCGAACTCGCCGATCCGGTGGACAAGGGCAATTACGTCGAACTGTCCTGGCGCGGCAGCGAGCCGCTGGACTTCGTGGTGGTCATCGCGCCGGAGGGGCAGGAAGCGCACACGGAGTACGTGGGGCGGGCCAACACCTACCGGGGCCGTATCGATCCGGTGCTGCGGTACTGCTTCCTGATCCAGGGCGCCACTTCCAGCGGCTACGTGCAAAGCCAGCCGAAACCGATCCGCGAAGCCACCTGCACCAACGAGTAGCTCCACTGTGGACAGCCAATCGGCGGCGCCTTTCTTGACGCGGATCAGACGGCGTCCGGCCGCGGCTCGTCAGTGCCGGTGAGACGGTGGAGGGTGTTCGTGCCTTCGGCGTTCGCGGCCAGGTAGTCGTCGACGCAGCACTGCATGTCGTCACACGTGCCGCGGTAGGAGTCGGACAGGCCGTCGGCGCGTGCCATCAGGCGTTCGGCGATCGGCAGGTACCTCGAAAGGAAGGCCTGGGTCATCACGTCGTCGCCGAGGCCGGACGCGCTGGCGGCGAGTGCCTCCCGGCGGGCCTGCCACGCGGAGCCGAACGTCTCGCCGGCGGCCCGGAACCTGTTGATGCCGTGGCTGACCCCATCGGGATCCATGTCGTACCGGGTCATGTCGCCCTCCTCGGATCAGGCAGTGGTGCGGAGTTCTGTTGGGATCACGACATCGAAGAGAATCAGCTCACCGCACCAGGACTTGAGCCTGTCGAGTGCGGTGTACGCCATGAGTGCCGTGGTTCCGCAGGCGCGGCCGGTTCCTCGCCGCCGGCTGAGGACTCGGAGGGCGGCGTCGCGTCCGCGGTGCCGTCGGCGGACTCCTGCGACGTCGAGCTGCTCTCCGGCGCTGCCGATGAGCCGCCGCCCGTCCCCGAACCCCCGCCAGACGGCGTCGTCATGTCGTACCTCCGGGACTGAAGGATGCGTGCGCAGCTCAGTCTCCGTCGAGGAGATGCCGCATCGTGCGGTTTGTCAGGTTCCGGCCACGGCTGTTTCGCCGGCGGCATCAGACCGTCGTAGTACCGCTTCGCCGCGCCGAGGTCCGGCACGTTGATCCCCAGATGGCCGAGAACACCCGACCTTTGCCAGTCCCCGTGGGCTTCTCCAGCTGCCATCATCCAATCGGGAAACCGGACGAAGGAGTTCGCATGGCCATGTTGATCAATCGTCGTGCCGTGTTGGCCGTCGGCGCGGGTGCGGCCGCCGGTCTGGCGCTGCCGGGCCTCGCCCACGCCGACAGCCACCACACCCCGAGCGTGGGTTTCACCCTCGACGCGGTGACGCTCGACGGTGGCGAGCAGGTCACCGGGGTCACCCTCGACACGTCCCGGCTCGGGCCGATCGACCCGGCGAGCCTGAAGACCAGCACGTTCAGTGTGCACGCCAAAGCCACGCTCCCGATCGGCTCCACCGAGCCGGTGTACGACCTCGACCGCCCGGTGACCGCCATCCGGCTCGACCACCGCGGGAGAATCGTGCTCTCCCTGAGCCATGCCGAAGGGCAGACCGGCGGCGCCACCCTCGGTTATATCCCGGGCAAGGGCCGCAACTTCCGGCTCGATCTCACCTACACCATCACCCAGAACGCCCCGATCGCCCTGCGTCACGGCCGGCCGGTCACCATCTCGCGCTTCGTGCCGGGCCGGCTGGCCAATCCCGAGGTCGACGCCTTCAGCCATCACGTCTCCGGGTCGGGCATGAAGTACCGGCTCTACACCCCCGCCCGCTCACCCCGGCACGGTGGACGTCCCCTGATCGTCTGGTTGCACGGCGGCGGCGAAGGCGCTTCTCTGCCGGACAACTACTACGACAACGAAACCACGCTGCGCGCCAACCGCGGCGCACTGGGCTTCGCCACCCGTGAGGCCCAGCAGATCTTCAACGGCGCTTACGTCGTCGCCCCGCAGAGCACCTCCGCGTGGATGCAGGACGGCCCCCGCTTCGCGCCACTGATCCACGAGATCGTCCAGGAGGTCGTGCGCGGGCATTCGGTCGATCCCGAGCGCGTATACGTGGCCGGATGCAGCAACGGCGGCTACATGAGCATGAAGATGACCACGGTCTATCCCACCACGTTCGCCGCGTCCGTGCCGATCTGCGGAGTCGTCGCCTCACTGGGAGACGGCTCGCCGCTGATCCCCGACGCCGAACTGGCGGCCATCAGCACCCCCACCTGGCTGGTCACCTCCCTCGACGACACCACGGTGGATCCGCAGGCCAACACCGTCCACGCCCACAACCTCATCCCCGGCTCCTCGATGACCCTCTACGACAACGTCGTCTGGAACGGCCACCAGTTCCCCGGCCACTGGTCGTGGATCTACGTGGCGCACAACGACCCCAGCATCGACGGAACCCACATCTGGCAGTGGATGGCCCAGCAGCGGCGCTGATCCGACGCGTCACCCGGAGACGAAGGTGGTGGCTACCGTGGTGCCGTCGGGATTCGCCGCGTTGCCGATCCGGTCGGGCTGACCTGCGCGTGCAGCGTGCGGACGACTTCGGTGGCGGGTGCGGCGATCCGGAACGGGATGGTCGCCCCGGCTGGGGCGTGGTGTGCGCTCCCACTGTTTCGGCGCCGATTTCCTCATCTCGTAAGATCGGTTCCCGGCCAGGCCCGCTGCTCACCTCCGGGCGTACATCTCGTCGAACTTTTCCTCCGCCACCATTCCGGCCTCGAACTTGGCCACGAGGGCGAACGCCGGGGAACACACCTCGATGAACGGCCCGCAAGCCGCGCCCGCCGCCGCGCCGGCGGCCGCGGCGCCCGCCTCACTCGTGGCGATGAAGCCCTGCTTGTGCGCCGCGTCCACGATGGACATCCCGCCCGCGACGTCGGCGGCCCCGTTGGCGGCGTACGCGGCGATCCCCATCATGCGGGTGCCCGCCTTGACGTACTTGTTCTTGGCGTACCAGTCGATGAAGTTCTCCGGCAGCGACCTGGCCTTGGGCAGATTCTTGGCAGGCTCACGCACGGCGGGGTTGCCGCTACGCCCCCGGTTGTTGTGCTTCTTCGCTTCGTCCCGCTGCTTGTCGGCCCCGGCGTGGTAACCGTCCGCTCCGGCTTTTGCCGCGTCAGCGGCTTTGCTCGCCGGGTCGACCACGTCGGCTGTCTTCTGGTACGGGTACGCCTTCTTCTCCGCCTCCTGGTGGTCGCACTGGGTAGGATTCTCGCAGCGCGGCGCCCTGGCAGCCGGCTTGCCGTACTTGGCGGCGTGGTACGCGTCCTCCTTGTCGACGCGGTCCGTCGACTTGGTGCTCGACTTCGGCGGCGCGGCCTCGGCGATCGCCGGGGCGAGTGCGGCGGAGATGCCGCCGAAGGTCAGGGTCGCGGCCACGGCCACGGCTGGTAGCCGGACGGCGGCCCGTCCCAGTAGTCCGGACGAGCCTGTCTCGGGCAGCGGGCATCGATGCTTCCTTTCAGTCCCGGGAAGTGATCCGGCGAACCGCCGGGAAGGAAAGCATCACGACCGCCACCTGGCGCGGACAAGCCAAAACAGCTGTCCCGGGCTGTCCCGGACGTCCGATGGGCCGGGTTTCCACGGCGATTGCGCTCGGCACCGGCCTCCGGGATGCGTTCGAGGCGCTCACGCCATGCCGGGAGGCTATCGAGAGTCGCCGGAGGGAGCCCGCTCAGTGGTTTCGTCGACGGCGTGGCGCAGACTGGTCAGCCAGGTGAGGTGGCCGTTCAGCGCGGTGCGGCCGGACGGCGTGAGCCGCAGCCAGGTCCGGGGCCTTCGGCCGACCGCTCCCTTGCGGATTTCGAGGTAGCCGGCTTCTTCGAGGGTGCGGCTGTGCTTGGAGACGGCGGAATCGCTGATCCCGATGAGGTCGCGGGTGGTGGCGAATTCGACCCAGTTGGCGCCCTGCAACAGCGCGCACAGTGCCAGCCGCGGCCCGGTTTCGAAGATCGGGTCACGTTGGGTGGCCGGGTCGCCGAGGGTTTCACCGCCGGAAAGATCGGACGTGGTCACAGTCCCACCGAGACCCGGCCCGCCTCGATGTCCTCGCGCATCTTGGTGCGGGCCACCTTCTCGCACACGAAGAGGGCCACGGCCGCGGGGACCGACAGCACCGACGCGATGACGAGATGACCGAAGTCGACCAGCAGGCCGACAACGCCGATATTGACCGTGAAAATGGCGAGGAAGGCGTAGTGCGCCTTCCGGGCGCTGGGATACGCGTTCATCCGGTGCGGAAGCCGAACCCCGTGCCGCCGCTCCTTGATCCGTGGGTAGGCCACAAAGAGCAGCATGACGGCGAGCATCACCCACGCCCCAGCTCCGGTGAAGAGGCCGGGCAGGAACAGCTTCCAGATCGGGATCCCGAGCAACACCACGTACGCGCCTATTTCGAACATCGACTGGGTACGTGACGACTCGGGCAAGGTGCCGAGGGCTTGGGTGGCGAGCTTGCGTCGCACGTCGGCGACCTGGTCGAGTTCGGCGGAGCCAGGCATACCGTCGTCCAATCCGCATCTACTTTCGATATGGAAAGCATGCAGGGGCGGGCCGTGGTTGTCAACGGGCACCAGGCCGGATCCGGTGCGGGAAGGACGGTGCCGGGTGGCTCAGGCCAGGTCGAGGGGGAGCTGTACTCGCACGTCGGGGAGTCCGGCGAGGGGCCAGGCCACGATCAGGTCGAGCAGGTCGTCGTGCGGGCGGTTCAGGGTGAACTCCTGGTGGGAGGAGAAGTTTTGGCCGCCTCCGGAGGCGGAGCTGTCACCTGGTCGGAGCCAGAAGGCTTCGTGCCCGTTGATGACTGCCACGGAGGCACCGGGACCGGTGGCCCGGATCTGCGCTGGGTCGTCCAGCGCGCCTGGGGTCGGTCGCGAAGAGGGGAACACATGGGCGCTGATCGTGTCCGCGCGATCGTCCTTGGCGATGCTGAACAGTTCCATGGACAGCATCGAGTTCGTGGCGGTCAGCCGGGTGAGCACAACGGCGACGCGGTGATCGCCGCGGTGGAGTACTCGAAGTGGCGCGGCGTTCGTGCCTGCTTCGATGGCCGGTGGCAAGTGGTGGCTGTGGGCATGGTGGGTTACCCCTTCTGGCACGGGGTGAACGTCCAGTGGTGCTTGCCAGATCGAGGTCGTGGCTCGTTCGACGGTGGGCCGGTCGGGTAGTGGCATGGTGACGACGGTTTCCGGGAAGCCGATCTCCGGCCAGGCGAGCACGAGCGACAACCGGTCGAACGCCGGCGGAAACCGGAACACCGACCGGTGGGTGGGACCGGACGTGCTGCTGCTGCCCGACGAGGAGGATGTGGCGAACTCCCAGTGTGCGCGGCCGGTGTGATCGAGCCGGCCGGCGCGCAGGTCCATGCCTTCGTCATACGCCGGCAGCAACTGGCGGGGCGCGACTTCCGGCGGGCTCGAGAGCCCGTCGCGGATGTCGCGCTGCCGTTCGGTCGCACTGCGGTGATCCAGCGGACGGCGGGCCAGTAGTTCGATGTCCAAGGCCGAGAGCCGGGACACCGCGCGCACGATGCCCACGGTCAGTTCGGGCCGACGCACCAGCAAGCCGCCCGGATGTGCCACAGCACCCAGGGTTTCGGTCGTGTCCACCGCCTCACCATCTCATGAGGGGGAGGGCGGCGCGGTCCTCCACTTCGGCGGGCAGCAGGTGCGCCTTGGCCAGGTCGGCCGTGAACAGCGGCACCGTTCGTTCATCAAGCGTTCACCTCGCGATGGGCCGCTCGCGCGTCAAACGAGTCACGGGCGATGAAGGATCGTCCGCACGGGGGAACGACCTGGGGAGACGCAACGAGTGAAACGCCGGTTGTCCATCGCCGCCGCGGTGGTACTGGTCCTGGCTGTGGCAGGCGTGATCGTGTTCGGCGGGCCGGACGAGGCCGGGACCGGCACGCGGGCGGGCGAAACGACCACGGTCAAAGGGGTGATCGGCTCGGAGAAGCTCGCCTTCTTCTCCGATCAGCGGGTGGTCGACGCCTTCGCCAAGCACGGGCTCGAGGTGGAGGTCGACACGGCCGGTTCGCGGCAGCTCGCGACGAGCGTGGACCTGGGCGGTTACGAGTTCGCGTTCCCGTCCTCTTCCCCCGCGGCACAACGCATCCAGCGTGACCGCTCGGTCACCGGGGTGTACACGCCGTTCCAGTCGCCGATGGCCGTCGCGACCTTCGAGCCGATCGTCTCGCTGCTCACCGCGAACGGCGTGGTGCGCCGGGGCGCGGGCGACTACCAGGTGCTCGACATCGCGAAGTACCTGGAGATCACCCGCGCGGGCACCCGCTGGGACCAGTTGCCCGGCAACACCGCCTTCCCCGCGCGCAAGAACGTGCTGCTGACCACCACCGACCCCCGCGAGTCCAATTCGGCCGCGATGTACCTGTCGATCGTTTCCTTCGTGGCCAACGGGAACACCGTGGTCAACTCGCCGGAGGCCGAGGCGAAGGTGCTGCCGGAGCTGTCGAAGCTGTTCCTCGACCAGGGCTACACGCAGAACAGCACCGAGGGCCCGTTCGAGGACTACCTGGCCGCCGGCATGGGCAAAACGCCGATGGTGCTGATCTACGAGTCGCAGTTCGTGGACCGGCTGGTCCGCGCCGACGGCTCGATCCGGCCCGACATGCGGCTGCTCTACACCGCGCCGACGGTGTACTCGAAGCACACACTGGTTCCGTTGGCCCCCAACGGAGATCGGGTCGGTCAATTGCTGACCACCGATCCGGAACTGGGGAAGCTGGCGGCCACCTTCGGTTTCCGCACCAACGACCCGCGCCTGTTCGGCGAGGTGACCACCGCGGCGAAGGCGCCGGTGCCCGGCGATCTGGTCGACACCGTGGAACCACCGTCGTTCGAAACGCTCGAGCGGATGCTCGACGCGGTCCAGAAGCAGTACTAGATGGACGCCTTCGAACTCACGCCACCGGAACCGGTGGCCGCGGTGCCCGCCGAGCGGGCCGCCGGACTGATCACTTTGGACGATGGCACCCGGGCCGCCGCCCAGCGGCGCGCCGAGCACTTCGCCGAACGCTTGCAAGCACTGGACGTCCGCTCGCCGCAGTTCACCGCGGTGCTCGACGAGCTGCTCGCGGT
This sequence comes from Amycolatopsis sp. YIM 10, assembly GCF_009429145.1. Classification (GTDB taxonomy): domain Bacteria; phylum Actinomycetota; class Actinomycetes; order Mycobacteriales; family Pseudonocardiaceae; genus Amycolatopsis. The sequence continues at coordinate 6,243,273 of NZ_CP045480.1, read as the reverse complement.
GGGGGAGGCCGACATGCGGGCCGCGGCCACCGTCGCCGGCGCGCTGCTGGACCGGTCCGCCCGCGCGTTGTCGGGAACGCGTGGCGACATCGCTTCCCCGCAGCAGCAGGTGACCGTGAGCCTGTCCGGGCTCCGCCGTACCGTCGCCGAACTGGATCCGGCGAAACTCCCGATCACCGGGCGGAAACTGCTCGGCATGATCCCGCTCGCGGGTGCGGCGAAGAAGGCGCTGGACCGGTACCGGGCGGCGAACGAGCCGGTCAACGCACTCGTGCTGGACCTGCGTGCCCGCCAGGACGTGCTGCGGCGGGACAACGCCGTGCTCCAGGGTGAGCGGGAACGCCTGTGGCAGACCATGGGCAAGCTGGCCGAGGCAGCCGCCTTCGCCGAGGCCGTGGACGCCGCGATCGACCGCCAGGCCGGGATCTTCGACCTCACCGATCCGGCGCACGCCAACGCGTTGCGGGCCGACGTACTGCACCCGATCCGGCAACGGCACCAGGACCTGCTCACCCAGCTCGCGGTCAGCGCGCAGGGTTATCTCGCGCTGGACCTGATCCGCCGGACCAACGACGAGCTGATCCGCGGGGTCGAGCGCGCGGTGTCGACCACCGTGTCCGCGCTGCGGGTGGCGTTGCTGGTCAGCGCGGCGCTGGCCGGGCAGCGGGACGTGCTCGACGAGGTCGACGCGGTGCGAGCGACCACGGACGGGCTGATCCGCGCGAACAGCGAACTGCTCGCGATGCAGAGCGAAGAGGTCCGCAAGGCGAGCAGCGATCCGGCGGTCGGTGTCGAGACGCTGCGGCTGTCCTTCGACCGGATCTACGCCTCCATCGACGCGATCGACACCTTCAAGGCCGACGCGGTCCGCACGATGGCGAGCACGGTCGAGTCGCTGTCGGGTGAGATCCGCCGTGCCGAGGACTACCTGCGCCGGTCGCACGACGCGGCACCGGACAGGCGAGGCGAGGGAGCCTGATGAGGAAACTGATCGCGTTCGCCGTCGCGGTGGCGTGCGCCGCGACCCTCGCCGCCTGCGACACGGGTCAGGGCGCCGATCCGGAGCAACCGGCCGGGCCGCCCCGGCCGGGCACCCTGCGCGTGCTCGCGGGCAGTGAACTCGAGGACCTGAAGCCGGTGCTCGAAGAGGCGGCGAAGGCCACCGGGGTCACGGTGAACTTCAGCTTCACCGGCACCCTGGAGGGCACCGAGCTGCTCGCGAACGGTGGCGCCGACGGCAAGTACGACGCGCTCTGGTTCTCCTCGAACCGTTACCCGCAGGGCATTCCCGGCGCGGCGAGCAGGCTGGGCAACCAGACCAAGATCATGAGTTCGCCGGTGGTGCTCGGCCTGTCCACCTCTGCGGCGCAGCGGCTCGGCTGGGCGGGCAGGCCGGTCAGCTGGGCCGAGATCGCCGAGCAGGCGGGTGATCAGGCGTTCACCTACGGGATGACCGATCCGTCGGCCTCGAATTCCGGTTTCTCCGCGCTGGTCGGGGTGGCCTCCGCACTGGCGGGCACCGGCAGCGCGATCGACGCCGGGCAGATCGGCGCGGTGACCCCGGCACTGACCGAGTTCTTCACCGCGCAGGCGCTGTCCGCGGGCTCGTCGGGCTGGCTGTCCGAGGCCTATCAGCGGCGGGCCACCGGACAGGAACCCGGGGCCAAGGTCGACGGCCTGATCAACTACGAATCGGTGCTGCTGTCGATGAACGCCGGCGGCAAGCTCCCGGAACCGCTGACGCTGATCTACCCGAGCGACGGCGTGGTGACCGCGGACTACCCGCTCACCCTGCTGAACAACACCGGCGACGACGCCCGCGCGGCGTACCAGAAGCTCACCGAGCACCTGCGCTCGCCGGAGGCGCAGCGCCGGATCATGGAAACCACGCAGCGCCGCCCGGTGGTGCCCGGGGTGCCGCTCGGGCCGCAGTTCGGCAGCCAGAGCTTGGTGGAACTGCCGTTCCCGGCCACCCAGGAAGCCTTCGACGCGCTGCTTTCCGCCTATTTCGACAAGATCCGGCGGCCGTCCCGCACGTTGTACGTGCTCGACACCTCGGGTTCGATGGCGGGTGATCGCATCACCGCGCTGCGGTCGGCGCTGGCCGGGCTGACCGGCGCCGACGGCTCGCTGACCGGGCGGTACCGGAAGTTCCGCAGCCGGGAGGAGATCACCATGCTCCCGTTCGACACCGGGCCCGATCAGCCACGCACGTTCACCGTGCCGGAGCAGGACCCGCAACCGGCGCTGGACCAGGTCAAGGCGTTCGCCGAGGGGCTCACCGCGGACGGCGGCACGGCGATCTACGACAGCCTGAAACGGGGTTACCAGGTCCTTTCGCCACTGGTGAGCCAGGACGCGAACCGGTTCACCTCGATCGTGCTGATGACCGACGGCGAGAACACCGACGGTTCGGACGCCGCGTCGTTCGAGGCGGCGCTGCCCGGCATGCCCGAGAACGTGCGGGGAGTGCCGGTGTTCACGGTGTTGTTCGGCGAGGGCAACGTGGACCAGTTGAACCGGGTCGCGTCGCTCACCGGGGGCAAGGTGTTCGACGCGCGTGACACCGATCTGGGCAAGGTCTTCCAGGAAATCCGCGGGTACCAATGATCCGTTATCTCGGCTCGACGAAGAACCTCGCCGGCTGCGCTGGCGGGCTGCTCGGGCTGGTGCTCTACCTGACCGGGGTGGTCGGCTCGTTCTGGCCGCTGGTCGTCGCGGGCCTGTACGCCGCGGGAGCGCTGCTCGCGCCACCGGAGAAGGTCCACCTGGTGCCCGACGCGGCCGCTGAGGCCGATCAGCTGCGTGCCGGGCTGGAAACGTTGGTGCGCATGGTTTCCGAGCAGGCGGGCCGGATGCCGGAAGGCTCGGTGGAGACGGTCCGCCGGATCGCGGAGATCCTCGACGGCCTGTTCGCCCGCCCGGCCGACCTGCGTGCGAATCCCGATGTGCTGCACGCGGTCACCACGCTGGCGCGCGTGGATCTGCCGCAGTCGGTGGAGACCTATCTGAACCTGCCGTGGTGGGTGTCGGCGAAACGGCTGGCGGGCACCGCGAACAGCGCGGGTGACGAGCTGCGCACCCAGCTCGGCCTGCTGCTGGGCCGGGCCGAGAAGATCGCCGAGCGGTTCTACGCGGCCGAGTTGCACCAGCAGGCCGATCACACCCGCTACCTCCGCGACCGGGAGCGGGACGATTCGCCCGGTGGATGATCGCTCGCGTTCATGCCCGCGTGCCGAACATCCGGCCGAGGTCCGCGCTCGACGAGACGACCAGGGTTTCCGCCAGCCGCAGCGTTTCCCGGTCCCTGGCGGCGAGCGCGACGCCGAGCGTGGGGTCTTCGGCGAAACCGGCCGACGGAATGGTCGGCACCAGCACCGCGCCCAGCGCGGCGCACGCCTGGATGAGGCCGCGGACGTGGTCGTAGAGCAGGTCCTCCGGCAGCCGGGCGCCCAGCCGGAGCCGGTCGCGGGTCCGGACCAGCCACGGTGCGCCGTGTACCCGATTCAGCCGGGCTTGCAGGCAGAAGGCGACGGCCGGGCCGGTGATCCGGCAGTTGATCTCGGTCGGTGCGAGCCTGTCCGCCGGGGCCGATACGAAGTCGACGTCGAACCAGCCGCGATAGCCGGAGGCCGCGAGTGCCTCGCCCACCCGCAGGCCGAACCGGGCGGCCACCCGGCCGAGTGGTGCGGGCAGCACGCCCGGTCCGATGAGGACACCCGAGTACCTTGTGCCGTCGACGTCCATCACCCCGGCGCCGACCAGGTGCACACCGCCGTCCGGCGCCACCACGCCGTCGACCGTGACATCGCGGCACGGGCCGGTGGCGGCGACGAACTGCTCGACCACCACTTCGCCGGCCACTCGCGACCGCCGCATCCGCCGCCGGAAGGCCCGCGCGCCACCCCATTCGGCCACCAGTTCGGGGGTGACCACCAGCGTGCCGGAGCCGCCGACCCCGTGCACCGCCTTGAGCACCACGCTGACGCCGTCACCGGCGCTGCGGGCCGCCTTCGCGGCGGCTTCGCCCAGCGAGGCGAACCGCTGCTGGCCGGGCACCAGGATCCCGTCATCGGCGAGTTCGCCGAACAACTCGTTCGCCGCCGCCTTGGACTCCCAGCGCCGCCCGGCCGCCAGCGCCGCGGCACCGGTCCCGGGACCACGGCCGGTGGCGCTCAGCAGCCGGTCGGTGCCGGTGGTGTGCCCCCACGCCAGCAGCGGGCCGTCCGCGTCGGTGAGCCGCCGGACCAGCCCCGGCCGGTCGAGCACCGCGCCGGTCAGGTCCGGTCCGCCGGTCACTCCACTGTGGACTTCGATCGGATCCCAGCGCAGGGCCCGCCGTTGCAGTTCCACCCAGGACGAGTCCAGCGGACCCGGCAGCACCACGACCTCCGGGTGCGGACTGTAGAACATCGCCAGATCGGCGTAGGAATGCCCGCCCCGCACCGAATCGGCGTCCAGGTCGGCGAAGCGCGCGTTGTACTCGGCCACGTTGCCGACGTGCACCGCGCGGCGTCCGCCGGTCCACGCCGCCTCCCAGGGATCGGTCACCGCGGCTCGGTGCGGCGTCGCGCCGAGACGAACCGGACGAGCACGGCGCCCGCCACCATCAGCGTGATGTTGAAGGTGAACACCAGAACGGTCTGGCGCGGCCAATCCTGCGGTGAGCTGAGCCGGTAGAAGTTGTCCTGCGGCCACCAGGCCAGCAGCAGCCAGGCCAGCGACAGGTGCGCCGCGACGGTCAGCGGCAGGCCGCGCTCCAGCGAGGCGATCCACCGGTAACCGCGGAAGAGGTAGGCGGCGCCGAGCCCGAACGACGCGGATTCGGCGGCGTAGAGCACGTGGAAGAAGGCCGCCCACGGCTGCGGTACGCGTTCGGTGTTCCGGGAACCGGGCCAGAACACGTCTGTCAGCAGGTAGCTCGCCAGTGTCAGGGCGATGGCGATCGCCAGGCCGTAGCCGATGCCGGTGAGTGAGTTCTCCCCGAACCACCGTGGCCCGCCTTTGGCCGTCAGCCCGGTTTCACCGTGCCGTGACCGCGGCACGACGGCACGGGGCAGGCGCTCGCGGTCGACCGCGCCGGAACCGTCGCGCGGCAGCGACGGAACCACGACGACCCGCGCCAGGTGTCCATTGTGGAGGCGGGCCAGCCGGGCCGCGTCGATCTCCCGGCCCGGCGTGGGCACCACGTAACCGACGGCCGTCCGCCGGACACGCCCGGCGTACTCGTCCCAGAAGTCCGGATCGTCGGCCACCACGGCCTCCCGCACCTCGGGAAAGGACCGCAATGCCGATTCGACTTCGGCGACGGCGACCGCGTTCAGGCCGGTGGCGCGCACATCGGCCCGGCCGAGGTGGTCGAGCAGGCCGTCGGGCCGGAGCCGGGCCAGATCCCGCGTGCGGCGCAGCGGGCTTTCCCCGATCCTGATCGCGACCTCGCCGACGTCCGTGGTGCTCTGCCAGGTTCCCGGCGCGACCACGCGGATCTCGACCCCCGGCACCGGCCGGCCGAGCAGTGCCTGGTCATCCCGGAACCGTGGGGCGCCGAGCATGGACAGCTCCAGTCGCCGCAGGTCGTTCACCACTTCGGGCACCCGGTGGACGTGCACCAGCCGCACCCGCGGGCCGAGGATCCGCGCCAGCTCACGATGCTCGCCGAGGAACCACCGTTCCCCGCTCACCGCGAACAACCGGAGCGATCCGGGCCGCCGCTCCCGCAGTTCGTCGCCCAGACGGCGGGCCAGGTGGGTCTCGCACTCCAGCACGGTGATCCGCTGTTCGTCGAGCAACTCGGCCAGCTCGGCGATCGAGGCGGTCCGGTCGGTGCCGAAGTCACGTCCGGCGAGCACCAGGGTGGCGCCGGAGCACAGCGCGCGGATCCAGTCGGCGGTGAAAACGACGGACTCGGCGGGCGCCGTCTGCAGGACCCGGTCGACGGGCGTCAGCTCGTAGTGCCCGGCCCAGTCGCGCTGGGCGAGGGCCAGCTGACGGTGCTCTATCGCGGTACCGCGGTGTACGAGGCAGGCCGGGTTGGTGCCGAAGATCTCGGGTGCCTGGCCGGCCTCCGGTTCGGCGGCGATCGCGCCGGCGTCGGTGTCCACGCAGACGATCGCCGCTTCGACCACGTCCGCCAGCCGGATCCGGTGGCTCTCTTGAGTGATCACCAGCGCCGGGTCCAGTTCGCGGAGCACCTCGCGCAACCTGCGGTCCGGCGCCGAAGGTTCGAGCAACACGTACACCGCGCCCGCGCGCAGTACCGCGAGCACGGCCGCGGGCAGCTCGACGGACCGGTCGAGGCAGACCACCACCACATCGCGCTTGCCTGCCCCCTGCTGCCGCAGGTATCCGGCGAGTCGCGCCGAGGTGGAGTCCAGCTCGCCATAGGACAGCGTGCGCTCACCACACACCACGGCGACGGCCTCCGGCGCCCGCCGGGCGTGCCCCTCGACCAGACGATGCACCTGGTCCTCGTCCACCACGCCCTCCCGCCGCCGCACTGTTCCCGATCACTGGAATACAACACGGCGGCGGGTGCGCGCGTGGGCACTTTTACCAAGCTCAGGATGATCGGGGGGTATCGCGGAAGTACGGGCACCCCCATGCCGAGCGAACCGAGTACGCACAGCAGCCCCAGCCCGCCGAGCAGGACGACCTGCAGTCGCATCGAACCGGGTGCGGAACGGCCCCAGCCGGCCCCGGCGAGGATCTCGTCGCCGACGGCGAGACCGCCACCGATCACCGTGCCGCCGCCGGTCCGGCCGTCGGCGAACCGCCACGTCGCGGCCGCGGCCGGGGCTTCGGTGTTCGGTGAGCTGTCGCCCGCCTGCTTCGTCACTTCGGTGACCACGGCGGTCTCACCGTTGACGAGCTGGTCGAGATCGTCCGACACCGACCACCAGAGCACGGCCCCCACGATGAGCAACGGCGCGACCACCCGGGGGAGCTGCCAACGCGGGTATAACGTGTCGCGGACAAACCCACGTCGTGGATAAACCTGACAGGAGCTTCCCGATGTCCCGCTTCACCCTCCCGCCCGAAGATGTGCTGCGCGCCCGCGAGAAGCTGGTCCTTGACCACTTCCGGGACGAGGTCCGCCAGGACTGGGCCGCGACCCTGTCGACGTTCCCGCATCCGCACTACGAGCTGATCGCGCAGATGACCGTCCACGATGGAGACCGCGAGGTCCGCGACTACTACCACGACACGCGCGTGGCCTTCCCCGACCAGAACCACGAGATCATCGCCTTGCGCCACGCACACGACGCCGTGATCGTCGAATTCTGGCTGACCGGCACCCACAACGGCCCGCTCGGCAAGATCCCGCCCACCGGCTCGAAGCACCGCACCAGGATGACCGCGTATTTCGTTTTCGACGCGGAGGAGAACCTGGTCGTGGAGCGCGTCTACTTCGACCAGCTCACCATTCTCAAGCAGCTGGTCGGTGGTCTGGACAAGAAGAATCCCGCCGACCTGCTCAAGCTCGGCCGCGTGGTGGCCGGGGTGCTCGCCATGGCGGGCGGTGACCCGGATCCGCGCCTGACCGCCACGGTCGCCCCCGACCTCGACGACTGACCCCGGAGCTACTCCGGTGCCTGGAAGCCGCCGGTTCTCCGCTCGAGCAGTCCGGCCAGCCGCAACGGGGTGCGGTCCTCGAACATCGGGCCGATGAGCTGCACTCCGACCGGCAGGCCCTCGGGGGACCGGCCCGCGGGAATGGCGGTGGCGGGCAGGCCGGGCATGGTGGCCAGGCCCGCCCAGACGAGCTGGTCGAAGTAGGGGTATTCGACGCCGTCGATGTCGATGCGCCGGTCCAGCGGATCGGGGCTGTGGTCGTGCGGGAACGCGGGTGTCGGGGTGATCGGGCACACCACGGCGTCGAACTCGGCGAACAGCCTGCGCCAGCCGTGGCGGTGGAGTTCGCGGCGGTTGTTCGCCTCCAGCCAGTCGCGGTGGCTGAACTCCATGGCGCGCAGTCGCACGGCGTCAAGACTCCGGTCGTCCGCGCTGAGTCCGGCGGCGGCGTCCGAGTCGATGGGAAAACGCGCGACGGAGCCCGAAATCAGCAGCTGCATGTAGAGCGTCGCGGCTTCGGTCAGATCGGGCAGCAGGGGACTGTGCCGTGCGACGCGGGCGCCGCCGTCGACGAGCGCGTCGGCCACCCGGTTCACACCCGCCCGCACGGCGGATCCGGTCGGGATGAGCGGATGCTCGTCGAGAACCAGGACGCGGAAATCGCCGAGCCGTTCGTGGCGGGCGGGCGGTAGTGCCAGCCGGTGCGCCACGCCGTGCGTCAGCGGGTCCGGTCCGGCCATGAGGTCGAGCAGGAGCGCGAGGTCGCGGGCGGTGCGCGCCATCGGCCCGACGACGGCGAGGTCGAGGTCGACTGGCAAGGCCGGTTCGGACGGTGGGACCATGCCGCGGTTCGCCACCAGTCCGAGCGTCGGCTTGTGCGCGTAGACGCCGCAGAAATGCGCGGGAGTGCGCAGCGAGCCGCCGATGTCGGAACCGATGGACAACGCGCCGAACCCGGACGCCAGAGCCGCCGCCGACCCGCCGGAGGACCCGCCCGCCGTGCGGCCGTGCGCCCACGGGTTGCTGGTGGTGCCGTAGATCTCGTTGAAGCTCTGGATGTCCTGCAGTCCCAGGGGAACGTTGGTCTTGCCGAGCACCACCGCGCCCGCGGCCTTGAGCCGTGACACCTGTACCGCGTCCTCGGACGGCAGATAGTCCCGATGCGGCGGCATGCCCCAGGTCGTGGGCAGCCCGGCGATGTTGTAGGACTCCTTGACCGTCACCGGAATGCCGAGCAGCGGCCGGTCCTCGCCACGCGCACGTGCCTGGTCGGCACTGTCCGCGGCGGCCCGCGCCCGGTCGAAGTCCGGTACGCAGATCGCGTTGATCACCTCGTCGTCGCGCTCGATACGGGCGATCGCCTCGTCGGTCAGTTCCACCGATGTCACCGCCCCGGCGCGTAACGCGGCAATGAGTTCTTCGGCTGTTTGAAAGCTCCATTCCATGAATCCGAAGCTATCGGCTCGTTGTAGCGGGCACGAAATTCCGGTCCGCGCAATAGGATGGAGTGTTCAATCGCGTAGCAGTGGCGGGTAGAGCTGGGTCGCTTTTCCTGCGTGGTAGAGCTTGCCCGGACGTCCACCTTGGCTGGCCGCCGTTTTTGTGGTCGGTAGCAGAAAGCCTTCGGCGCGGGTGACTTTGCGGTGGAAGTTGGCCGGGTCGAGGCGGGTGTTCCAGACGGTTTCGTAGACCTGGCGTAGGTCGGCGACGGTGAACGTGGGTGGGCAGAAGGCTGTGGCGAGGGTGGTGTATTCGAGTTTGCCGCGGGCGCGCTCGACGGCGTCGGTGAGCAGGACGTGGTGGTCGAACGCCAGGGCTGCGGGGTTGTCGAGGAGTGGTTGCACGGCTGTCCAGCGGGCTCGGCGGGCGTCTCCGCCGGCGGTCGGCAAGGGCAGGTCGGGCATGAGCGCGACGTAGCAGACTGAGACGACGCTGCGGGGGTCGCGGTCGGGGTCTCCGTAGCTGGCGAGTTGCTCGATGTGGAGAGTGTTCGCGTCGAGGCCGGTTTCCTCGGCGAGTTCGCGATGCGCGGCCTGGTCGAGGTTTTCGCCGGGTTCGAGGAAGCCGCCGGGTAGGGCGAGGGCGCCGAGGAAGGGTTCTTTGCCGCGTTCGACGACGAGGACCTGCAGCTGGCGCTCGCGCACGGTCAGGATCGCGAGGTCGACGGCGATGGCGCGGCGTGGCGGTGTCCGGGGCGGCATGGGGCACACACTACCTTCTTGTCATCTTGACTAAAAGAAGTCCGGCGCTTACGGTGAGTCTCGCTCCATCTTTTTGTCAACCTGACTATTACGGGGGATCGGCGGCCCGGCGTCGCCCGCGCGGCCGCGCCGATGCCCACCCGGCGACGGGGAAGGGGAGATCCATGAAGATCGTCTGCTCGCTCCGAATTCTGTGTTCATTTACGGCATGGACGCTGGTCAGCGGTGTGCTGCTGGGGTTTGTGCTGGCCCAGTCGGTCAGCACGCTGAGCGCGCCGGCCACGGTGCCCGTGCGTGCTGCCCACGTGGCCGGGCCACGCAACGCCACCGTGGACCTCGCTCGCGGAGAGGAATTTCTGACACTCGATGCATCACCCGTTCGTGTCGTCTCCCAGCCCGGTGCGGTGCCGGGGCGCCGGGATGTTTGAGGATCTGGCCGCTCGATTGGCGGAGATCCGGCAGCGGTCGCGGTCCGCGCATGCCTGCTCGACGCCAGGATGGTGCGGGTGTGGCCGGACGGGCTGCCCGCCTCGATCCCGGTAGCCCGACACTGGAACGAAAATCGTCGTACGGAGCGCTTCGGTGCAGTGGTCATCGAAGCGCTCCACCACGCGGTGCGGACTCGCTGCCCGCCGCGGTTGCGCCGGAGCAACTGGCCGAAGTCCGCGTCGTTGGGCGCTGCGCCGGTACCCAAGCACATCAGTTTCAACTGATCAGCCGTGCCATGAAGTAGATCAGACTTGTTTTCGCCCGCGGCCAGGTAAGTCCGCTTTTCTCGACCGGGTTGTTTCCGTTGGCCTACGTCCCGGGCTCCGGTACGCTCCCGTTCCTCGTAGGGACGTGATCGCACGTAGTAACTGAGGGGGAGTCGCACTTGACGCGCACACCACACCGGCGGCAAATGTCGAACCAGCCCTTGGCGGCCCGGGCATGACCAGTTCCACACCGCGAACCGCACCGCGTGCCAGAGTGCGGATCGCTGTGGTGTGTACGGCATTACCGGTGGAATACCACGCCGTCCGCGCGCACCTGTCGGGTCCGATCATCGAGCGCCAGCACCCGGGCGGCACGATCTACGAGACCGGCACAGTGCTGGGACGTGACGGATCCCCGTGGATGGTGGTGTTACTCGAAACAGGGCAGGGCAACACTGCCGCCGGGGTGGAGCTGGAACGTGCCATCGCCCATTTCAGGCCGGAGGCCGCGCTGTTCGTCGGTGTCGCCGGCGGACGCAAGGATGTCGCCCTCGGCGACGTGGTGGTGGCTGACCCGATCTACGACTACGAAGAAGGGAAAGACACCGCACACGGCTACTATCCGCGGATCAAAACTCACCGGCCTTCCAATCGGCTCAAGCAACGTGCCATTTCCGTGGCACGCTCAGGTGAGTGGCGTGGTCGAATCGCTCCCTCACCTGTCATGCCCTCGGCGGTCGTCAAACCACTCGCGGCGGGCAGCGTGGTCATCGCCCATCGCGAGTCGTCGACCGCCGAGCACCTGGATCGCTACTGCGGCGATGCGGTCGCCGTCGACATGGAAGGTCACGGTTTTCTGCACACGGCCTACCTCAACGCCGGGGTGGACGCACTCGTCATCCGGGGCATCTCTGACCTGCTCACCGGCAAAACGCCCAACGCGGACGACCACTGGCAACCCGTCGCGGCCGCACACGCGGCCGCTTTCGCCATTGAACTACTTACCTGCCTCCCTGCCGGGACTTCGCACGAAAGCGTCGAAACCCCGCGCGGGAGTCGCAAGAAGCATGCGGTGGCTCTCCTGCTTGGTGCGGTACTGCTTGCCACGGTTGCCGTATTGGTGATTGTTCTGGTTGACCGTACTGCCACGACCACTGCCACAACGAATACGCCACCATCTGACCCAGCGGTAGTTCCGGCGCCGGTCAGTCCGCCGTCAACAAGTGGGTCGTCGTCAACCGCGCCGCCATCGTCGTCTTCGGCTGGCGGGTACAAGTTGGCGATAGAGAAGCGGCCATTCACGTTGGGGGCACCCGACTCCTCTTGTCAGATAACCGCGGCTGATCTTGACGCCGGCACTGTCAAGGTCAACACGGACCTCAAGGACAAGGATGACCTGAGGTACTGGAACTGCAGCCCCGAGGGGCTGGGAATGAATAACGCGGAATATATGGGTAACGCGCCTTCGGTGGGAGCGGAGAATCCGCAAGAATGCGCCCAGGCTGCCCGCTCGGACGCGGTCAGTGGATCAGTCAAGCATGACGATCTCGAAATCGGACAGTCTTTCTGTGTTATTACCGACGAGGAAAATGTCGCCCTGCTGAAATTGATCGACAAGTCAAGCAATGGCTACCTGGACCCGGATCTGAAATTCGAGCTGACTGTATGGAAGCGATCCTGAGACCGCTGAGTCCGCCATGGGCGGCCCGGGTCGACTGCGAACAGGTCGTCGTCAGCCTCAGTGACTGTCCGGCAGCAGCCGGCGGGTGCTGATGGTCCTGACGCGGCGGATTTCTGGTCCACCGTGGACTTACAGCGCGTTCGTCGGCTGGCCGTCCTCCGGTGACTTGACCCGCACCACCAGGCCGCGGCGCACCAGTGGCCAACACCGGTAACCAGGAGTGGCCGGATGCTGCCGACGCGGCCGGACCTCGACCGGGGGCTGGTGTAATGGCCGGGGAGGTGCCCGACCGTGGAGTGGATCCGCCCGTGAACGAGTTTTGTGCTCGGGGCAAGAGGGCGAAAACGCTTGCGCGGGCCGGGCGCGTCCAGGAACTGCGCGACCTGACGGCCGCCGGTGACGAGCAGGCGGCGTGGCACCTCGTCCGCTGCCTGGCGCGCGCCGGTCAGTTCGATGAGCTGCGGGAGCGGATGACCGCCGGTGACCGGTTCGCGCGCTGGGCCTACTCGAAGCACCTCGTCTGTGAGCGGCGGCTGCCCGAGGCCATCGAGGTGCTGCGGCCGCTGGCGGACGCCGGAAGTCACCGGGCCCAGCGGCGCTTGGCGAGCCTGCTGGCCGGGCAGGGGCGTTACGCGGAGGCGGTGGCACAACTGCGGCGGGCTCCGGAGCACTCGGCCGACCTCCGGCGGGTGGGCGGCTGGCTGCGGGCTTGCGGCCTGGCCGACCGTTCCGGTGTGCGGACGGACTACCTCGACCGGCTCCGCCGGGAGGGCGCGACGCTGGAGTTGTCCTGGGTCGTGCTGCTGTGGTGGCGAGCCCGGACCGCGGACGCGGTGGCGTTGCTGGCCGACATCGGGCCGAGCGACTGGCTGCACGAACGTCTGGTGGAGGAGTCGCGAGGCTGGTGGCTCGCCGGTTTCCGGGCAGTGGCGATCGACCTGCTCGCCACGTCGGCGTACCGGCGTACTCGAGCGGCGTTGCTGTCGCAGCAGAAGCGACGCGACGAAGCGATCGCGGAACTGCGGGTGCTCGCCGCCGAAGGTGAGCGGGGCGCCGAGAGCGACCTGGCGGCGATCCTTGGTGCTGAACAGCCCTGGCGGGAACTCTTGGTGGCTCCGGTGCGGGTGAACGGGTTGGCTTTCAGCCAGGACGGCGAGGCGCTCGCCGTGTGGGGACATGGGCCGGGCTCGCGGGCGGTGGCCGTCCTGTGGGAGGTCGCCACCGGTGCACCCAGCCGTTCCGCACGCCTGTCCACGCCCTTTCCCGGTGGCGTGACCTTTCGCGCCGACGGCACGGTCGAGGAACTTCCGCGACCGTTCGGCGCCGATTTTCGTCAGGGGACGGCCGTCGCCCCGGCCGCCGGCCTGCGCGCCACCGGCTCTCCCGGCGGCGGTGTCGACGTCCGGGAACTCGCCACCGGCAGGCTCGTGCGAACCATCGACACGCCCGCCACCACCATGGCCCTGCACCCCGACGGTTCGGTGCTGGCCACCTCCGACTCGGTCGACGGCACCGTGCGGTTGTGGCGTCTCAGCGCGCAGGCTCGGTCCGCGGTCCGCCAGGTTTTGTGATGGGCGGTGGCACCGCCGAGTTCGCTGGGCTTGACGTGTTTTCCCTCCGGGGAAAAGGTGGTGTGCCCGCCCCGGGTCGTCGGTAATGCTGATGCCCGTGCCCCAGCGAAATGGGGCCACTATCCCGAATACCCAACATTGGGGGACAAAAGTGAAACGACAGATCCTGGTCAGCGCCGCTCTGACCGCGGGGATGACCGTGTTGACCCTGGGCGCCTTCGTCGGGTCGGCGTCCGCGGCCGCCGACACGCCGGACGGAAAGAAATGGTACATCGGAAATGGTGACAGCTGGGGCCATGTCGTCTTTGACGACAGCAACGGCGGTGACGACCGGGATGACCTGTGCCTCACGGACCATCTCTCCCCGGCCGGGACGTCCGTCGGCCTGACGGTGAAGTTCGGCTCCTGGAAGAAGAGCGTCCACGCCTACAACGGTGAAACGTCCTGTATCTCCCTCCCGTCGAGCTTCACGAACGGCGACACGGCTTACTTCGATGCGTGTGGCTGGGACAATGGCAACCAGGTGTTCTGCCGGGAGACGACCAAGGTCGTCGAGTAAGTTCTCGGCGATCCACCATGTCAGGATTCGCGGCGGGCCGTGCGGTAGCGACGCCCGAGTAAATCGTCGGCACGGCCCATGACACGCTGCGGCCGAAGCACTACGTCAACCTCAACCAGGCTGATTCAGAAAGTAACCCTGAGCGCGACTCACGAATGGGTGGCTATCGGGCGGACCAGCCGCCGTCGACGTGGAGGTCTGTGCCGGTGGTGTAGGCGGAGTCGCCGCCGGCCAGGTAGGCGACGGCGGCGGCGACTTCCGCCGGGTGGCCCAGGCGTCGCATCGGGGTGTTTGCCAGCATCGCGGCGTGGCGGTCGGTGTGCTCGTACCGTTCGAGCAGGGTGTGCGTGCCGATGAAGCCGGGGACGACGGTGTTGACCCGTACCCCGGCGGTCGCCCAGTGCAGTGCCGCGTTCTTTGTCATCGCCCGTACCGCGCCCTTGGCCGCCGCGTAGGAAAAGCTGTTGGCGAGGCCGCCGGTCGTGCCGAGGATCGACCCGATGTTCACGATCGCGCCGCCACCCGAGCGTTCGATGAGCGGGCCGGCGTGCTTCATGCCCAGCCACGTGCCGAGCTGGTCGATCGCGACGACCTGATCCCACCGTTGCCGCGTCTCGGTCTCCACGGTGCCCAGACTTCCGACGCCCGCATTGTTCACCAGGACGTGCAGCGAGCCCCACTCCTGCCGCACCGTGGCGACCGCGCGCAGCCAGTCGTCTTCCTCGGCGACGTCGAGGTGGACGGCCAGTGTGGTGCCGCCGAGCCGTTTCCCGAGTTCCTCGCAGGCGGTCACGTCGATGTCGGTGAGGGCGATCGAAGCGCCTTCGCCGGCGAGTCGTTCCGCGATTGCCGTGCCCAGGCCGCCGGTGGCGCCGGTCAGCAGCACGTTCAGGCCGTCGAACCGTCGCAAGGCCTGCCCCTTTCTCACTGGTGGAAGGTCAAACAGCGGTGTAACCCCCGTCGGCGGATCGCGGCACCTCGGAAATCTCCCGTTCCCGCAAGGCGCTCCCCGAGGTTTCACGCATGGTCGCGATGACGGCGAGCCCGACCAGCGCGGCGAAGATGGCGTAGAAGGCCGGAGCCAGGGTGATGCCGGTGGCCGTGACCAGCCAGGTCGCCACCAGCGAGACGATCCCCGTGCCGACCACACCGCCGATGTTGAAGCCGAGTGAGACGCCGGTGTAGCGGACGCGCGTCGGGAAGAGTTCCGAGTACTGGGCGTAGACCACGCCCTGCTGGACGCTGAAGGGAATGTTCAGGATCAACGCGGCCACCACGGCGAGCGCGAGCGATCCCTGTTGCATCACCCAGAAACACGGAACCGACAGCACGACGAAGCCCGCCATGCCCGCGGTCAGTACCCGGCGGCGCCCGAAGCGGTCGCTCAGCGAACCCGACCAGGGGATGATCGCCAGCGGCATCAGCACGATGAGCACGATCAGCCACAGCGCGCCGGTCAGCGGATACTTCAGCACCGCCGAGAGGTGGACGAGGAGGTACACCGACGCGAGGCCGCCGGTGGTCATCGTGGAATAGGCGATGCCGACGACCCGCAGCACGCCCGCCTTGTGGTCGCGGAAGACCTCGGTCACCGGTGCCTTCGGCGGAGCCGCTTCCTCCACCATCCGGAGGAACAGCGGGGAGTCCTCGACGCGCATCCGGTAGAGGACGGCGACCACCAGCAGCGGCGCGGCGATGAGGAAGGGAACTCGCCAGCCCCACTCGCTCAGCTGCGCGGTGGAGGTGACCGCGCTGAGGGTGCCGACCGTCGCGGCCGCGGCGGCGAGACCGAGCGAGATCCCGATGGAGGTCGCGGAGCCGAAGAAGCCACGCCGCAGGGCGGGCGCGGACTCGGTGGACAGCGAGGCGGCACCGCCGATCTCACCACCGGCGGAGAAGCCCTGCACGATCCGCAGGAGGGTGAGCAGGATGGGCGCGGCCATACCGGCCGACGCGAAGGTGGGGAGCAGTCCGGTGAGGGTGGTCGCCGCGCCCATCAGCGTCACGGTGGCCATCAGGACCGCCTTGCGCCCGCGGCGATCGCCCAGCCGCCCGAAGAACAGCCCGCCCAGCGGCCGGGCGATGAACCCGCTGGACACGACGCCGAGCGTGCTGAGCACGCCGAGCAGGCCGTCCTGGCCGGGGAAGAACAGCGGGGCCAGCACGACGGCGAGGTACCCGTAGATGGCGAAGTCGTAGTACTCGATGGCGGTTCCCACCGCGGCTGCCAGTGCCGCTCTGCGGGCGACTCGATCTTGGTCGGTCAACGTGGGTGTCGGCATCGGCGCTCCTTTGCGCTCTGACGGGACGACCGCCGGAGCCCGCGGGGGCCCGGCGTGAGCACACCGTAGACATGAACTGACATTGGTTCAAGTCCCCATCCCTTGATGGCGGCCGCAGCCGGGTCTTGACGTCGTTGGGCACGCCATGCGAACTTGAAGTGAGTTCAGTTCAATTTGGGAGGAAGCATGGCAGTCGAAGACGACCTCCAGTTCGAGCGTGACGGGCAGGTCGCGCGGATCTGGTTCAACCGCCCTCACAAGCGCAACTGCATCACGGTGGCGATGTTGCACCGCCTCGACGGCATCATCACCGAGATCGAGGCCGACCCCGAGCTGAGGGTCGTGGTGGTGCGCGGGCGGGAGAACACCTTCTCCTCCGGGTTCGACCTCGACAGCCTGCAGTCGGACTTCATCGGTTCGAGCACGGCGATGGACGTCGCCGTGGTCTCGGCGAAGGTCTGCGACCGCCTCTACAACATGACCAAGCCGTCGGTGGCGGTGCTCGAGGGCTACGTGACCGCCGGCGGGTTCGAGGTGATGATCTCGTGCGACTTCGCCATCGCGGACGAAACGGCGAAGATCGGGGACTTCCACATCCGCCGGGCGCTGTTCGGCGGGGCGGGGCCGATCTACCGGCTGCCGCGGATGCTCGGCATCCGGAAGACCAAGGAGCTGATGCTCACCGGAAAGCTGATGTCCGGCAAGGAAGCCGACGAGTTCGACCTGATCAACGCCAGTGCGCCCGAGGGCCGGCTGGACGCGACGGTCGAGGAGTTCGTCAGCCGGCTCACGGACAAGAGCCCGTTCCAGATGAAGCTGACGAAGATGGCGATCGACCGCGGTCTCGACGCGGACATCGCTTCGCTGATGGTGCTGGAGCACCTCGCGGTCGGGGTCACGCTGAACTCCGACGATGCCGCCGAAGGTGTCGCGGCCTTCCTGGAGAAGCGCGAGCCGAAGTGGACCGGGCGCTGACCAGAGCATGAGGACGTCCACAATGGAAACCGACGCCGACCCGGTGCTCGGCGCCAGGGTGCGCGACGCGCTCGGGCTCGCGGACGCGGGTCCGCTGACCGTGCTGGAAGGCGGGCGTTCGGGGCTGACCTACGTCATCCGCGACGCGGCCGCCTGCTATGTCGTCAAGGCGGTGCCGCCGGGCCGGAAGGCGTTGGGCCGCAACGATGTTCTGCACCAGGCCACCATTCTGACGGCGCTGGCGGGCACCGGTGTCCCGGTTCCCGCGGTCCGGGCCAGGGAGGACGAGGAGCCGGCGTGGTTCGCGATGGACTTCGCCGGTGGTGAGGCCGTGGAACCCGTGCTCGAGGTCGATGCGGAGATCGAGCCCGCGCTCGCCCGCGCCCGGATGCTCGATGCCGCCAGGGTGCTGGGCGCGCTGCACGCCGTCCCGCTCGATGAGCTGGGCCGGTCCGTCACCGCCTCCGGCCGGACCCCGCCGGAGGCGACTGTTCCCGGCGAGGAGGTCGGGCGGTGGGCGCGGACCATGCGGGCCGTGCCGGACGAGTTGCGCCCCGGCGGGGAGGAACTCGTCGGCGAACTGCTGGCGCACGTGCCCGAACCGGTGCCACCCGTGGTGCTGCACGGCGACTTCCGCCTCGGGAACCTGTTGTTCGACGGCGAGGTGCGCCAGGCGCTCATCGACTGGGAGATCTGGAGCGTCGGTGACCCGCGGGTCGACCTCGGCTGGTTCGGCGTGTTCACCGATGGCCGGCTCTTCCCCGGCTCCGGCCGTGTGGTCGAAGGGCTTCCGTCCGAGCGGGAACTGGGCGAGGCCTACCGCGAGGCGCGGGGCGACGACGGTGGCACGGCCGAGGCCACGGTGTGGTTCAGCGCGCTCGGCCGGATGAAAATGGCGGCGATCATGGGGCACAACCTGGTCCGGCACCGGACGGGCGCGCACCACGATCCCGTCCAGGAGCAGTTGCCGCCCGCGATCGCGGCGATGATCGCGGACGCCCGGCGCCTGCTGGCGGAGGAGCGCCGATGAACGTTCCCGTCCCTGGTGAGCTGTTCGACCTGACCGGGCGCACCGCCGTGGTCACCGGAGCTTCGTCCGGGCTGGGCGACCGGTTCGCCCGCGTGCTCGCCGCGGCCGGAGCGGCGGTTTGGGCCTCCGCCCGCCGCGAGGAGCGGCTCGAAAAGCTCGCCGCCGACGTCCCCGGAATCCGGGTGATGCCGGGTGACGTGTCGTCGACGGAAGACCGTGCCGCGCTCGTCGAGCGGGTCGTCGCGGAGGACGGCGCGATCGACATCCTGGTCAACAACGCCGGGACCGCGAGCAAATCCCGTCCGCACGAGGAAAGCCCGGAGGCCTTCGCCGACGTGCTCGCGACGAACCTCACCGCGCCGTTCCACCTCGCGCAACTGGTCGCCGGTGCCGCGGCGGACCGTCCGGTGTCGATCGTGAACGTCAGTTCGATCGTCGGGCTCGTGTCCACCGCACCCCGCGGCGGCGCCGGTTACGCGGCGAGCAAGGCCGGGCTCGTCGGACTGACCCGCCAGCTCGCCGGGCACTGGGGTCGGGCCGGGGTGCGCGTCAACGCGCTCGCCCCGGGCTGGTTCCGCACGGAAATGAACGACGCCCTGTTCGAAGATGACGCTTCGCTGCGCTGGATCGAGCGCAACACCATGCTCCGGCGGTCCGGTGATCCCGCCGAACTCGATGGTGCGCTGCTCTTCCTCGCTTCGGCCGCTTCGACTTACTGCACGGGCCAGGTGCTGGCCATCGACGGGGGGTGGACCGCCCGATGAACGCTGTGTCGGAGGCGGAACTGACCGAGTTCACCGCTGCCGCGCGCAAGTGGCTGGCCGGGCTGCTGCCCTCACGCGGTGACGGACCGCGGCGCTCGGTCGCGGTGTTCCACGACCTGCCGTATGCCGAGGAACGCGCGCTGATCACCCGCATCCAGGACTGGCAGCGCACGAAGTTCGACGCCGGGTACGGCGCCCTGTCCTGGCCGGTCGAGCACGGCGGGGCAGGCCTGACCGCGTTGCACGAAGAGGCTTTCGCCGACGCCGAGCGGGAGTTCGAGACGCCAGGACAACACGAGCTGACTTCGGTGAGCACCGCCCTGATCGCGCCGACGGTGCGGATGTTCGGTACCGCGGAACAGCAGGAAAAGCTGGTGCGCCCGCTGTTGCGCGGGGATGCGCTGGCGTGCCAGCTGTTCTCGGAGCCGTCCGCCGGATCGGACCTCGCCGGACTGGCGACCCGTGCGGTGCGCGACGGGGACGAGTGGGTGGTGACGGGGCAGAAGGTGTGGAGCTCCGGCGCCCAGTTCGCCGGATGGGGTGAGCTGATCACGCGGACCGACCCGGAGGTGCCGAAACACAAGGGACTGACGGCGTTCCTGCTGCCGATGGACACACCGGGCGTCGAAGTCCGGCCGCTGCGTCAGATGTCCGGTGGATCGTCCTTCTGCGAGGTTTTCCTCGACGAGGTCCGGATCCCGGACTCGCTGAGGCTGGGTGACGTCGGCGCCGGATGGTCCGTGACACTGGCCACGCTGGGCTTCGAACGCGGCCATTCCGGTGCGAACGCGGATCTCGGCGGCGGGTTCGCCGAGCTGGCGGAGGACGCGCGGCGGCTCGGGCGGATGAACAATCCCGAGGTGCGGCGGTTGCTGGCGGAGGTGTGGGCCGCCGAACGGGTCGCGGCGGTTTCCGCTCAGCGCGACCGCGAGTCGCGGCTGGCGGGCGGTGAGCCGGGGCCGCTGGGTTCCCTGCGGAAGCTGGCCTGGTCCCAGCGGCTCCAGCTGGTTTCGGACGCCGCCGCGGTGGTGCTGGGGCCGAGGCTCGTCGCCGACACCGGCGACGGCAGTTACCGCTGGACCGAGCACGTGCTGGGCGCGCCGGGATACCGCATCGCCGGCGGCTCGGACGAGGTGCAGCGCACGATCATCGCGGAGCGCCTGCTGGGCCTGCCCCCGGAACCCCGCGCCGACCGCGGTATCGCCTGGAAGGACATCCCGAAATGATCGGAAGCATCACCGAGACCGTCGCGGCGGTCCGGGAAAGCGGGCAGCCGTTCGCGGGCCGGACCGCGCTGGTGACCGGCGGTTCACGAGGACTGGGCAGGGAGATCGCGATCGCCTTCGCCGCCGCCGGAGCCGACGTCGCGGTGGTGTCGCGCAAGCTGGAAAGCTGCGCGGCCTTGGCCGGGGAACTGGCCGATGCGACCGGACGCCGGGTGAACGCGTACGCGGCCCACGTCGGCGACTGGGACCGGCTTCCCGAGTTGCTCGACGAGGTGGAGGAGTCACTGGCACCGGTCGACGTGCTGGTCAACAACGCCGGGATCGCGCCGCTCTACCCGAGCCTGGACGAGGTCAGCGAGGCGTTGTTCGACAAGGTGATCGCGGTGAACCTCAAGGGCCCGTTCCGGTTGATGGCCGCCGCGGGCAAGCGGATGGCCGCCAGGGGTGGCGGCGCGATGCTGAACATCTCGTCGATGGCCTCGGGGCGGCCGACAGCCTCCGATCTCCCTTACGCCGCGGCGAAAGCCGCCCTCAACACACTCACCGCGGGCTTCGCGCAGGAGTACGGGCCGGACGTCCGGGTCAACACGATCCTCGCCGGGCCCTTCCTCACCGACATCAGCAAGGCCTGGGACATGGAGGCGGTGGGGGAGATGGCCGGGCAGTGGCCGTCGCGGCGGGTCGGCCGCCCGGAGGAGATCGCCGGTGCCGCGTTGTACTTGTGCGGGCCGCACGCGACCTACACCACAGGTGCCTTGCTCGCCGTCGACGGGGGAAGGCTGGCCGCACCGTGAAGACCGTGGACGATTCGCTGTTCACCAAAACCCAGGCTGGGTTCGCCTTGCTGGGCAGCCGCTGCTCCGGCTGCGGTGCCCACACCTTCCCGCGGCAGCAAGGGTGTCCACGATGCACCGGCTCGGCGATGGAGGATGTCGAACTGGCCCGCCAGGGCACGTTGTGGTCGTGGACGATCCAGGGTTTCCGGCCCAAACCGCCCTACACCGGCGCCGAAGCCCACGAGCCGTACGGCGTCGGGTACGTCGAACTGCCGGGGCAGCTGATCGTCGAAGCGCGGCTGGTCGAGAACGATCCGGCGCTGTTGGAGATCGGGATGCCGATGGAACTGACCTTCGTGCCGTTCCGGGACGACGCCGACGGACGGCCGGTGTACACCTTCGCGTTCGTGGGGGTGGACCATGCTTGAGCGGCCACGGCCGGAAGTCGCGATCATCGGGATCGGCATGCACCGGTTCGGCCGCACGGAAGGTGTGTCCGGCCGCGCGCAAGCCGTGCACGCGGCCAGGGAATCCCTGCGGGACGCCGGTTTGCGCTTCTCCGACATGCGGTTCGGCTTCGGCGGCTCGCATTCCGCCGGTGACGCCGACACCCTGGTTTCCGAGCTGGGACTGACCGGGCTGCCCTTCATCAACGTCGCCAACGGGTGTGCGACCGGCGGCAGCGCGCTGATCGCGGCGGAGGCGGCGATCAGGTCGGGTCAGCACGACATCGGCATCGTGATCGGGTTCGACAAGCACCCGCGCGGCGCGTTCAACACGGACCCCGCCGAGCACGGAATCGGCTCCTGGTACGGCGAGACCGGGCTGATGGTCACGACGCAGTTCTTCGGCATGAAGATCCAGCGTTACCTGCACGAGCACAACCTCGACCCGGCCGTGCTGGCGGCCATCGCGGAGAAGGCGTTCCGCAACGGCGCGAAGAACCCGATGGCGTGGCGGCGGAAGGAGCTGGGCGCCGCCGAGATCGCCGCGGCGCCGATGATCTCGCACCCGCTGACCCAGTACATGTACTGCTCACCCGGTGAAGGCGCGGTCGCCCTGGTGTTGTGCCGCGCGGACAAGGCACGCGAGTACTCCGAACGGCCGATCTTCCTGCGTGCCGCGGCTTTCCGCAGCCGCCGCTACGGATCCTTCGAGGTCTTCGCGCCCTGGATCGCCTCCGAGCGCGCGGACTCGCCGACGGTGGAGGCGTCGCGCGCGGTGTTCGAAGCAGCGGGTGTCGAACCGTCCGAAGTGGACGTCGCTCAGGTGCAGGACACGGAATCCGGTGCCGAACTGATGCACCTGGCCGAAACCGGCTTGTGCGAACACGGTGCGCAGCAGGACCTGATCGACGCCGGGGAGACCGGGATCGGCGGGCGCCTGCCGGTCAACACCGACGGCGGATGCCTCGCGAACGGCGAGCCGATCGGTGCGTCGGGATTGCGGCAGGTCTTCGAGAACGTGCTCCAGCTGCGCGGTGCGGCGGGAGCACACCAGGTTCCGGGTGACCCGCGAGTCGGGTTCACCCACGTCTACGGGGCGCCGGGCATTTCCGCCTGCACGGTGCTCACGCGTTAGGAGCGGGTGATGAGCTGGGATTTCGAAACCGATCCCGGGATCCAGGAGGAACTGGACTGGGTCGAGGAGTTCGTCCGCACCGAGGTCGAACCGGTGGACCAGGTGATCGAGCACGCCTGGAACACCAGGGACCCGGTCCGCAACGCACTGATCGCACCGCTGCAGCGGCAGGTCCGCGAGCGTGGCCTGTGGGCCGCGCACCTCGGCCCGGAGCTGGGTGGCAAGGGCTTCGGGCAACTCCGGCTCGCGCTGCTCAACGAAAAGCTGGGCCGCACCCATTCCGGGCCGGTGGTGTTCGGCTGCCAGGCGCCGGACTCGGGGAACGCGGAGATCCTCGCCCACTACGGCAGTGACCACCTGAAGAAGACCTATCTCGAACCGCTCGTCGACGGTGAGATCGTGTCGTGCTTCTCGATGACCGAGCCCCACGGCGGCTCCGACCCCACCGCGTTCCGCACCACCGCCCGGCTCGACGGCGACACCTGGGTCATCAACGGCGAGAAGTGGTTCTCCAGCCACGCGTCGTTCGCGGAGTTCCTCATCGTCATGGCCGTCACCGAACCCGAAGCCCCACCGCACAAGTCCATGTCCATGTTCGTCGTGCCGGCGGACACCCCTGGGGTGGAACGGGTTCGCGACGTGTCCGTGTGGGGACACGAGGAATCCACCGGTACCCACCAATACCTGCGCTACACGGACGTACGCGTCCCGGCGGAGAACCTGCTCGGGGCCAGGGGCGGGGCGTTCGCCGTCGCGCAGACCCGCCTCGGCGGGGGCCGGATCCACCACGCGATGCGCACGGTCGGGCTCGTGCGGACCGCGTTCGAGATGATGAAGCGCCGTGCGGTGTCACGCACCAGCAAGGGCGAACGGCTCGCCGACAAGCAACTGGTGCAGGAGATGATCGCCGACTCGTGGATCCAGCTCGAGCAGTTCCGGCTGCTGGTGCTCCGCACCGCCTGGCGCATCGACCGCTACAACGACTACAAGAAGGTCCGCGCGGACATCTCCGCGGTCAAGGCCGCCATGCCGAAGGTGCTCGCCGACGTGGCCGGCCGCGCGATCCAGATCCACGGTTCCCTTGGTATCTCCAAGGAACTGCCGTTCGGCAAGTGGGTGCTGGAGTCGTTCCACATGGGACTCGCCGACGGCGCGACCGAGGTACACAAGGTCAACCTCGCACAGGCGCTGCTGCGTGGCACCCAGCCCGACGAAGGACTGTTCCCGCCCTACACGCTGCCGAACCGGCGGGCCGAGGCCACCCTGCGTTACGCCGACCTGCTCGCGGCCGAGGACGGAGAAACGGCATGATCCCGCGCATCACCCCGGATGCCGACGCCGAGGAACTGCGCGCGGTGGTCCGTGACTTCCTCGAACGGCACACCGAACCCTCCCGAGACCCCAGCCGTGGCTGGGATCCTGCGGTGTGGCGGCGCTTCGCCACCGAAATCGGCGCGGTCGGTCTCGACGTGCCCGAAGAGCACGGTGGTATGGGCGCCACCTTCCGCGAGGTCGGCGTGGTCGCCGAAGAACTGGGGCGCTCGCTCGCCCGGCTGCCCTGGTTCTCGACCGCGGTGCTCGGGGTCGGCGTCCTGCTGCACGGCTCCGGCGCCGAGGAGACGCGACGCGAACTGATGTCGAAGCTGGTGGCCGGCGACGCCACCGCGACGCTGGCCTATCGGGAGAACAGCCAGACTTGGGCGGTTTTCGAGCCGAGCGCGGGCTGGCGGCTCGACGGCGGGAAGGTACTCGTTGTCGAAGGGGCGTCCGCGGACCTGCTGTTCGTCACGGCGGACACCGCCGGGGGACCGACCTTGTTCGCGGTGGACGGTATGGCCGCGGGAGTGGACCGGACCCCGTTGCCTGCCATGGATCCCAACCGCCAGCTCGCGGACATCACCTTCGACGGCGTCGCGGCCGTCCCCGTCGGCACGCCGGGTGAGGCCGCCGCCGTCATCGGCCTGGTGCTCCAGCGCGCGTCGGCGGCACTCGGGTGCGAGCAGACCGGCGGTGCCGCCGCCGCGATGGAACTCGCCGTGCACCACGCGCGGAACCGGGTCCAGTTCGGCAGGCCGATCGCCGCTTTCCAGGCGATCAAGCACCGCTGCGCCGACATGGCGGTCCGGGTCGAAGCGGCGCGGTCGGCGTCGCTGTGGGCCGCGGCCGCGATTTCGGACGACCCGCCGTCCGCCGCTGCCGCGACCGCGACGGCGGCACTGGTGTGCGGTGCGGCCTATCGCTGGGTCGCCGCGGAGAACGTCCAGGTCCACGGTGGTATCGGGTTCACCTGGGAGCATTCCGCGCACCTGCACGTCCGCCGTGCCCTGACCAGCGCCGTCCTGGTGGACGAGAGCCACCACGACGCCCTGCTCGACGCGATCGGAGCCTGAGTGGCAAGCACCGAAGCCATGACGGACGATCGAGACGCCGTCGACCGCCCCCTCGCCCCGGCGGGCAACTTGAACCCGGTTCAGCTTTCCGGTCTAGACTCGTCGCGGCACCAGTGCGGAGGAGGTCGAACATGAGCATCGAGGCGCTGACCGAGGTCGACGACGGCCCGAGGTCGAAGCGGCCCGCCATTCTCGCGGCGGCCGTCGAGTGCTTCGGTGACGTCGGCTACGAGGCCACCAAGTGGTCGGACATCGCCGCCAGGGTCGGCATCGGCCACACCGCGCTCTACCACTACTTCGAGTCCAAGGCGCACTGCCTGCTCACGATCATGCGGCTCGGGCTGCGCAACTCCGACGCCGCGTTCCGCGAGGCGACGGCGGCCGCCCCGACGTCGCTGGCCGGCCTGCGGGCCGCCGCCGCGGCCGCCTACGCGATCTCGCCGCAGGAGGTGCAGCAGAACCGGATCCTCCAGGCGAACATCGCCCTGCTGGCCAACGAACGGGCGTCGAAGCGCGAGGAGACCGAGCGGCGCGCGTGCCGGGAGCTGGTGGTGCGGATCGAGCGGAACTGGGCCGAGCTGATCGAGCAGGGCATCGCCAGGGGTGAGTTCCCGCCGCAGGACTCGCTGATCATGGCGCGCAGCCTGCTCGGGCTGATCGTCGGGGTCTGGCGCTGGTACCGGCCGGACGGCCCGCAGGACCTGGCCACCATCTCGGGTGTCATCGAGGGCTGCTGCGCGCGCATGGTCGCGGGGAGCGATCCGGCGGGCTGAGGGGCCCCTTGCCCGCCGGAAAGTGCCTGGTTAGGCTCTGCGACATCAAACTGAACCAAAGTCAGTTCAAGGCCGTTCGTCAATCTCGTCAATCTCGTCAAGGAGGACGGCGTCGTGATCATCGAGGACTACTACGAACGACTCGACGGCCCGGAACCGTTGAGCGGGCTCGAGCTGGTCGAACCGGGGATCGAGTTCCTGATCGCCATGCCCGGCAACGAGGTGCGCGGCGCGGGGCTGGCGGATCTGGAGGCCTACATCGCGGGCCGCCCGGCGGTGGGGCGCAAGCACTCCGTCCGGCGCCGCGGCGCGGACGGTGATCTCGAGATGGTCTACGGGGTGGTGCTCGAGGGAGATGGCCGGGGGACCGGCTCGTTCTCCTCGGTCGCCTTGCTCTCCCCGGCCAACCGCGTCGCCCGGTACCAGGCCTTCTTCCACCCGGACTTCGGCATGTTCCCGCTCCCGCGAGGTGGTGCCGCATGAGCGCCACCACGCTGATCCGCTGGTTCGCCACCATCGACTCCGACCGGCCGGAGGACGTGCTGGAGCTGATTTCCCCCGGATTCCGCTTCTCCATCGTCTTCGGCACCGGCGGGGGAGCGGCGACCGATTTCGCCGGTGGCCGTGAAGCGATGGAGGGCTATCTGCTCCAGCGCGAGAAGGGGGTGCTCACCCACCACGTGCTGACCAGCTCGGCGCACGGCCGGGACGAGCTGGTGCTGGGACAGGCCCGCCGGGCCGGGGAGTTCGAATCGACCTTCGTGGCCGCCGCCCGGCTCGACGACGACGGCAGGGTGGAGTCGCTGATGATCGGCAGGTCACCGGAGCTGGACATCGAAGCCGTCTGAACCCGATCGCGAAGGAGATCCCCATGTTCAACCTCGCCCTTCTCGCGGCCAGGCCGCCGGAGTGGACGCACGAGCAGTTCATCACCTGGTGGCGCGGTGAGCACGCCGAGGTGACCTATCCGCTGCCCGGTCTGCGCGCGTGGCGGCACACCGCGGTGTCGAGCGCGCTGGAGCCCCGCTCGGAAGGCTGGGACGGGCTTTCGGTGCTCAGCTTCGACGACGAGCGCGCCGCGCGCGCCGCGCTGGCCAGTCCCGAGTGGGCGGCGGCGGTGCGCCATGTCGGGTCGATGCGCGGCAAGCGGATCGCCCTGCTCGGCGAAGAGCGAGAGATGTTCCTCCCGTGAAGGGGCGGCGATGAAGGAACTCGCAGCCGAACTGGCAGAGCGCGCGGCGGCCGACCCGGACGCCGTGGTCGCGATCGACGCGGACGGCACGCACACCGCCGGTGCCGTTCTCGGCGCCGCGAACCACCTCGCCGCGGTACTGGCGGAGCTGGCGGGAAAACAGCCGACATTGTTGCTGCAGGCGGACAACACCTGGCGCACGGTCGTCGCCGCGGTCGCCGTCGGACGGCTCGGCGGAACACTGGCACTGATCAACAGGCACAGCACCCGTGAAGAGTTCGCCGCCGCCTGCGATGACATCGAGCCCGACGCCGCAGTGCTGTCCGCGGTGTCCTTTGCGGGCTGGGATGCCGGTGCTCGGTTCGGGGCGGAGACCACCGTGTTCGACGGCTGGTGCGCCGCCGGTGCCGGGCGGGGGCCCGCCGATCGCTGGGCCGGTGGTGTGGTGATCGGGCTGACCTCGGGCTCCACCGGCCGGGCCAAGGGCGTGGTGCAGAGCGAGGCGGCGTTGCGCTACGCGGGCCGGAGCACCATCGACGCGGTCGGGCTGCGACCAGGTGACCCGATCGCCGCCCTGGTGCCGCTGTCCTCCGCCGCGGCGGTCTGCTTCGGCCTGTACCTCCCGCTCATGCTCGGCGGGCCGATCCTGTTGCTGGACCGGTGGGATCCCGCGACAGCGGTACGGCTGATGGCCGACCACCGCGCGCGGTGGACCATGTGCGTTCCCACCATGGCGCTGCAAATGGGTGCCGCCGCCGAACAGGCCGGGGCGCTGACCGCGATGACCGCGATGACGGTCGGTGGCGGGCCGATGGACGCCGGCGCGCTGAGCCGGGCCGAGCGGCACCTGGGCACCCGGATCCTGCGTGTCTTCGGCATGTCCGAATGCCTCGGGCACACCACATCGCTGCCGTCGGACCCGGAGGAACGACGGCTGGGTACCGATGGTGTCCCGTTCCCCGGTACCGTCCTGCGCGCGGTCGACGAAGCAGGCGTTCCCGTCCGGCCCGGCGAGATCGGGCGAGCGCAGGTTCGCGGTCCTTCGCTGTTCACCGGGTACGCGCTGGCGGGCAAGGTGGCACCACCGGACCTCACGGAGGACGGATTCCTCCCGACCGGGGATCTGATGGAGATCCATCCCGGCGGCACCGTTTCGGTGAAGGGGCGGGAAAAGGACATCATCATCCGCGGCGGGCGCAACGTCGACATCACCGAAGTCGAGAGCGCGATCGCGCGGCACCCCGAAGCACAGCAGGTCTGCGTTGTCCCCGTGGCCGATGACGTGCTGGGGGAACGGATCGCCGCGTTGCTCGTGACCGAACGCGATGACCTGGAGCTGGAGGAAATCCAGCGCCACCTCGCGCACGAGGGACTCGCGAAGGGCAAGTGGCCCGAGTACCTGTTCCACGTCGAAACCCTGCCGCAGAACCGGGTCGGCAAGCTTTCCCGGCGAGAAGCGGCCGATCTGGCCGAGAGGCTGAGAAACGCGGCCGGGGCGGAGTGAAAAGAGGCTCATGCGTGCTTTCCGGATGATCGGGGCGAACGCCGCCGCACTGGAGGATGTACCCGAACCGGTGCCGGGGCCCGGTGAGGTCCGGCTCGACGTGCTGGCGGCCGGGGTGTGCCGATCGGATCTCGCGGTACTGGCCGGTGGCGTGGCCGCCGGTTACGCCCTCCCGTTCACGTTCGGCCACGAGATCTGCGGACGCGTCGCCGCACTCGGCCCGGGGGAGCACCCGGTCGCGATCGGCGACCAGGTGGTGGTCCACGCACCCGTCGGTTGCGGGAAGTGCGGCCGGTGCGGTCACGGTGAAACCAACTACTGCGACAACAGCGGATCCCTCACCGCGGCAGGCCTCGGCCTCGGTCTCGACGGTGGCATGGCCGAAGCCGTCACGGTCGATTCGGCGCGGCTGGTCGCGGCGGACGGCTTGGATCCCGTGCAAGCTTCGGTGCTCGCGGACGCGGGGCTCACCTCCTACCACGCCGTCGCCGGATCGCTGCCGATGCTTTCCCAGCCAGAAGCCGTAGCGGTGGTGATCGGTGTCGGTGGCCTCGGGCACCTGGCACTCGGTGTCCTGCAGTCCTTGACCGACGCACGTGTGATCGCGGTGGACACCCGGGAGGAGGCGCTGGAGTTGGCTCGCGCGCACGGGGCCACCACGGCGGTCGCGCTCGAATCGGCCGCAGAGGCCGTCGCCGCTGCCACGGGCGGCCGGGGCGCCGACGTCGTCTTCGACTTCGCTGCCGCACCAAGCAGTGTCGAGCTCGCGCCGTCGTTGCTGCGCACGGCGGGCGACCTGGTCGTCGTCGGCAGCGGGGGCGGGGTCCTGCCGGTGACCAAACCCGGTCCACTGCCCGCGGGCTGCCGAATCCGGTTGCCGTTCTGGGGTTCGCGCAACGAGCTGACCGCGGTGGTCGCACTCGCTCGAGGCGGATCGCTGCCCGTGCGCGCGGAAGTGTTCGGCCTCTCCGAAGCGGGTCGCGTGTTCGACCTGCTGAGGGCGGGCAAGATCACCGGCCGGGCGGTGCTGGATCCCCGGCGGGGCTGACCACGTCAGGGCGTGTGCACGCCGACCAGGCGAAGGGCGAAGTCGCTGTACTGCCACACGACAGCGTCTTCGCTGTGTTCGCCGTTGTCGCGGTACCACGCGGCCACGCCCATGCCCAGGTCGAGAATGGCGTAGGAGGCCAGGCGAACCGAGGCGACGGTGAAGATTCCGGCGTCGACGCCGGCTTGGACGAGGACACGGAAGCAGGTCTCGTAGTCGGCGCGAAGCTCGAGCACCTGACCGCGATGGGGCTCACGAAGGCTGCGGATCTCGCGGTTGCCGACGAAGGCTTCGAGCCGGTGGCGGGCGTGGTAGCGGACGTGTGCTTCGGTGGCGCGGCGCAGCCGTTCGGCGGGGCCGGTCGTGCCGGCGACGGCGGTGTGGTGCGCCGCGAGCAGCTGTTCCATGGTGGCGGTCATGATCTTGGCGAGAATGTCCTGTTTGGACGCGACGTGCTTGTACAGGCTCGGCCCGCGCATGCCGGCCGCCGCGCCGATGTCGGTCATCGTGGTGGCTTCGTAGCCCTTGCTGGTGAACAGCTCCAGCGCCGAGCCGCGGATGTCGCCGAATCGGTCCACTTTCACTCCTGCTCGTTCGGCTAATGAGACGTAGCCGATACATCCTCTCATTGACGGCAAGAACCTCTTCGTCCTACCGTTCGGCTAACGACGATTAGCCGACCATCGGAGGCGTCATGGCAGTCGACCTCGCGCCGGATTCGGACGTCGCCGCTCTCGCGGAGCGGACCGCGGCGTTCGTCCGTGACGTGGTGATCCCCGTGGAGGAGGAGCACCGCGGCGTGGTGACTTCCGACGAAGTGCGCGCGGAGCTGCAGCGCGCGGCGAAGGAGGCGGGCGTCTTCGCGCCACACGTGTCGCGGGAGTACGGCGGGCACGGGCTGGACATGCGGGCGCGCGCGGTGGTGTTCGAGGAAGCCGGGTACTCGCTGCTCGGGCCGCTGGCGCTGAACATCGCCGCACCGGACGAAGGCAACATGCACCTGCTCGAGGCAGTGGCGACGGTGGGGCAGCGGGAAAAGTACCTGCGGCCGCTGGCGGAGGGACGGATCCGGTCGTGCTTCGCGATGACCGAGCCCGCTCCCGGGGCGGGCTCGGATCCCGTAGCGCTGGCGACCCGGGCGACGCGGGTCGACGGCGGCTGGCGGATCGACGGTCACAAGTGGTTCATCACCGGCGCGGACGGTGCCGGGTTCGCGATCTGCATGGCCCGCACCTCCGGCGAGCCGGGTGAAACCGGTGGGGCGACGATGTTCCTGGTCGACGCGGACAATCCCGGCATGAAGACGGTCCGGCACATCGACACGCTCGACGAAAGCCTGTACGGCGGTCACGTCGAGCTGCTCTTCGAAAACTGCGTGGTACCGGACGGTGCCGTGCTCGGCGAGGTCGACGAAGGTTTCCGGTACGCGCAGGTACGGCTCGGGCCGGCGCGGATGACGCACTGCATGCGCTGGCTCGGCATCGCCAGGCGGGCCCAGGACATCGCCGTCGCGCGTGCCGCCGAGCGGCGGCTGTTCGGCTCCCGGCTGGGCGAGCTGGGCATGGTGCAGCAGATGATCGCCGACAACGAGATCGACATCGCCGCTTCCCGCGGACTGATCCTCCGAGCCTGCTGGGAACTCGACCAAGGGCGCTCGGCCGCCCAGTCCACCTCGATCGCCAAGACGTTCTGCGCGGAGGCGATCTGGCGGGTGGTCGACCGCGCGGTGCAGATCTGCGGGTCGCTGGGCATCTCCGGGGACATCCTGTTGAGCCGGTTCCTGCGTGAGGTGCGGCCGTTCCGCGTCTACGACGGGCCTTCGGAGACCCATCGCTGGTCCATCGCCCGGCGTGTGCTGCGGCACCACGACGCGGCGGTGTCGGAATGAGGCCCGAGGTGGACGGCTTGGACCTTCCCGCGCTGGAGGGGTTCTTCGCCGAGCACGTGCCGGGGTTCACCGGTGGGCTGAGCGCGGAACCGTTGCGAGGTGGGCGGTCGAACCTGACCTTCGTGCTCGGCGATGGCACCCGGCGCTGGGTCCTGCGGCGGCCCCCGCTGGGCGAGCTGACGCCGTCGGCGCACGACATGGGCCGTGAGTACCGGATCGTCGCGGCGCTGGCCGGGAGCGGCGTGCCGGTCGCGCGAGCGGTGGCGATGGCCGGTCCCGAGGTGCTGGGCGTGCCGTTCTCCGTCGTCGAATACGTGACAGGGCGGGTGCTCCGCACGACCGCGGAACTCCACGCACTCGCCCCGGCCGACATCGCGCGCTGCGCGCACGGCGTGGTCGACGTACTGGCCCAGCTGCACGAGGTGGACCCGGAAGCGTTGGGACTGAAGGACTTCGGGCGTCCGGAGGGATACCTGGCCCGGCAGGTGCGGCGGTGGTACGACCAGTGGCAGCGGGTGCGGACCCGCTCGCTGCCCGACATCGACAGCCTTCACGACCGCCTGGCCGCGGCCTGCCCGCCGGAGAGCGGCGCGTCGATCGTGCACGGGGACTACCGCATCGACAACACTATTCTCGACCCGGACGACCCGGCCGTGGTGCGCGCGGTGGTGGACTGGGAAATGGCCACGCTCGGCGACCCACTCGCAGACCTGGGCTTGCACCTGGTCTATGCCGATCCCGCGTTCGCACCCGTGCTGGCCGGTGCCGCCGCCTCCACCAGCGACCGCCTGCCGCCACCCGCCGACCTCGCGCGGCGGTACGCGCACACCAGCGGCCGAGACCTCGCGAACCTGGACTTCTACCTCGGTCTCGGCTACTTCAAGATCGCCGTGATCGCCGAAGGAATTCACGCACGCCACCTCAAGGGCCTGACCCGCGGCGACGGCTTCGAGCAGGTCGGTGCCGCCGTCGCCCCACTCGCCGCGGCCGGGCTGCGGGCACTGGCGAAAGGCCGGTAGATCGACTGGACCCATCGCCGAGCCGAGCTTCCAGCACGGGCCCGGCCTGCTCTATGCACAGCGTGGAATCTGTGCCATGAAAGGGAGATGACAAACACATCAGAGGATGCGTACCGGCACATCCTTGGCGAGTCCATAGCTTTCCTGTACCCCGCCGCGCTGCGGGCGGCGGCGCTGCTGGAGCTGGCCGAGCAGCTGGCCGACGGGCCGCGAGACGTGGCCGAACTGGCCGAGCTGACCGGGACGAGCGGTCCGTACCTGCGGCGCCTGCTGCGTTTCCTGGCCTCCCACGGGACCTTCCGCGAGGACGAGAGTGGCCGGTTCCACTTGACGCCCCAAGCGGATCTGCTGCGGGCCGACGCTCCCCGGTCCCTGCGGGCGGGTGTGCTCCTGGTGACCGAGGACGGCTGGTGGCAGTCCGCCGCCGACCTCACCGAGGCGATCCGACGTGGTGAGCCGGCGTTCGACCGCCGCTTCGGCAAGCCCGTTTTCGTCCACCTGGCCGAACATCCGGAACTCGGCGCGCTGTTCGACGCTGGCATGGCGGCCTACTCGGCCGGCGATATCGGCTACATCGTCGACGGCTACGACTTCCCGGACAGCGGAGTCGTGGTGGACGTCGGCGGTGGGCGGGGCGGCCTGCTGCTCGCGGCGCTGCGTGCCCGACCCGGCCTGCGCGGCATCCTGCTCGACCAGGAACAAGTGCTGGCGGGCAACGTACTCCCCGAACTCGGCGCCGACGACCGGTGGACCCCGCACCCGGGCGACTTCTTCTCCTCGGTGCCCGCCGGCGACCTCTACACGGTCAAGAACATCCTCCACGACTGGAGTGATGACCAGTGCGTCCGGATCCTGCAGAACTGCCGCCGCGCGATGAACCCGGGCGGCCGCCTGCTCGCCATCGACGCGGTCATCCCACCCGGCAACGACCCGCACTTCGGCAAGGCGGTCGACATGCTGATGCTGCTGCTGCTCCCGGGGCAGGAACGCACCCAACCGGAGTTCGAGCGGATCTTCGACCGGGCCGGTTTCCGGATCACGCGGATAATCCCCACCCCCGGCACCGTATCCATGATCGAGGCGGTACCCGCCTGACCGCACGAGGGCTGCCCAGGACTCGATCGGTCAGTTCCTCGGGATCGCGGAGTTCCGGGTCTCGCTGACCAACCCGGCGATTTCGGCGGCCGCGACGGTGGGGTCGCCGCCGCGTAGGACGACCTCGGGGGCGCCAGGGGGTTCGTACGGCGCGTCGACGCCGGTGAACCCGGTGATCTCACCGGCTCGCGCCTTGGCGTACAGGCCTTTCGGGTCCCGTGCCGCGCAGACGTCGACCGGGGTGTCGACGTGGATCTCGTGGAACGGCAATCCGGCCGCTTCGTGCGTGGACCGCACCTGGTCGCGGTCACGCCGGTACGGGCTGACCAGCGAGACGATCGCGATCAGCCCGGCGTCGGCGAACAGCTTGGCGACCTCGCCGACCCGGCGCACGTTCTCGGCCCGGTCGCCAGGGGCGAAGCCGAGGTCGCTGGTGAGGCCATGCCGCAGGTTGTCCCCGTCGAGCAGATAACACGGCCTCCCCGCGGCGGTCAGCAGCCGCTCCAGTTCGCTCGCGATGGTCGACTTCCCGGCAGCGGGCAGACCGGTCAGCCACACCGTCGCGCCGAGGCTCGCGCGTTGCTCGCGGCTGACCGCCGCCGGATGGCGGACGACGTTTCCGGCGGCCAGCGCCGGGCCGAGGATCAGGCCGGCCGCGAGGGTGCTGCCCGACGTTTCGTCCAGCAGGATGAACCCGCCGGTGTGCCGGTTGCGCCGGTACGGGTCGAAGTGCAGCGGGGTGTGCGTGGTCAGCCGGATCCGGCCGATCTCGTTGAGCGACAACGAATCCGGCTGCTCGTCGCGGTGCAGGGTGTTGACGTCCATGCGGTAGTCGAGCGTGGTCACCACCGCACGTGTTTCGGCGGTCGTGTGCCGCAGCAGGTAGGTCGTGCCCGGGCGCAGGTCCGGCCGTTCGGCCAGCCAGCAGACCATCGCGTCGAGGTCGCGGCCGGTCTGGGGACGGTTGCCGGGGCGGCAGATCAGCGCGCCGCGGCCGACGTCGAGTTCCCCGTCCAGCCGCACCACCACCGCCTGCTCGGCGACCGCCTCGGACAGCGGTTTCCCGCCCGGCCCGTGCAGGTCCCGGACGGTGGTGAGCGCGCCGGAGGGCAGGACCATGATCTCGTCACCGGGCCTGAAGGTCCCGCTGGCGATCGTGCCCGCGTAGCCGCGGAAGCCGTCGTCGACGCCGCGCAGCACGTGTTGCACCGGCAGGCGCGCGTCGATGAGATTGCGGTCGGAGGCGATGTGCACCTGTTCGAGGTGGGTGAGCAGGGGCAGGCCGTCGTACCACGGCATTTCGGTGCTCCGGTGCACCACGTTGTCCCCGTGCAGCGCCGAAACCGGGATGAACACGAGGTCGTGCACGTCCAGGCGGCTGGCGAAGTCGCTGAACTCCGCCCGGATGCGGTCGAACACCTCGGCGGACCACCCGGCCAGGTCCATCTTGTTCACGCAGACCACGAGGTGCGGCACACCCAGCAGGGCGGCGATGAACGCGTGGCGGCGCGACTGCTCGACCAGGCCCTTGGTGGCGTCGACCAGGATCAGGGCCAGGTTGGCGGTGGACGCCCCGGTCACCATGTTGCGGGTGTACTGGACGTGGCCGGGGGTGTCGGCGATGACGAACCGCCGCCGTGGCGTGGCGAAGTAGCGGTGGGCGACGTCGATGGTGATGCCCTGCTCGCGTTCGGCGCGCAGCCCGTCGGTCAGCGCGGCGAGGTCGGGTCCGTCACCGGCGCGCTCGATGGCTTCGAGGTGGTCGGTGAGGATGTTCTTCGAGTCGAAGAGCAGGCGGCCGATCAGCGTGGACTTGCCGTCGTCCACGCTGCCCGCCGTGGCCAGGCGCAGCAGTTCCGGCATCAGAAGTAGCCCTCCCGTTTGCGGTCTTCCATGCCGGCCGTGGAGAACCGGTCGTCGACCCGCGTCGCGCCGCGCTCGGACACCCTGGTCGCGGTGACCTCGGCGAGCACCTGTTCCGGCGTGGTCGCCGTCGATTCGACGCAGGCGGTGCAGGTCGCGTCGCCAACGGTCCGGAAGCGCACGGTCGCCTCGAACACCTCTTCGCCGGGTCCGGCCTCGAGCAGCGGCGAGCGGGGCAGGAGCAGGCCGTCGCGCGGGATGACCTGGCGGCGGTGGGCGTAGTAGAGCGAGGGCAGCTCGATCCCTTCCGCCCCGATGTAGGCCCAGATGTCCAGTTCGGTCCAGTTGGACAGCGGGAAAACGCGAATGTGCTCACCGGGCCGGTGCCGTCCATTGTAGAGGTTCCACAGCTCGGGCCGCTGGTTTCGCGGTTCCCAGCGGCCGAACTCGTCGCGGAAGCTGAAGATCCGTTCTTTCGCGCGTGCCTTCTCCTCGTCCCGGCGGGCGCCGCCGAAGGCCGCGTCGAACCGGTTTTCCCTGAGTGCGCGGAGCAAAGTCCGGCTCTGCAGCCGGTTCCGGCTCGCTGCCGGGTCCGTCCCGGCGGCGAGGTCGGCCGCCACGTCGGCGACCAGCAGGCGCACCCCGTGGCGGGCCACCGCCGCGTCCCGGAATTCGAGCACTTCGCCGAAGTTGTGCCCGGTGTCCACGTGCAGCACCGGGAACGGGATGGGGCCCGGCCAGAACGCGTGCGCGGCCAGCGTCAGCAGGACCGCGGAGTCCTTGCCGCCGGAGAAGAGCAGAACCGGGCGCTCGAGCGTCGCGGCGACTTCCCGGAAAATGTGAATCGCCTCGGACTCGAGCACCTCGAGTTGTGATCTATCGCCACGCATCCGCGCCCCCCGGAATTCCCACGGAGACGGTGTTTACCACATGGCCTGCCCGCTGAATAGCCATTATTCAATACCTATTCCGCTGTGTGGAAATGGATCAATACCGGCGATGATCGATAATCGGCTTTGATCGAATACCGTTTCGTCCGGTTCGCCGGGTGGGATCAGGTGGCTGGTGGAACTACTCCATTCGAATGATATGGATATGTCCGGTTGACTCTGGTGTTCGACTTCGTGAAGCTCGGGAACCTGAACACGCGGTTAACGTCGGCCAGACCGGCGGTGGACGACGTCGCGTGGGACGATCTTCAAACTGGGGGAGAGCATGTCAGTCGATCACCGAATAGGGTGCCGCTCTTTCTCGTCGCTCCAGTCCGCATTGCTGAACTGAGCACTGTTTCCAGGCGGCCGCACGACGGTTCCCGCCGTCGCCGGCGCTCGCCGCGAGGAGGAGACCATGACCAAAGCACGCGTTCTGGCCGGCATCTTCGAGCGCGCCGAACTCGACTTCCTGATGGGCGCGCACGATGCGCTGTCCGCGGTGATCGCCGAGGATTCGGGCTTCGCCGGTGTCTGGCTCTCGGGCCTGGGCCTCTCGGCCACGAGCGGCCTGCGTGATTCGAACGAACTGTCGTGGACGCAGGTGGTCGAGCGGATCGAACTGGTCGCCGACCGCGTGTCGGTACCGGGGCTGGTCGACATCGACACCGGCTACGGCGACTTCAACAACGTGCGGATCGTCGCGCGCAAGCTGGCCAGGATCGGGGTCGGCGGGGCCTGCATCGAGGACAAGGTGTTCCCGAAGACGAACTCGTTCATCGAAGGCGGCCAGGTGCTCGCCGAGCAGACCGAGTTCTGCGGCAGGCTCAAGGCGGCGAAGGACACCGCCGGTGACGAGTTGTTCCTGGTGGCGAGGTGTGAGGCGTTCGTGGCGGGCCGTCCGCTGGCCGAGGCGCTGGACCGCTGTCACCTCTACGCCGAATCCGGCGCCGACGCGGTGCTGATCCATTCGAAGGCGTCCGTGCCGGACGAGATCCTCGCGTTCATGCGCGAGTGGCACTGGCCCGTTCCGGTGGCGATCGTGCCGACGAAGTACTCCACGGTGCTGGCGGAGGTGTTCGAGCGCGCGGGCGTTTCGGTCGCGATCTGGGCGAACCAGAGCCTGCGCGCGGCGATCACCGCGATGCAGGAGCTGTGCGGGGAGCTGCGCGACCGCCGCACCATGCGCGACCTCGAAGGCACCATCGCCGCGCTGCCCCGGGTGTTCGAACTGGCCAACAACGCCGAACTCGATCTCGCGAAGGACCTGTACAGCAGCTACGTGCCGCCCGGCAGTGCACCAAGGACATCCGCGCTGCAGTCGGCCACTTCCCGGGCCACCTGAGAACCGGCCGGGGCCGGGGTGAGCGCGGTGACGGGTACCGGTGCGGCGACCGGAATCGCCGAAACGGTCCAGGACGTGCGGAGAATGCACGCCGAATGGGCGGGCCGGGCACGGGGGCTCGATTCCCTGCTGGAGTATGCCAGGGCTCGGATCCGGTACTACCGGGAGCTGCCTCCCGGCGGACTCGGTGCCTTTCCGGTCACCGACCGCGCCGCGCACCTGACGCGACCGGACGATTTCCGTCCGTCACCTGATAAGTGCGTCCGGGAATTGACATCGAGCGGCACGTCCGGAGTTCCGTTGCGCATATCCGTCGACGACGCGGCTTGGTACGGGGTGAACTACCATTTTTTCGCGCAGCTCGCCCAGCGCGCCGGTCTCGGCGTCGGTGAGTTCGAACCGGGAAAGCCCGCCGTGCTTTTTGTCAGCAACAAGCTGGGGCGCGAAAGTTTCGTCAGGCCGCTTCCGTCGCTGAATTCGTCGCTCTACGCGAGGGTTCAACTCGGTAGCGTGGCCGACGTCGCACGTCTGTACGAAAGATTGCGTGCGCCGATCTTGTACGGCAAGCCGACCTATTTGCTCGACCTGCGGGCCGCCCTGCTGGACCAGGGACGGTCCCGGCCACCGTGGTCGCCGCGGCTGGTGCTGGTCAGCGGCGAGCCGCTGCACGCCGACGACCGAGCCCGGCTGACCGGCTTCTTCGGCGCTCCGGTGGTCGACGCACTGGCCTCCAGCGAAGGCGGGCTCATCGCCGCCACGGCACCGGGGAGTGGGCGGTACGAGGTGTTCGGCGAGAACGTGCGGCTGGAGGTCCGGGCGGACGACGGCACGCTGGCCGAATCCGGGGTCGGCGAACTGGTGGTGACCAATCTGCTCTACCGCGGCACCGTGTTCGTGCGGTACCGCACCGGCGACCGTGCCGAACTGGTCACCGACGGGACCGGCCGCCAGTTCCTGGCCGAACTGTGGGGCCGGGAGCCCGAGGTCGTGCGCCTGGCCGGCGCCGACGTGGCGGCCGACGTGGTCACCGCCCGGATCGGCTTCCTGCCCGGCTTGCTGGACTTCCAGCTGGTGACCGGCGAGGAACCGGCGGTGCTGCGCTGGACCCCTGATGTCGCGGCGGACGAAGCCGTGCTGGTGAACGCGCTGGCGGCGGCCATGGCCGATCTGGCACCCGGTGAGCCGGTCGTGCTCCAGCGGTGCGAGCGGATCACCCCCTTGGGCGGCAAGAAGCGGAGGTTCGGGTGAGCACCGATCTCATCTGGACGGGAAGCCACTTCCTCGATCCGGGATCGCACACCGCCGGTGTGCTCGCCGCGGTCGACGGGATGGATGTGACGAGCAAGGACGAGACGTGGGGGGACGGCGTCGCCGCG
Organism: Amycolatopsis sp. YIM 10; assembly: GCF_009429145.1. Lineage (GTDB taxonomy): Bacteria > Actinomycetota > Actinomycetes > Mycobacteriales > Pseudonocardiaceae > Amycolatopsis. Next base: position 6,203,938 of record NZ_CP045480.1, on the reverse strand, counting down.
GCGATCGCCGGATACCACCGGCTGCGACCGGAAACCGTGCGGGTCGGGGCCGGGGCCACCCAGGTGATCGAAATGCTGCTGCGCTCGCTCTACCGCGGCCTGGTGGTGGACGTCGTGCCCAACTTCCACCTCACGGCCACCCTCTGCGCCCAGGAGGGCTGGCGGCGGCGCGTGGCCGAGGTCCGGCGGCCGGCCGAGCTGATGCCCGCGCTGGAGGCGTACCTCGACGACGAAGATGCGATCTTCTCCCTGTCCTCGCCGCGGAATCCGCTCGGCTACCAGTTCGCCGTCGAAGACATCGCGGCGCTGGCCGAACGGGCGCGCGGGGTGATCATCGTGGACGAGGTGTACGCGGACTTCGCGGCCACCACGGCCTTGTCGCTGGTCGAATCGCGGCCGAAACTGGTGGTGGTCCGGACCTTTTCCAAGGCGTGGGGACTGGCGAACCTGCGGATCGGCTTCGGGGCGTCGGCACTGCTGGCCGGCCCGCCTCCCGGCGGAACGTCCTGGCGTCAGCTGCCCAACAGTGTTTCCGGGGTGGCACAGCGGGCGGTGAAGCACCTGCTGGCCCATCCCGAACCGGTACGTGCCAGCATCGACGCGGCCCGCCAGACCAGGGATCGCCTGCTCAAGCTGTTCGCGGACGTCGAAGGCATGTCGGTGTGGCCGTCCGAGGCGAACTACCTCTGCCTGGAGACACCGGCACCACTGGCCGCCGCTCTCGAAACCGCGGGCTATCGCGTGCGGCGGCTGCACGACCTTCGTGGATATCCCGCGAGTTTTCCGGCCGGGGTAAGGATTTCGGTGCCTCCGCCACCTCATGACGACGCGGTCGCCGAAGTGGTGCTGGACTGCCAGGCCCGGTTCCGGCACGAGGTGTCCCGGTGACCGGCGAACTGGGCGGGCCGCCGTCGCTGAGCCCGGACGGCAAGTACGTCGCCTGGCTGAGCAGCGGTGCGACGGCGACGAGCTTGGTGCTGTGTGATGCCGGAACCGGCGTCGAACTGGACCGGGTGAGCAGCGGCCCGGCTCGGGCCCGGGGCTTCACCTGGTCCCGGACGCCCGGCATCGGCATCGCACCGGCGGATCCGACGGGGGCGGAACAGCCGCTGATGTACCGGTTCTCGGCCGACGAACGGGAGTGGACGCCGCTGGTGGAGACGGCCGGGGTCCAGCTGGCCGGCTTGAGTTCCCGACGGCCGGAGGAGGTCCTCGTTTCGGCCGGGCACTACGAGACCGTCTGCCTGCGGACGGGCCGGCGCACGACCGTGCTGGAGGACACCGGTTTTTCCGCGGTGTACTTCGATTCCGCCTTCCGGCCCCGCCTGACCGAGACGGTGAACGAGGACGGCTCGCGAGATCTGTGGCACGACGGCCGCCTGTTTCTCCACGTTCCCCACGAGCACGCGCTGGACGTCCGGTTCAGCCACTTCTCCGCCACCGGCGCGGTCGCGTACTTCGTCCTTCCCGACGGCGGCGACGGGACCCGGCTGGCCGGCCTGCGCTGCACCGACGGCGAACCCGCCTCGGTCGAGGAGACCTTGCTCTCGGTGCGCCGGGCCGGGATCAACCAGGTGCACGCCGCACCGGACACGGGCAGGCCCGATTTCGCGGAGGTCGAGCGCTTCCGCAGGCGGACCGTGGCCCTGCGGCCCGGCCTCGCCCGCGATCTCGGTGCCCTTCGACGGCAGGTGGGCGGCGAACCGCTGCTCATCGACCGGTGCGGGCGGGACCGGTGGCTGTGTGCCGAACGACCGGCCGACGCGGCGGCCCGGTATTTCGTCCACGACCCGGCCGCGGGCACCGTCGTCCGGCTGGGCGGCACGCCCCGGACCCCGGCGGTGAGCTGCCGTCCGGTGAGCGTGCCACTGCGCGACGGCCTGCGCGCGGTCACCTATCTGGCGAAAGCGGGCGATCTGGGGCCGGCTCCCGCGGCGCTGCTGGTGCACGGCGGGCCGTGGCGGCGGAGCCACTGGGAGTACGACGAGCGGCGGATGTGGCTGGCGCGCCTGGGTTACACCGTGATCGACATCAACTTCCGCGGGTCGACCGGCTTCGGGCCCGCCTGGGTGAACGCGGGCGACCGGCAGTGGGGTGCCGCGATGCAGGAAGACCTGGAGGACGCGCTCGACTGGTCGGTCCGCCGCGGCCACGCCGATCCGGAGCGGATCGCGCTGGTCGGCGGGAGTTACGGCGGTTACGCGGTGCTCCAGCTCGCGGCGAGTTCGTCCCGGCCGTTCCGCTGCGCCGTCGCCTCGGCCGCGCTGACCGACCTGGTGCGGTTCACCGAAGCGCCGCCCGAGCGCTGGCGTACCGCGGCGCCGATGGTTCGCCGCCGCGTCGGGGATCCGCGGGACGACGAGCAGCGGGCCGCGCTGGTCGCGAGGTCACCGGTGGCGAACGCGGACAAGATCGCTTGCCCGGTGCTGCTCGTCCACGGTGCGCACGACAGCCGGGTACCCGCCGACCTGTCCACCACGATGTTCATGCGCCTGGCGAGAACCGGCCGGGCGGCGGTGCTCGCGCTGTTCCCGGACGAGGGACACGAGATCGTCGGCGCGGCGAACCGCCGGGCCGTGGACGGTCTCACCGCCGCCTTCCTCGCCCGCCACGTGCTCGACACCGGTGTGGTGGCGGCCCCGGCCGGACCGTCTTCGATGCGGCTGCTGCGCACTCCCGCCTACCTGGACCTGCCCACCGGACTCGAAGGGGCGTTGCCGTGCTGAAGCCCGAATGGTTCCTGGCCGAACTGGCGCGAGCACGCGCCACCGGAATCGCCGGTGTGCCGTGCTCGTACGCGTCCGGCCTCTACTGTCTGCTGGAGTCGGGGGACGCGCCCTACTGGTCGTCCACTTCGGAGGGTGAGGCGGTGGCGATCGCGGCCGGGATGTGGCTCGCGGGCGGGCAGGGGGTGGTCCTGTGCCAGAACTCCGGCCTCGGCAACCTGACCAATCCGCTGGCGTCGCTCGCCGAGCCGTTCCGGATCCCGGTGGTGCTCGGCGTTTCACGCCGCGGCTGGCCCGCGGGCACCGACGAGCCCCAGCACCGGCTGATGGGCGCGATCACCCACGATCTCCTGCGGTTGTTGCGAGTGCGCAGCGAAGACCTCTCGCCTGCGCCCGAAACGGCTTCGGCGCAACTCGCGGCCGCGTTCGACCGCTGTGCCGACCGGGAATCGTCGGCACTGGTGTTCACCAAGGGCACCTTCGACAACACCGTAGACACCGTCGAGCCGTCACCGCCGGAAGAACCCGCCGAAGCGAATGTGCCGCGGCAGGCGGAAATCCTGCGGGACGGGCATCGGCCGAGCCGGTCCGAAGTGCTCTCCGCCTGGCTGGAGCTGGACACCCGGCGAACGTCCACAGTGGCCACCACGGGCTACACCGCACGCGCGCTCTACGGACTGGACGATCGGCACAACCACTTCTACATGCCCGGTTCGATGGGGTGCGCGCCCGCGATCGCCATCGGGATCGCGGCCGCCGGCCGCCGTCCGGTCGCCGTGCTCGACGGAGACGGTGCCCTGCTGATGCGCCTGGGCACGCTGGCCACCGCCGCCCGCTACGCCCGCGGCCGGTTCGTGCACGTCCTCCTGGACAACGGCAGGCACGAATCGACCGGCGGCCAGCGGACCAACGGTGCGGCCGTCGACTTCGCCGCCACCGCGCTGGCTTGCGGGTATCGGGCCGCCTGGCGCTGCGACGGCCTCGAAGCCGTCCGGGCCGGGCTCAAGCTGGCGATGGAACGCGCCGACGGACCGGTGCTGGTGCACTGCCTGGTCCGGCCGGGTGAGACCGGCGGGCTGCCGCGTCCCGGCGAGCCGCTGCCCGAGCTGGCCCTCCGCTTCCGCGACCACCCGACCGACTGACCCCCAGGACGGAGACGCAGATGGCCCTGTACTTCCCCGGCGGCAACGCGCTGCTGCTGCTCGTGCCGAAAACCGGCAGCACCTGGATCCGGGCACAGGTCGAACGGCTCGGCATCGAAGCCGAGCAGGTCGGCGACCCGGCGATGCGCGACCACGACTTCCTCGACGCCTACGATCGCAACTCCTACGACCTCATCGGCGCCTTCGTCCGCGATCCGATCGACTGGTACCGGTCGTACTGGTCCTACCGGATGGAAGGCGGCTGGCGGCCCCAGTACCCGCTGGACGAGCACTGCCGAAGCGACGACTTCACCACCTTCGTCCGCAAGGCGGTGACCATCCTGCCGGGTGCGCTCGGCAACATCTACGACTCCTACGTGGGCCCGCCGGGCGCGGAAATCGGCTTCGTCGGCCGTCAGGAGAACCTCGCCGCGGACTTCTCGCGGTTCCTGCGGCGGATCGGCGTGGACGTCGACGAAGGCGCGCTGGCCGACGGCGAGCGGATCAACGCCACCGCCGTGCGGCCCGACTACCCGGAGGAACTCAAGGAACTGATCACGGTCTCCGAATGGAACACCATGGCGCGCTTCGGCTACCTCGCCGGGCGCCCGGACCCGATCGGGCTCGGTGAAATGCGGGCCAGGTATCCGGCCACCGCGGAGGACAACCGGCTGCTCACCCTCTGGACCGAGCAGATCCACTGGGCACCCGACGACGTCAAGCGGCAGGCGGGACGGCCGGTCGCCGCGAACACCCGCCACGCCAGGGTGCACAGCAACTTCGCCTTGCTGGCACAGCACAAGCACGGTGACCCGGACTACGCCGGGCAGCGCTACCGGCGGGCACTCGAACTGGACCCCGGCCACCCCCGCACCCTGTGCAACTACGCGTTGTTCGTCTGGCGGGAGCTGGCGGATCCGGAGCAGGCGAGGCGGCTGATGCTGCGCGCGTTGTCCGGCAGGCCGCGTCATCCCTACACCCTGGGCAAGTTCGCGCGGCTGACCGACCGGGAGTTCGGCGATCCGCGCCTGGCCGAGGTGCTCTACCGGCAGAGCCTCGACGGCAACGAAGCCCAGCAGGACGTCCCGGTCGAACTCGCGGATCTGCTGGTACGGCTGGGAAAACCGGACGACGCGGTGGCGCTGCTCCGGCAGCGGGCGGACCGGCCGGACGCCGGCAGGCTGATCCTGACCGCACTGGCGGCCACCATCCTGCGGACCGGTGGTGACGCGGCCGAGGCGCGGCGCTACCGGGACCGGGCGAGCACCGCCGGTCCGCCACCCCAACCCGTTCCCGCGTGACCGGTGCCCCGGTCCGCACATCCGAAGGAGAGCGATCCGATGCAGCTCAACGACACCCGGCTCACCGCGGCGGCACTGACCGGTGCCCCGGTCGAGGCCGCCGGGCGATCCGTCACCGAGACGATCGAGGCGGCCGGCGAGGTCCTCGCCGCGCAGCGGATCTGCCTGGTGCGGGGATTCGACACCGATCCGGGCCGGTTCCTGGAGTTCCTGCGCGGGTTCGGCACCCCGCTGGCGAACTACGCCTCGCGCAGCGACCTGGACAAGGAGGACCCGCACCCGCAGATCAACCGGGTCAAGTACAAGCGCAAGGGGGAGTACACCAAGCAGTCGGTGCACTACGTGGCCGGCGGGCTGCGACCCCATTCGGCGCGGTCGTGGCGGACGCCCCGGCCCGCGTACTTCGCCATGCTGATGGTCGACCCTGGCTGGCGGGACACCCCGGAGGGGGAGCGCGGCGAATCCATCGTGCTGTGCTGGCGCGACCTGTTCGGCAAGCTCGCCGAGCGTGACGGGGAGGAGTTCGAGCAGCACTTCACCCGCCTGCGCACCACGCCGATCACCTTCCAGGCCAACAACGTCCGCGAGGACAACGCCGACCTGCCGCTGTGCTACGAGCTGCCGGACGCGGCCGGCCGGTTCGACGTCGGTGTCCGGCTCAAGCAGGACCTGCAGGAGAAGATCCTGCCGCTGGAGGCGGAGATCCCCGAGTTCGACGCCTACCGGCGGGCCCTCGACTACCTGGTGGACAACGCCGCCGACGAAACCAACCAGGTGAGCTTCCCGCTGGAGAGCGGGGACCTGCTGCTGCTCGACAACAACCGGTTCGCCCACGGCAGGCACAAGATCGTCGGCGAGCGCGACCGGGACGGGCACGTCGAGGTCAACCCGCGTGAGCTGTGGAGCGTCACCGTCCGCTGAAGAACTGTTCCGAGGAGGGATGGGTCCGATGACCGATCAGGAGGATGCCCGGCTGGCCGCCGCGTGCGAGCAGCTGCAGGGCGAACTCGACAGCATGCTCGACGCCCAGGCCGCCGAGGGCGCGGTGGGCTCGTTCGACACCGCGGTCGCCTCGCTCAAGGAGGTCGAGCACCGCAACGTCTCATCCGTGCAGCTGGTGGCACTGGACGGGCCGGGCTGATGCCGGGCGGCGGGAGCAACGGATGGGCGCACGTGGTCGCGGGCGTGCCGGTCAAGCTGGTCTGCTCGTGCGTCCGCAACGGCCCGGAACGGCTGCGGGACGCGGAACTGGCGGTGGAGCACCAGCAGCCGCGCGACGGTGACCTGGTCATCGTCCGCTGCCTGGACAGCACCGGCGCCTACGACCACGTGGAGGACAGCGCGGGCGCGCCGGTCAAGCTCTACCGGGGCGACGAACTGGTGGTGCTGCTGGGCACCCGGCGCTCCGGGACCAATCTCTTCGGGGAGCTGCCCGCCGGGCCGATCGGCGCGGGCAGCAAGCTGGACCTGGTCGCCCAGGGCGGACTGGCCGCCGAATGCGTGGCCGTTCCCGCGTACTACGGATCGCGTGCGCTGCCGCTGGAGGTGGTCGGCTTCCCGGCCGTCGGCGGCCGGACGCTGAACATCGCCGACCAGCCGGTCATCCCGGTCCCGCCGGCGGAACCCGCCGTTCCCGCGGCCGCGGTGGTCTTCGTCTGCGGCACCTCCGCGGAGGTCGGGAAGACCACGATGGTCTGCTCGCTGAACATCGCGGTCAAGCGCCGGCTGCCGGGCATCCGCACCGCCGCGATCAAGGCCTGCGGCACCGGCCGGGCGAAGGACTGCCTGCACTACCGCGCGGCGAACTACGACGTGGTCACCGACTTCGTCGACGCCGGGATGGCCTCCACCTACGGCGTGGCGCGCAAGGAGTTCCGGGCCATGCTGACCACGCTGATCGCCCACTGCGCGGAACGGGCCGAGCTGGTGGTGGTCGAGATCGGCGGGGACTTCCTCGAAGCCTGCGCGCCGGAGGCGCTGGAGATCATGGCGGAACTGGACGCGTCGTGCGTGATGATGGTCAACGACGCGATGGGCGCGGCCGAGGGGCTGCGCCAGCTCGACCGGCTGGGCCGGGAACCGCTGGCGATCGGCACCTTCAAGCAGAACCGGGCCGCGCTGGCGGACCGCCTCGGCATCGACGCGGACCGGGTGGTCGGCTCCGACGACGCGGAGGTCCTGCCCGGACTGATCGCACGGCTGCTTTCCCCGGTGCGGGCGGGGGCGTGAGATGAATCCCGTGCTGCTGCTGACGATCGTCGCGCTGCTGGCCGTGATCCAGTCCGTGTTCGGCGTCGGGCTGCTGTTCTTCGGCACGCCGCTGCTGCTGATCCTGGGCAGCGGGTACACCGAACTGCTCTACGTGCTGCTGCCGGCGTCGCTGGCGCTGAGCCTGCTGCAACTCCGGTTCGACCACCGGGTCCGGCCGGCGGAAGCCGGGGTGGTGGCGATGTGGACGGTGCCCGCCATCGCCGCGGGCATGCTCGGTGGCCTGCTGTTGTTCGACGGGCTCGACATCCGGTACGCGGTGGCGGCGCTGCTGGTGGCGGTGGCGGTGGTGCGCCTGGTCCCGGTCGCGCGCGAGCGGCTTCGCGGCTGGTGCGCGAGGGCGGGCAACCCGGCCCTCACCGGCATCGCGCTGGTGCACGGGCTGACCAACATGGGCGGCGGGCTGCTCGCGGTGTACGCGGGTGCCCGCGCCGAGTCGAAGACGGAGATCCATCGGCTCGTGACGTTGTCCTACGCCTGGTTCGCCCTGGCCCAGCTGGTCACGCTGTACGCGGTGAACGGCCTGCCCGCGTACGGCCCTGGCCTGTTCTCACCGGTCGTGGTCGCCGCCGCCTACGCCCTGGTGGGCCGGAGCGTGTACCGCGGCGTGTCGGATCGGCGGTACCAGACGTACTTCTCCGTGTTCATGCTGGGCGGCGCGGGCGTGCTCATCTGGCAGGCGTCATGACCGTCGCCGGCTGGGCACCTCGCCACGACGGACCCCGCGTCGGCGGCAAGGTCCTCGACCGCGACGAGGTGATCGAGGTGCGTCACCCGTACGACGGGCGGCTCGTCGGCACCGCCGGCCGGGCGACGGCGGCGGACGTGCGCGACGCCATCGCGGTGGCGGCCGCCTACCGGAGCCCGCTGACCAGGTACGAGCGGTACTCCGCGCTGATGCGGACCAGGGAGCTGATCACCGGGCGGCGGGCCGGGTGGGCCCGGCTGATCACCATGGAGTCCGGGCTGAGCCTGGCCGACACCGGGCACGAGGTGGACCGGGCGTGCGACGTGCTGCTGGCCGCGGCGAACCAGGCGCTGGTCGACGACGGCCAGGTGTTCGCCTGCGACACCTCCGCGCACGGCCGCGCCCGCAAGGTGTTCACCACCAGGGCGCCGCTGCTCGGGGTGATCTGCGCGATCACGCCGTTCAACCACCCGCTGAACCAGGTCGTGCACAAGGTGGCCCCGGCGGTGGCCACCGGGAACCGCATCGTGGTCAAGCCTTCGGAGAAAACCCCGTTGTCGGCGCTCGCCTTCGCGGACACGCTCTACGAAGCCGGTGTCCCCGTCGAAATGGTGCAGGTGGTGACCGGGGATCCGGCGGAGATCGGTGAGGTGCTGGTCACCGACCCGCGGGTCGACCTGGTCGCCTTCACCGGCAGCAGCGCGGTCGGCAGGCGGATCGCCGGGCTCGCGGGATACCGGCGGGTGGTGCTCGAACTCGGCGGCGCCGATCCGGCCATCGTGCTGGACGACGCCGACCTCGGGGAAGCGGCGAGCCTGGTCGCCGCCGGCGCGTTCCGGAACTCGGGTCAGCGCTGCACCGCGGTCAAGCGGGTGCTCGTCCACGCCGGTGTCGCCGCCGAGTTCACCCGCCTGCTCGTGGCCCAGGCGAACGCGCTGGTGTGCGGGGACCCGCTGGATCCGGGGACCGACATCGGGACCGTCATCGACGAAGCCGCGGCGCGGGCGGTCGAAAGCGCCGTGTCCGGCGCGGTGGCGGCGGGCGCGCGGATGCTGTGCGGTGGTGACCGCAACGGCGCGCTCTACCCGCCGGCCGTGGTGGACCGGGTGCGGCCGGACCTGCCGCTGGTGAGCACGGAAACCTTCGGCCCGGTGGCGCCGGTCAGCACGGTTTCCGGCGACGACGAGGCCATCCGGATCGCCAACGCCAGCCGGTACGCGTTGTCGGCGAGCGTGTTCACCCGTGACCTCGAACGGGCGATCCGCTTCGTCGGCGAACTCCACGCCGGCACCGTGAACGTCGGCGAGACCCCCGGCTACCGCGTCGAGTCGACCCCGTTCGGCGGGCTCAAGGACTCCGGCCTCGGGCACAAGGAGGGCGTGCTGGAGGCGATGAAGAACTACACCAACGTCAAGACCTATTCCCTGCCGTGGCGGATTTCGCCGTGATCGTCGCGGGTTGGAGCAGCCGATGCGCATCCTCGTCCTGAACCAGAACAAGTTCGAGCGCGTGGGCTACCTGCGCGCCATCGACCACCGCCGCCACGACGTGGTCTACGCCGGAACCCCGCAGTACGTCGAGGACATCCCCGATTCCGTCCGATGTGGACGGTTCGTGCTCGATCCCGGGCGGCCGGTCGCCGAGCAGCTCCGGCCGTGGCTGGCCGGGCAGGAGCGGTTCGACCGGTTGCTGGCGCGGCACGAGCTGCTGATCCTGCCCGCCGCCGAACTGCGGGCGGAGTTCGGCATTCCCGGGATGCGGCCGGAACTCGCGGTCAACTTCCGCGACAAGGTCGCGATGAAGGCCGTGCTGTCGAGTGCCGGGATCCGGGTGCCGCGGTTCGCCCCGGTGGGCGAGCTGCCGGACGAGGCACCGTGGCCGGGCAAAACGATCGTCAAGCCCCGTGATTCGAACGCCAGCCAGGGAATCGAGCTGTGCGACGACTACGCATCGGCCCGGCGGCTGGTCGCGGACCGCGGCGCGGCTGACCCCGGGTTCATCGCGCGGTACGAGGTCGAGGAGTACCTGGACGGGGCGATCTGGCACGTCGACGGTTACCTCCACGGCGGCGAACCGGTGGCCGTGCAGGCCGCCCGGTACGTGCGGACGCCGATGATGTTCGAGCACAGCGAGCCGCTGGGCTCGGTGCAGTTCCCGGAACCGGACCTGGCGGCGTGGGCGGTGGACTGCGTGCGGGCGCTCGGCGGCGAGACGCTGACCTTCCACCTGGAAGCCATCATGACCGCCACCGGGCCGGTTTTCCTGGAGGTCGCCGCCCGCTGCGGTGGCGGGCACGTCGTGGAGATGTTCCGGCGGCGCACCGGCATCCACCTGCATTCGTTCGACATGGCCACCGAGGTCGACGGCAAGCTCGCCCGGCACCTGCTGGAGGCGCCGGTGCCGGATCTGTTCAACGGCATGTTCCTGTTCCCAGGGCACACCTACGGCGGCGCGCCGGTGTCGGTGTCCGTGCCACCCGGTGTGCTCACCGCGCCGGTGCTGGTCAAGCACCAGATCCTGCCGGCGGGTGTGCCGACCGGGACCAGCGCGAACTACCGGCCGGAGAACCTGGCCTTCTCCGGCCTGGTTTCCGGTCCGGATCCGGACGAGCTGGACGCGTGGATCGAGAACGTGTTCACGTCGGTGACCGTGACCCCGGTCCGATGAGCGTCCGGCACGCGCTGGTCGTCGCCGGGGCGCGCGACGTCACCGGCGTGATGAAGCACCTGCGGCCGGAGGTCGTCATCACCACCATGGTCGCGCTGCCGCGGTTGCGGAAGGTCCGGCATCCCGCCGACTGCGAGCGGGTGATCGCGCTGAGCGCTACGGCACCGGAACGGGAGTGGGTCGCGCTCGCCAGGGCCGTGCACGAGGTGACGCCCATCGACGTGATCGGGGCGTTCGGCGAATTCGACCAGGACCGGGCCGCCGCGATCGCCACCGGGCTGGGGCTGCGGTTCCACTCGCCCGAGGTGATCAGGAACGTCTACGACAAGGCCGCGATGCGTGAGCGGCTCCGGGCCGCCGGTGTCGAGGACCTGCCGTCCGCGACGATCACCAGCAGCGACGACCTGGTCCGTTTCGCCCGCGTCCAAGGGTTTCCGCTGATCGTCAAGCCGAGATCGGGCACCGGTAGCGCGGGTGTGGTCAAGGTGACCGATGCCGACGGCCTGGCGCTCGCCGGGTGCGCCGACCTGGTGGCCGAACCGTTTCTCGACGGCGAGGAGATCAGCGTGGAGGCGTTCTCCGAGAACGGCGTCCACCGGATCGTCGGGATCACGCGGAAGGTGATCGACGGCAACTTCGTCGAACTCGGCCACGACGTCCGGGAGGCCACCGGCGCCGACGCACCGGTGCGCGAGTACGTGGCGGCCGTGCTGACCGCCCTCGGCCTGGAGAACGGTCCGTCGCACACGGAACTGATCCTGACCGCTGCCGGGCCGAAGATCGTGGAGACCCACAGCCGCGCCGGGGGCGACCGCATCCCGCAACTCTTGCACGCGGCGACCGGCATCGACCTCGTCGAACTGGCCGTGCGCCAGGTGTTCGGCGAACAGGTGCTCGGCACGCTGGACGCGAAGCTGGCCGAGACCGGCAGGCGATCGTGGTTCGGGGCGATCAGGTACGCGGTCCCGCCCGCCGCGCGGCCGCTGGTCGCGGTCGAAAAGCGTGCCGAGGCACAGGCCCTGCCGTGGGTCACGGCCTGCGAGGTGCTCCAGGCGCCCGGGGTGCGGCTGACCGTGCCGATCCGGAGTTCCACCGATCGGGTGGCCTTCTGCACCGCGGTGGCGCCGGACAGCGGAACCGCCGCGGAGGCGGCCGGTCGTGCGGTGGCGACGCTGGAGATCGTGGTGGGCGGGACGTGAGCAACCGGTTCACCGCGGCGATCCGCGACACCGTGGTCCCGCCGCCCGGTGCCGGGCGGATCGCGGCGTCCGCGCTGGCGGATTCACTCGGATCGGGCCTGTTCATGTCCGGGGCGGTGGTGTACTTCAGCCTCCGGCTGAAGCTGGACACGGTGGCCATCGGCGCGGGTTTCGCCGTCGCGGGCGTGGTGGCGCTGGTGCTGGTCACCCCACTGGGCGCGCTGGCCGACCGCGTGGGTTACGCCCGGACGCTGCGGGTGGCGCACTTCGCCAGGACCGCGATCTACCCGCTCTACCCCCTGGCCGGCGATACGGCGGCGTTCGTCGCGATCCTCACCGCGGTCACGATCGCCGACCGGGTCGCGGCGCCGGTGTTCCAGGCGATGGTCGGCGTGGCGGTCGGCGACGACCGGCGGTCCGAGACGATGGGTTACGTCCGTGCCCTGCGCAACGCCGGCTTCTCCCTCGGTGCGCTGGCCGCCAGCCTGGCGCTGGTGATCGGCACGGCCCAGGCGTACGACGCGATCCCGATCGGCAACGCGGTTTCGTTCGCGCTGGCGGGCTTGCTGCTCGGCGGCATCCGCAACACCAGGGCGCCCCGCACCGACCGGCCGAAGCGGCAGCTGGTGGGCGTCCGGCCCCGGTACCTCGTGCTCGGGCTGCTCAACGTGGTCATGCTGCTGCACGACACGATGCTGCTGCTCGCGCTGCCGTTGTTCGTGCTGGGGCACACGACCGTTCCGGCGTCGGTGCTGCCGTTGATGTTCGCGCTGAACACGGTGCTCGTGGTGGTGCTGCAACGGCGGCTGAGCCGGGTGGCCGCGACGATGCGGGGGGCGGCGCGGGCGGAGCTGATCGCGGGATGGCTGCTGGCGGCGACCTGCCTGTGCCTCGCCGCGGCCGCGCTGCTGCCGGGCGCCGGTGCCGTCGTTGTGCTGGTGGTGGCGGTGGTGCTGCTGACCCTGGGCGAATCCCTGCAGGTGGCGGGGGCATGGGAACTGTCCCATTCGCACGCGCCCGAGGCCGATCGCGGCCGGTACCTCGCCGCGTTCAGCATCGGGATCGGCCTCCAGCGCTCGCTCGGGCCGGTGGTGGTGTCGGCGTTCGCCGTTTTCGGTGCGGTGACGTGGCTTCCGGTCGCCGCGTTGTTCGTGCTGGCAGGGGGCGCGACCAAGCGCCTGGCGGGTGCGCCCTGGCCCGCCCGCGCGTCCTCCGGCGTCCGCTGATCGGGCCTACCCTGGGTGCACGCTTCGTCACGGGAGGTCCGATGGATTTTGCTGGTGAACACATCCTCACGGTCGAGCAGTTCACCCCGGCGCGCCTGGAGCGCCTGTTCGAGGTGACCGATCGGATGCTGCCGTACGCCCGGCGGGAGCGGACCACGCGGGTGCTGGAAGGCGCTGTGCTGGGCAACCTGTTCTTCGAGCCGAGCACCCGGTCGCGGCTGAGCTTCGGTGCCGCGTTCAACCGGCTGGGCGGGCACGTGCGGGAGACCACCGGATTCGCGTTCTCGTCGATGGCCAAGGGCGAGTCGATCCACGACACGAGCCGGGTGGTCAGCGGATACGCCGACGTGGTCGTGGTCCGGCACCCCGACGAGGGCGCGGTGGGGGAGTTCGCGGCGGCGGCGAAGGTGCCGGTGATCAATGGTGGTGACGGCCCGGGTGAGCACCCGACGCAGGCGCTGCTGGATTTCTACACCCTGTGCCGGGAGCGGGATCTGCGCCCTGGCGGCGTCGGCGGCGCGACCGTCGCGCTGGTGGGTGATCTCCGGTTCGGCCGGACGGTCCACTCCTTGGTCAAGCTGCTCTCCGGGGAGGGTCCGCTGCGCTTCGCCTGTGTCGCCCCTGCCGAACTCCAGCTGCCGGACCACCTGGCCGAGTTGCTGCGCGAGCGTGGTCACCGCGTCGACCTGACGGATGTACTGGAAGACGGCCTGCGCGACGCGGACATCATCTACGCGACGCGCATCCAGCAGGAGCGCCTGCCCGCGGACATCACGACGGAGGGCTTCCAGGACCGTTTCCGCATCGATGCCGCGCTGTACGACCGGGTGTGCGAACCGGGCACGATCCTGATGCACCCGTTGCCGCGGGACAGCCGCACCGGCCACAGTGAACTGGACGACGACCTCAACGGCCGCCCCGAACTGGCCATCTTCCGCCAGACCGACAACGGGATCCCGGTGCGGATGGCGGTGTTCGCCCTCGTGCTTGGCGTCGCCGACCAGGTGGAGGACACCGCCCGCCCGGTCACCTGGCACCACCCCGCCTAGTACCTGGCACCGATCAGCTTTTCGCGCCGCGCCCGTCTGTACGTGTGCGATCGACTCACGAGAGAGGCATGCACGATGCGGAAACTGATCTTCGGCATGAACCTGACCCTGGACGGCTACATCGCCGCGGCCGGCGACGACATCAGCTGGGGTGGGCCGCCGAGCGAGGAGCTGTTCCAGTGGTGGCTCGACCAGGAGCTGGGGATCAGCTTGATGCTGTACGGGCGGAAGCTGTGGGAGACGATGAGTTCCCACTGGCCGACCGGCGACCAGCAGCCCGGCGCCACCGAGGCGGAGATCGAGTTCGCGCGGAACTGGCGGGACACGCCGAAGGTGGTGTTCTCCTCGGCGATCGACCAGGTCGACTGGAACACCCGCCTGGTCACCGGCGACGCGGTCGCCGAGATCACCCGGCTCAAGGCGGGGGACGGCGGGCCGATGAGGGTCGGTGGCGCGACGCTGGCCGGGGCGGCCATGCGGGCCGGGCTGGTCGACGAGTACGAGATCGTCACCCATCCGGTCCTGGTGGGCGGCGGCACGCCGTTCTTCACCGCGCTGGACGGCTGGGTGAACCTGAACCTGGTGGAGACGCGGACGTTTCCCGGCGGTGTGGTGATGACCCGATACGAGACGAGGCACTGATAGGACAGGTGCGATCACAGCGTCGGGGGCCTACCAGAACTGACGACGTGGCGGAGGAAGGCGGCAGCGGGAGGGCTGAGATCGTCGGTGCGCCAGACCAGGGCGTAGTCGAAGGTGGAGCCGCCCTCCATGGGCAGGCAGGCCAGGTTCGGGCGTGGGTAGAACTGCTCGACCTGGGCGCCCACGACGGCGACGCCGTGCCCGGACGCGGCGTAGGCCAGCATCTCCTGGAACCCGGGCAGCGTGGTGACGCTGACCGCTGAGCGGGCCAGTGGCAGGTGGTGCTCGACCCAGTACCCGGGAAGGCCTTGGGCGAACAGGAAAGTCTGCTCGGTGAGGTGGTCGGCTGTCACCGGTGCACGCCGGGCCAGGGGGTGGGAGGCGGAGACGGCGAGCAGCGCGGTCTCGGACAGCAGCACGGGCCCGACGGTGAGATCGGGTTCGGTGACGGGCAGGGGGAGCACGGACAGGTCGACTTCGGCTCGGCGGAGCGGACCGTACAGATCGGACAGGGCGGTCTCGCGGATGTCCACCCGAATGCCGGGTGCGTGACCGCGAACGGTGTCGATGAGCGCCAGCATCCGGCGTGCCACCGCGGCGGACATGTAGCCCAGGCGCAGTTCGCCCGTTTCACCGCGACCGGCGGTGATCGCCCGCTCGATGGCGGCCTCGACCTGACGGTAGGCCGGGCCCAGGTCGTCCAGCAGTTGCCGGCCCAGCGGGGTCAGCCCCACCCGCCGCGTGGTCCTGGTGAACAGCGGTGCGCCGAACCGGCGCTCCAGCTTCTTGATCGTCTGGCTGATCGAGGCCGGGGCCAGCCGCAGGCGTTCCGCGGTGCGGGCGAAGTGCAGTTCCTCACCCAGCGTGAGGAACACCTCGATGTCCTGCCGTTCCATGCCCGCATTATTCAGTACGGCTGAACAATCGTGGTGGATCTTCTCGTTGATCACCGCGTTGCCCGGAGCCAGGATCGGTCACGACCGGCAAGCAGACCCAGGAGGCGACACATGTACGACACCGAGCCGAGGACCGCGGACGGGAAGGTGCTCTGGCACTTCACGATGTCACTGGACGGGTTCGTGGCCGGGCCTGGCCACGCGATGGACTGGATGGCCGGGCTCTCGAACCGCCCTGGTCTGATCGACGAGTACGTCAGGACCACCGGCGCCGTGCTGGGCGGCAGGGACGGCTGGGACCTGGCCGTCGCGTCCGGCGGCCGTACGTATGGCGGCGCCTGGGAAGGGCCGGTTTTTGTGCTCACCCACCATCCCGAGGACGCCACGCCCGCCGACGGAGTCACGTTCCTCGACTGCGGGCCCGCCGAGGCGGTGCGGATCGGCCTGGAGGCGGCCGGCGGCAAGAACCTCGAGGTGCTCTCACCCAGCATCGGCCGTCAGCTTCTGGACCTGGGACTGATCGACGAGATCGATCTGCACCTCGCTCCGGTTCTGCTCGGCGACGGCATCCGGCTGTACGACAACCCCGGCGCGACGCCGATCCGGCTGCACCGGGTCGGTGAAGGTGATCCCGTGTCGGAAGTCAACGTGCGGTACCGGCCTCAGCCACGTGCGGCGGTGAGAACCTGATGTGGGCCACCGTTGCGGCCGATGGTGAGCACTGATTGCCGACCCGGCAGCGACTCGGTCTCGACGAGGTAGGGCCACTCGTGCTGTGTCCATTGTGGATGGAATAGGTGCGGGCGAAATATCGCAGCGGACACCGTCGTGCCGCCAACTGTGCCCACCCTGTGAGCTGTTGTGGAAGTGCTGTGAGTGCCGGGAATCGCCTTGTGGGCGTCGTCGAATTCCCGGGATGCTCGATATCAGTGCATCAGCCGGGAGGGGACTCGAGATGGGAAAAATCAGCAGGAGAAGCGTTGTCGCCGGGGCGGTGGGCGCGGCCGCCGTTCCGGTGCTCGGGGTCGGCCGGGCGGCGGCGAGCGCGCGTCCGTTCCGTGCCGGTGCTTTCGGCGAGGTCGCGCCGCGGCCGAACATACTGGTCATTCTTGGCGATGACCTCGGCTGGGCGGATCTGAGCTGCTATGGCTCGCTGCATATCCGCACTCCGCACCTGGACGGTCTCGCCGAGGGCGGTGTGCGGTTCACCGACGCCTATTCGGCGGCGGCGGTGTGCTCACCGACGCGCTTCGCGCTCTACACAGGACGCTACCCGGGGCGGTTGCCCGGCGGCCTGGAGGAACCGATCAGCCAGCCGAACGAGTTGCACGGGATCCCGCCCGAGCATCCGACCCTCGCCTCACTGCTGAAGCAAGCCGGGTACACCACCGCGATGTACGGCAAATGGCATTGTGGCTTTCTTCCGTGGTTCAGCCCGACACGATCGGGCTGGGACACCTTCTTCGGCAATTTCGGCGGTGCTCTCGACTACTATTCCAAAATGACCGGACGCGGTCGTGACCTCTACGAAGGCGAGGTGCCGGTGGAGTCGCTCGACTACTACACCGGCACCATCGCGGACCGTGCCGCCGAGTTCGTCCTCGGTGCGCGCGAGGGGCCGTGGTTGCTCAACGTCAACTTCACGGCGCCACACTGGCCGTGGGAGGCGCCAGGCGACCAGTCCGTCAGTGAGGAAATCACCGAGCGGCTCGCCTCAGGCGACTTGCAGGCGTTGATGCACAACGACGGGGGCTCCCTCGACACCTACCGAGAGATGGTCGAGGCGATGGACGCCGGCATCGGCCGGATACTGGACGCACTCCGGGAAAGCGGCGGCGAACGCGACACCTTCATCCTGTTTTCCAGTGACAACGGCGGCGAACGCTGGTCGTACCAGTGGCCACTGACCGGAGCCAAGGGCGGACTGAACGAGGGCGGAATCCGGGTGCCCAACATAATTCGCTGGCCCGCCCGCATCCAGCCGCGGCAGGTGAGCGACGTCCCGGTGATCACCCAGGATTGGACCGCGACGATCCTCGACCTGGCCGAAGCCCGACCCGCCGCCGAATATCCCCTGGATGGGCACAGCCTCACGCCCTACCTTCTCGACGGTGCGAGCGCGCCACAGCACGATCTGTTCTGGCGGACGAAATCCGCCAGAGCGCTGCGCCGCGGCCAATGGAAGTTCCTGCGCCAGGGCACGGCGCCCGGCGGACTGTACGACCTCAGCGCCGACCCGCGTGAAAACGCGAACCTGGTCCAGCGCCGACCGGAGATCGCCGCCCAACTCAGCGCACGCTGGGACGAAATCGACAAGGATCTACTGCCTTACCCCTGACCGTGTCCGCGCGCAGCACTCGCCGGCGCCCCTCGCGGGAACGGTGTCACGGGGGTAACGCTCCCTTGATCAACATCGATACCGGATTTGCCGCACGTCAGTGCGCTGGGGGCAACAACTGAATCTGGGGGAGGACCAGTTGCGTTCACGCGCCGCGCTCGTCAGCGCGCTGCTCGTCATGGGCATCACCGCCACACCGGCTGCCGCCGCGACCGTCACCGAGGTCGTGCCGGCGTCGTGGGCCTACATCGACTCGGCGGCGCCGGAGGCCAGTTTTTTGTGGACCACGCGGGCAACGCCCCGGTCGGTGCCCGCACTCACGCGGGCGGCACGACCCACGTCTCCAAGTCCTACGTCACCTTCGACCTGTCGACGCTGCGGAGCAGCGAGCTGAGCCACGCGGTCCTGAGCACCGCCGAAACCGCGGTCACCGACTGCGCCCACCCCCGGGCCACCGAGGTCTGGCTCACCGAACCGGCAGGCAAGCCCACCTGGAACGACCAGCCCGCGGAGCTGGCCAAGATGGGCGGGCCCTACCTCGACAGCCGTTGTCCGTCACCGGGTCTCACCTGGACGGTCACGGCGGGCATCCGCGACGCGGTCGCCGCCGGTCGCCCCACCGCGAGCTTCGCGTTCCGGCTGCCGGAGGACCAGCAGTCCGACCTCCGGTTCGGTCGTGAGTACTCGCCGAAGATGAAGCTGACCCTCAGCTACAACAAGTTCCCCGGCGAGGCCACCGACCTCACCGTCAACCAGAAGCCGTGCGCCGCCGAACCCCGAATCGTCGGCAGTTCCGTGGAACTCGGTGCGACGGTCAAGGACGCCGACGATTCCTACATCGGCGCCGAGTACGCGCTCTGGCCCGTGGATCATCCCGACCAGCGGGTCACCTTCTCCCAGAGCGGCAGCATGGTCGGAGACAAGGTGTGGGCCGACGTCAACCGCTTCCTGGCCGGCGACGTCACCTACGCCTGGCAGCTGCGGGGCAAGGACTACTCCGGCGGGCTCGGGCCGTGGAGCGCGATCTGCCGGTTCACCACCGACTTCACCTCGCCCACCACCGCTCCGGCGGTCAGTTCGCCCGACTACGCCGACGTCTATCCGGGCACCGGCGGCACCGGCGTGCCCGGCACGTTCGTCTTCGACGCGGGCGGAGACACCGACGTGGTCGGCTTCTACTACACCGACCCGACCGAGAGGACGATGCACGCGGCCGCGGACCGCCCCGGCGGCAAGGCCGTCGTCCGGTACGCCCCCGGCATCGCCGGCCCGACTTCGCTGCGGGTGCGCGGCGTCGACGCGGCGGGCAACAGCTCCCCCTCGGTGTACTACCGCTTCTGGGTCCTCCGCAACCAGCCCGAAGTCAGCTGTACCCCGGACAGCGCCTTCGTCGGCGAGCCACGGCAGTGCAAGTTCACCCCGCAGGGCGACACCCCGGTCACCGGGTACGTCTACCGTCTCAACCAGGAAGCCGAGACCACCGTGCCCGCCGGTCCGGACGGAACAGCGACCGTCACGGTCTACCCGGACAACCCCGACATCATGTACTGGATCCACGTCCGGGCCAAGCTCAGCACCGGTTACCTGACCTCGCTCAGCGAGACCGGCCTCGATATCGACCCCGGTGATCCGATCGTCGAGACGCGCACCGAGCGACCCATCCTCGGCCAGCCGATCGACTTCACCCTGCGCGCGGTGCTGCCGGGCACGGAGACGTTCACGTACCGCTGGGCCGAGAGCGAGTGGACCACCGTCCCGGCCGGTGCGGACGGCACCGCGGCCGTGCGGGTGACCGCCCCCACCTCCGGCTGGAACATGCTCTGGGTTCACAGCACCACCGCTCAGGGGCAGCGGTCCGGCATCCAGGACTTGAACGTGGACGTCGCCTCGAACAAGCCGCAGGTCTTCAGCGCGGAATACCCGGAGTACCAACCGAGTGGCGGAGTCGGCATCCCCGGCACGTTCACCTTCACCTCACCGTTCCCGGGCGTCACCGCGTACACCTACTCGTTCGACTCCGCCGCACCCGTCACGGTGCCGGCCGACGTGGACGGCAAGGCGTCGTTCACCTTCACCCCGGCGCGGCCGGGCTGGACGCACCTGACCGTGACCAGCACCCTCCCCGATGGCGGGACTTCGGAGAGCGAGACCCACGCGATCTCCGTCAAGTCCCTGGCACCCCAGGCGACTTGCGACGATCAGGGATACGTCAAGCCAGGCCAGGTCGTCCGGTGCACGCTCACCCCGGTGCAGGAGAACTTGGCGGCCTACGGCTGGGCCGTCGCGGACGGGCCCGAGAACACCGTCCCGCCGGGCCCGGACGGCACGGCGGCGATCGAATTCACCGTGCCCGCCGATCAGCTTTCCGGGCGCTATCTGGTGTTGCGCCTCTGGAGCGTCAACGAGGCGGGTCTGCGGACGGAGGTGTACGACCGGAACTTCTACGTTCCGTAGTCGCCAGGCGCCGCCGAGACGTTGCTAGTCTGCCGCGTGTGACCGACATCGACGATCTTCGCTGGGCGGACAACTTTCCAGGGCGGGAGCCGTGTCTCGGTGAGATCTTCTGCCTCACCTTCATCCGCGGCGTCGACGAGCGGGAAGCGTTGCGTCGCATGGGCGGACTGCCTGGTAGCTTCGCGACTCGCACTCCGTCCGAAATGGAGGCTCAGAAGAACTTCGACAACGGCTATCCGGAGGTGGCGTCGGCGCTGCCACTGGGTGACTGGACAGTCGTGTTCGAACCGGGCGGGTTCCACGGGACAGGCTTGACTCCTGTGCTGTCACGCGGAACCGAGGCGGTGTCGGTGCTGCGGCACGATTACGCGTCGCCGGGCTTCGCCTACTCGGTTGACGGTGAACTGGTCACCGGCTTCGACCCGACCTTTCCCGCCTACCGGACCGGCGCCGATCCCGATCGCCTGCTCACCAGGATGCGCGAGGTTGGCTTCGCCATGGGAGAAGACGACGACAACTTCGACCGCGACACCGCGCGCGGACTGGTGCTGGTCGAACGGCTCACCGGTGTACTGCCCACCCTCGACGCCCTTACCGGCCCGCTGGTCAGCGCACACTTCGAACCCTGGTTCACCGACAAGCCCAAGCAACCGGCGGGCCGCCCCGGCGTCGACGGGCCCGTCGACGCCATCGCCGAAACAAGGCGGCTCACCGGTCTGCTGGGCCTGACCGGCACGCCGGGCCTCGCCGAGGCGCTTGCAGCCGCCGAACGCGGCGAGAAGGTCACGGTCAGTCCGGAAAGCCCTCTCGGCAGGCACGTTCGTGACTGGCTGGCCGAGTCCCGGCGCGCCGGCCGGTCACTCAACGACCACAGTGGACAGGTGACCGAAGAGAAGCGCCGCCGCGCGTTCGACCACGGCTGGCTCGCCCGCGCACTGGGCGCGGCCTTGCAGCAGGTGAGGTGAGCGTGCCGGTTTTCGGGCAGTTCGGGGAAGTTCGGCGTTAGTCGTGCGTTGTCCGACCCGGCTCAGTGGAGGTGTGCGGTGGCCAGCGACCTGCTGCGCCAGGGGGCGATGTGCTCCGCGACCATCGCGTTCTTGACCTCGAGGCGCTCGTAGGCGTCGCCGCCCACCAGCAGGTGCGAAGGCAGCGTTTCGCCGTCGGTCACGTCGACGATCAGCGCCGCGCCCTTGACCGGATCCCCGGGCTGGGCGTGGTTTGCCGCGCCGATCCCGTCGCGCACGAGGTGGGCGGGTGTGCCGTCGTAGGCCTCCAGCCGCGCCCCGGCGACCGACATGGAGCTGGCATCGAGGAGGTCGGTACGGAACGCCCCCGGCTCGACGACCATGCTCTGGATCCCGAATGGACCCAGCTCGGCGGCGAGGGCTTCGCTGATGCCGGCGACCGCGAACTTCGAGGCGCTGTACAGGCTCACCCCGGGCTCACCCTCGAACCCCGCCCGGGAGCCGATGTGCACGAGCTTGCCGCGGCCGGCGGCGCGCATGGCAGGCAGGACCGCTCGCGTCACATTGATCAAACCGAAGACGTTGACGTCGAACAGCGTCCTGGCCTCGGCGTCGGTGACCTCCTCCAGTGCGCCCACCAGCACGCGGCCCGCGTTGTTGACCAGCACGTCGATCGTGGCGAACCGGTCGGCGATCTGTGCCACGGCACGGTCGATCTGGGCCTGGTCGGTGACGTCGAGGGTGACCGGATGGCATCGCTCGGCACCGCGCAGGTCGTCGGGCAACGCGTCGACACGCCGGGCGCCGACGGCGACGTCGTGTCCCGCCTTCAGGGCGTGCCGGGCTATCTCGGCACCCAGCCCTCGGGCAGCTCCGGTGATGAACCAAGTCGCCATGACGGAAACGTCTCCTTCTGCCGGCATCGGTGCATCCATCCCACCACATGATTCACCGTCTCAGCCTCGGTTTCCGGCGTACCGAGACCCCAGAAACGCCGGGTGGGAATTAGGGGGGTATCACCGAGTCGAAGCTGGCTACCTTGGGCCGCAGCTATCCTGCCGGAGGTAAATTCATGGCTGACGAGTTCTTCGTGGTACTGACATGACCAGTTTGCGTTTCGGTGCGTTCCTGCCCCCGATCCACCCGCTGGGGGAGAACCCGACGTGGTGGCTGCGCCACGACCTGGACCTGATGGCGCACCTCGACCGGCTGGGCTTCGACGAGGCGTGGATCGGGGAGCACCACTCGACCGGCCGGGACATCATCGCCTCGCCCGAGATCTTCATCGCGGCGGCCGCGGAGCGCACCACCCGGATCCGCCTCGGGACCGGCATGACCACGCTCCCGTACCACCATCCGCTGTGGGTGGCCGACCGGATGGTGATGCTCGACCACCTGACGCGGGGCCGGGTGATGTTCGGGGTCGGCCCCGGCTCCCTGCCGGCCGACGCCGCCATGATCGGCATGACCCCCACCGAGAGCCGCGAACTGCTCGAGACCCATCTCGACGTCATCCAGCGGCTGCTGGCCGGTGAGTCGGTCACCACGACGGTCGGGAGCCACAAGCTGGTCGACGCGACGCTGCAACTGCGCCCGTTCACCGAGCCGTGCTTCGAGATCGCGGTGGCCGCGACGGCGTCGCCGACCGGCGCGCGCCTGGCGGGCAGCCGCGGGGTGAGCCTGATCTCGCTCGGGGCGACCATGACCCAGGACGGCTTCGACGCGCTGGCGTACCACTGGGGGATCGCCACCGAGCGCGCCGCCAACGCGGGACGGCCGGCGCCCGACCGCGCGACCTGGCGGCTGGTCACCGAAGTGCACGTCGCCGAGACCCGGGAGCAGGCATACCGCGACGTCGAGTTCGGGCTGCGGGACTGGATAGAGCACCTGCGCGAGAACGCGGCCGTGCCCGGGCTCGTGCTGCCCGACGGCAGCACGCGGGAGCTGATCGAGTTCGTCAACGAGTCGGGCCTCGGCGCGATCGGCACGGCCGACGACGTCCGCCGTCAGATCCAGCGCATGGTCGACCAGTCCGGCGGGTTCGGCACCGTGCTGCTGCTGGCGCACGACTGGGCCGACCCGACGGCGGCGTGGCGCTCGTGGGAACTCGTCGCCCGTCAGGTGGCCCCGCACTTCCAGGGACCGGGGAGGACACACGTCCAGTCGCGCCGCGACGCCAGGGCCCGGATTCTCGCGCGGCGCGAGGAGGCGACCATCGCGGCCGGCGCGGCGCTCGAGCACATGAACCGGAAGTACGCCGACGAGGTGGCCGGGGCCTGACCGTGTCCAGCCTTGAAGTGAGCTGCCCGATGTGCGGAGGCCTCATCGAGGCGACCGGCCAGGATGAGCTGATCCGCCTGTCCCAGCTGCACACGCTTGATGCCCACCGCTACAACGTTCCCGCCGAACACGTTTTGGCCGCAATGACGCCCGGTGACTCCGATCCCGGTCAGGAAGAGGACGTTCAATGAACTCTGCAGTGGCGGAATGTCCCACCGTGGACTTCGACATGCTTGATCCTGACTTCGCGCAGGACCCCTATGAGACCATGGACGCCTGGCGAGCCATGGGGCCGGTCGTGTACAACTCCCATCACGATCAGTACATGATCACGTCACACAACAACTGCGCGCGAGTGCTTGGTGACACCCGCTATTTCAACTCCGCGAAAGTGCTCCCGGAGATGGAGAAGGCATTCGGCGGACCGACTTTTCTCGGCACCGATGGTCTCCGGCACCAGACGGTCCGCGAAATCTGGGCGCCGGGCTTCGAGCGCAAGGCCGTCGAGACCGACTGGACGGCGAGGATACAGGGGGTTGTGGACGTCCATGTGGATCAATTCGTCGAACGCCTTCGATCCGGCGAATCCCTCGACGCACTCGCGGAGATGACGCGGATCATCCCCACCATCGTCACCGCCCAGTTGCTGGGCGTCGAAGAGGACGTGTACAAGGACTTCATCAAATGGAGTGACGCAACGGCGGCGGTTCTCGGTGCGCGGCTGGACCCGACCCCGAGGGGCCAGGAGATTATCGCCGAGGGCGCTGTCGCGGCAGCTGCGTTGAACTCGTACATCGGCGGCCTCATCGAAAAGAATCGGGCGCAGGGCTCGTCCGATGGAACGCTCATGGCCCAGATGGTGTTCGACGATTTCGCGCCGTCCATGCCCGATCGGGAGATCATCGCGAACGGGACGATGTTGACGGTCGCGGCGAACGAGAGTACGGCGCAGGTGATGGCGATGGCGCTGTATGCGCTGGGACGCCATCCTGACCAGCGGCGTGCGCTGGTCGCCGACAGGTCGCTTGTTCCGGCCGCACTCGAGGAGGTCCACCGCTGGTTGACGCTCACGCAGGTGGTGCTGCGCCACGCATGTAGCGACGAGTCGCAGGTCGAGGGGTTCACGATCCCCGAAGGTGCTGCCACCGTGGCGCTTCTGGGTTGCGCGAACCGCGATCCCGCTCGCTGGAACAACCCGCACTCCTTCGACATCTCGCGTCCCCGTAAAGCGCATCTCGGCTTTGGTTTCGGGCCGCACATCTGCCTGGGAATCCATCTGGCCCGGCTGGAGATGAGCATTTGGCTGAATCGGCTGCTGGACAAGTTGCCGGAGTACGAGATCGCGGGTGACATCGAATTCGGCGCCGACTTCACGCTGCGCGGCGTCCGGGGGGTCCCGGTCAAAGCGGGATGATGGTCGACCGCGGCCACCGCTTGGTGATCATCAAGCGGTGGCCGTCCCGCGTCCGCGACCGCCACGCCGCGGAGATCACAGCCAGCCGGTGATCGCCGAGGCGGTGCTCGCGGCGTGTTCGTCGATCATGCTCAGGTGCGTGCCGGGCACGTCGATGGCGTCGTGGGCGGGAACCCAGTGGGCCTGCCAGTGCTCGCCTGTGCTGGGCCGTCCGCCCATTCGTTCGGTGGCGCGCAGCAGCAGTGTCGGCATGCCGCTGATTCCGGTGGGCGCCCAGTCGTCGAACAGCCGCAGGTGGTGTGCCATCGCGGTCAGTTCGGTGCCGCGCGGCGGCTGCGTCGCGGTCCATTCGGCGTACGCGTCGCCGAGCAGGTCGAACTGGATCTCGGCCAAACCCGTGCTGCCGGGCGGGTGGCTGTCCAGCAGCACGAGCGACTCCGGTGCGGTGTTCAGCTCCTTGAGCCGGGCGGCTGCCGCGTGCGCGATCCAGCCGCCGGAGGAGTAACCGACGAGGACGTATGGTCCGGCCACACCGCCGAGGATCGCCTCGGCGACCGCGGCCACCAGGTCGGTCCGGGCCGGGGAAAGGGGCTCGTGGTCGGCGTAGCCCGTCAACGGCAGCACGGCCATGTTGTGCGTCGTGCGCAGCGCGTCGGCCATCCGCGCATATTGGTACACATTGGACGGTGCGACCACGGACGGGATGCAGACCAGAGTCGGGCCCGTGAACCCCTGGGAGAAACTGACCGGTTTCCGCATCGGCGGCGAGCCGGTACCCACCCGCAGCCGGGCGGCGACGGCCAGCAGTTCCAGCCCGTCCCGCACCTGGCCCTGTGCACAGGCCTGGGCGAACAGTGCCGGCAGCGGGTCGGTCGCGGGTGGCTTCGCCAGGCTCTCACCCGCCGGTGACGGACCCGCCGGCGTCGGACTCGGCGGTGTGGCAGGGGCGGCCGGGGGTGGTTCGAGGTCGTCGAGCGCGGCGAAGCGGTCGGCCAGGTGGGTGGCGACCGCGTACGGCGTCGGCCGGTCGATCACCAGAGTGCGGGCCAGTTCCAGACCGGTGACGGCCGCCAGCCGCTCGGTCATCCAGGCCGCGGTCAGCGAGTCGAAGCCCAGCTCGGCGAAACCCCGCTGGACGTCCACGTCCTCGACCGCGTCGTAGCCCATCAGCTGCGCCGCCTGGTTACGCACCTCGGCGAGCAGGATCTCCGCCCACTCCTCGCGCGGGCGATCGGCCAGCCTGCCACGTACGGAGGGCAACTCCGGGATCTCCTCGCCCGGCACGGCGTCTGGCGGCGGGGTGCCCTTCCCGGCGACGCCGCCCTGGTCGGCCAGCAAGCTCGCGCCCGCCGGCAGGTGATCGACCAGCCAGTAGCGGCGGCGCTGGAAGGCGTACGTGGGCAGGTCGAGCTGGGCCGCGCCGGTGCCCGCGTACACCGCGCGCCAGTCGACCGGCACACCGCGGACAAAAAGGGCGGCCACCGCGTCCATCAGCGCGGCCGGCTCGGCCCGGCCCCGGCGCAGCACCGGCACGAAGACCCGCTCCGGTACGTCCGGACCGGCGGGCGGCAGGCAGTCCCGGCCGAGGGCGGCGAGGACCCCGCCCGGCCCGAGTTCCAGGAAGGTGGTGACCCCGGCCTCGCTGAGGCGCACGACACCGTCGAGGAACCGCACCTCCGCACGGGCCTGGGCGACCCAGTAGTCCGCCGAACGCATCCGCTCGCCCCGGTCCGCGTCGCCCGGTGCGAGCGGCACGATCGGGATGCGCGGCGCGGCGTACGAGATGCCCTCGATCGCCGACCGGAAATCGGCCAGGATCGGGTCGATCCGCGGGGAATGGAAAGCGTGGCTCACCCGCAGTTCGCGCGAGCGGAAACCCTTGTCGGCCAAGGTCTCCATCAATGTGGTGAGCGTCTTCTCGTCGCCGGAGAGCACCACCGAGGCCGGACCGTTCACCGCGGCGACGGACACGAGGCCGTCCAGCTGGTCCAGCATCGGCAGGATGTCTTCTTCGGCCGCACGCACAGCGATCATCGCGCCACCGGGCGACATGCTCTGCATGAGCCGCGCCCGTGCGGCGACCAACGCGCAAGCGTCTTCGAGGGTGAATATCCCGGCCACGTGCGCGGCAGTGATCTCGCCGATGGAATGTCCCGCGACGAAATCCGGGCGTACGCCCCACGACTCGACGAGCCGGAACAGGGCGACCTCGATCGCGAAGAGGGCCGGCTGGGCGAATCCGGTGCGGTCGAGCAAATCCAGCGGGTCGTCGTCGGCGAAGGTCAGCTCACGCAGCGAACGGCCGATCGGACCGTCCAGCCGTGCGCAGACAGCGTCGAATGCCTCGGCGAAGACGGGGTGCTCGGCATACAACTCACGGCCCATGCCCAGCTTCTGCGCCCCCTGGCCGGTGAACAGGAAGGCCAGCCGTCCGCGCACGGTGGCGCCCGTCGTGACCGCGGCATCCGGTGTGCCCTTGACAAGTGCGCCGAGCCCGGCGAGCAGGCCGTCTCGATCGGCGGCCACGACCACGCCGCGGTTCTCCAGTGCGGCGCGCGTGGTGGCCAGTGAATAGCCGACGTCGGTGGGGTCGGCCGGCTCCGCCCGGTCCTTCAGGAAAGCGGCCAGCCGCGCGGCCTGTGCGCGCATCGCGGTCGCGGTGCGGCCGGAAACCAGCCAGGGAACGGCTGCGAGCGCGCGGTGCGCGACGCCGTCGCCCTCCCGTCCGGTGTCCGCTGCGTCCTCTTCGGACACCGCCTCGAGAATGGCGTGCGCGTTGGTGCCGCCGATGCCGAAGGCGGAAACGGCGGCACGCCGGGGCCGGTCCTCCGTCTCCGGCCACGGTCGCGGCTCGTGCAGGAGTTCGATGTCGCCCGCCGTCCAGTCGACCTCGGTGGACGGCGGGTCGGCGTGCAACGTCGGGGCCAGCACGCCGTGCCGCAGCGACATCACCGTCTTGATCAGGCCGCCCACTCCGGCGGCGGACTGGCTGTGGCCCAGGTTGGACTTCAGCGAGCCGAGGAACAGCGGACGACCAGGCCGCCGGTCCCGTCCGTACGTGGCCAGCAGCGCCTGTGCCTCGATCGGATCGCCCAGCGTCGTGCCGGTGCCGTGTGCCTCGACGGCGTCGACGTCGGCGGACCTGAGCCCGGCCGCGGCCAGCGCGCGCCGGATCACCCGCTGCTGGGACGGGCCACTCGGCGCGGTCAGCCCGTTCGACGCCCCGTCCTGGTTGATCGCCGAGCCGCGCAGCACCGCCAGGACCGGGTGCCGGTGGCGGCGGGCGTCGGAAAGCCGCTCGACCACGACCATGCCGACGCCCTCGGCCCAGGACGTACCGTCCGCGGCATCGCCGAAGGACTTGCACCGGCCGTCCGGGGCGAGCCCGCGCTGGGTGCTGAACTCGACGAACGAGCCCGGCGTGACCAGCACGGAAACCCCGCCGACCAGTGCGAGTGAGCAGTCTCCGGCGCGCAGTGCGCCCGCCGCGAGGTGCAGGGCGGTCAGTGAGGAGGAGCAACCGGTGTCGACGGTCACCGCCGGTCCCTCCAGCCCCAGCAGGTAGGAAAGCCTGCCCGAGATGATGGCCCCGGCGAGGCCGCTGAGCAGGAGCCCTTCGAACCCGGCCGGGTAGCGCGCCAGCAGGGCGGCGTAGTCGGTCACACTCGGGCCCACGAACACCCCGGTCTCGCTGCCGTGCAACGAGTGCGGATCGATTCGAGCCCGTTCGATGGCTTGCCACGTCGTCTCCAGCAGCAGTCGCTGCTGTGGGTCCATCGCGATGGCCTCGCGGGGCGAGATGCCCCAGAACGGCGCGTCGAAGTCCGCGACGTCGGCCAGGAAGCCGCCCTGCCGGGTGTAGCTGGTGCCCGGGTGTTCCGGGTCGGGGTGGTAGAGCGAGTCGAGGTCCCAGCCCCGATCACCCGGAAACGGGGTGATCGCGTCCCGCCCGGTGACCGCCAGCTCCCAGAGGTCCTCCGGTGAGCGCACTCCGCCCGGATAGCGGCAGGCCATGCCGACGATCGCGATCGGTTCGCCGTCCCGCCGCTCGAGTTCCGCCGACCGCTTGCGGGCCTCCACGAGGTCCGCGGTGACCAACTTCAGGTAGCGCCGTAACTTGTCCTCGTTGTCCACGCGGATCACTCGCCCTGGTGGCCGAGCTGCGTGTTGATGAAGCTGAACAGTTCGTCATCGGAGGCCGCGGTCAGCGTCGCCACGTCGCCCTCGGCATTCGCGGACGGCGCCGGGCCCGAAAGCCGGCTGATCAGCTCTCGCGCCCGGCTGACGAGCACGTCGCGTACTTCCGTGTCCTCGGACCGAATCGAGGACAGCGACGCCTCCAGCCGGTCGAACTCGGCGAGTGCCGCGTCGGCCGGTGACGGCAGGCCGCCGGCCACTGTGCCCACTTCTGAGCGCACGAACGACGCGAGGATCGTCGGATTCGGGTAGTCGAACACGAGCGTCACCGGCAGCCGCAACCCCGTTGCCGCGTTGAGCCGGTTGCGCAGCTGGACGGCGAGCAGCGAGTCGAAGCCGACGTCCTTGAACGCCCGCTTGCGATCCACCTGCTCCGCGGAGTCGTAGCCGAGCACGGCCGCGACGTGCGAGCAGATCAGGTCGAGCACCGCCGGTTCCCGATCCTCCTCGGGCAGCGCGGTGAGCTTCTCGATCAGGGCCGCGCCGCGGGTCGCCGAGGTCGTGGATTCCGCCGTCGACAGCGCGCGCACCTCCGGCAGGTCGGCCAGCAGCGGGCTGGGCCTCAGCGAGGTGAACCGGGGGTGGAACCGGGCCCATTCGACCCTCGCCACCACCGGGCACGGCTCGTCCTCGGCGAGGATCCGGTCCAGGGTCGCCAGTCCGGAGTCCACCGGCAGCAGTGGCAGACCGCCGCGGCGCAGCGAGTCGGCCATTTCCCTGTCGTGGGTCAGCAGGCCGGCCTCCCACGGGCCCCACGCCACCGAGATGGTGTGGCCGCCGCGGTCGTGCCGCTCCCTGGCCAGTGCGTCGAGATAGGCGTTGGCAGCCGCGTACGCGGACTGGTTGCCGACGCCCCAGATCGACGAGATGGAGCCGAACAGCAGCACCGTCTGGATGCTGTCGTGGTCGAGCAGCTCGTCGAGGTGCGCCGCGCCGAGCACCTTGGCCGCCAGGATGTCGCCGAACTCGGCCGGCGTCATCTCGGCGATCGGCCCGCCATCGAGGCTGGCGGCGGCGTGCACGACGGCGGTCAGCGGGCGCTCGGCGGGAACGGAGGCCAGTAGCTCGGCCACGGCGGCCCGGTCCGTGACATCGCAGGCCAGAACCGAGACCGAGACGTCCTTGGCGGCCAGTTCCTCGACCAAGTGCCGCGCACCGGCCGCGTCGGCGCCGCCGCGGCTGGCGAGCACCAGGTGTTCGGCACCGCGATCGGCGAGCCAGCGGGCCATCTCGGCACCGAGGCCGCCCGTGCCACCCGTCACGAGCACGGTGCCGCCCGGCCGCCAGCGGGCGGGCTCCTGCTCGGGCTTCGCCGCCCTGACCAGACGGCGGGCCAGCACGGCCTGCGCTCGTATGGCGATCTCGTTCTCGCTGTTCTCGCCGTTCTCGCTGTTCTCACCACTGCCCGCGAGCACCCCGGCCAGTTCGGCGATCGTGTGCTCGTCCACCGTCTCCGGCAGGTCGACCAGGCCACCCCAGAGCCGGGGGTGTTCGAGTCCGGCGACCCGCCCGAAACCCCAGACCAGCGCCTGGGTGGGCGAGCCGATGCGGTCATCGGGACCGGCCGCCACCGCGCCCCGGGTCACCGCCCAGAGCGGGACGCCGAGTTCGGCGTCGAGCAGGGCCTGGGTGAGCACCACGGTGCCCGCGAGCCCTTGTGGCAGCGCCGCCGAGTCGTCGCACGGGGTCTCGTTCTCCGCCAGCAGCGACAGCACCCCGGCCGGGTACGTGCCGTTCGCCGCGAGTTCGCGCAGCCGCTGGGCCAGCGCCGCCCGGTCGAGGTGCCCGCACGGTACGGCCAAGGTCACCAGACCGGGTGCGTGGGCAGCGAGGCGGCGCACGGTTTCCGCGGCCCAGCCGTCGGCCGGTTGCCCCTCGGCCACCACCGCCAGCCAGGTACCGCCGATCGGCCGGCGCGTGCCGCTGGGCAGCGTGCGCCACTGGACGCGGTAGTGCTCGTCATCGACGTTCGTGCCGGTCGCGTTGTCCATGGCGGCGCGCAGCTGCTCGCGACTGACCGGCCGCGCGACGATGGAGTCGAACGAGGCGACGGGCTCGCCCGCGTCATCGGTGAGCAGCATGGTGGAGGAGTCGGGGCCCGTGCGCCGGAACGCGACCCGCAGCGCTTTCGCCCCTCGGGTGTGCACCGTGATGCCGTTCCAGGAGAACGGCATCACTGCCTCGCTCTCGCTGTCGATCAGTCCGGCGACCGGTACCTGCAGTGCGGCGTCCAGCAGCGCCGGGTGCAGGCCGAACCGCCCCGCCTCGGCCTGGACGATTTCCGGCAAAGCGACCTCGCCGTACATGTCCTCGCCGTCCCGCCACAGCGCACGGATCCCGGCGAAGGCGGGCCCGTAGGTGTATCCGCGTTCGGCGAGCCGAGCGTAGATGCCGGTCACGTCGACCGGCTGCGCCCCGGCCGGCGGCCAGGCCGTCAGATTGCCCGGCACCGGGCCGGTACCGACCGGGGCGAGCGTGCCTTCCGCGTGCCGGATCCACTTGCCACCGCCGGATTCGGTGCGCCGCGAGTGCACCGTGACCGGACGCCGGCCGGTGGAGTCGGCCGCGCCGACCGTGACCTGCACAGCCACCCCCGACTTCGCCGGGAGCACCAGCGGCGCCTGGAAGGCCAGCTCTTCCAGGCGGGCGCAGTCGACGTGCCGCCCGGCGTGGGTGATCAGCTCGACGAAGGCGGCGCCGGGCAGCAGGAGGGTGCCGAGCACGACGTGGTCGGCCAGCCACGGCTGGGTCGCCGGCGACCACCTGCCGGTGAACAGCACCTGGTCGTCGCCGGCGTGTTCCACGGCGGCGCCCAGCAGGGGGTGATCGGCGGACATCAGCCCGAGGTCGTCGGCACTCGCGGTCGCCGCGCCGGCGGTCTCCACCCACAACCGGCGGTGTTGGAACGCGTACGTGGGCAGGTCGATTCGCGCGCCCGCGGGGAACGCCGTCCCCCAGCGCACCGGTGCCCCGTGCACGAAGGCCTTGGCCAGCGAGCGGGTGAACTCGATGTCACCGCCGTCCCGCCGCAACGACCACAACGCGGTGACGTCGGTGTTTCGGGCCTCGGCAACCGCCTCGACCGCCTCGACGAGCGCCGGGTGCGCGCTGAGTTCCACGAAACAGTTGTGCTCGTCGTCGAGCAGGGCCTCGACGGCTGCGCTGAACCGCACCGTCTCCCGGAGATTGCGGTACCAGTAGTCGGCGTTCAGCTCGGTGCCGTCGACCCGCCCGGCGGTGACCGTGGAGTAGAACGGCACCACCGCCTCAACGGGTGCGACGCCGGCCAGCGCGTCGACGAGTTCGGCGCGGAGTTCCTCCACCCCGTGCGAGTGCGACGCGTAATCGACCAGGAGCTTGCGCACCGGGACCTCCTCGGCCGCGAGCGCCGCGCACAGGCTCTCCAGCTCGTCGGCGGGCCCGGAGACGACCACCGACCGCGGCCCGTTGACCGCGGCGACGCCGAGCCCCGCGTAGCCGGCGAGCCGTTCCCGGACCCGGGCGACCGGCAGGCCGATCCAGCCCATGCCGCCACGCTCGGTCAGGCCGGCGATCAGGCGCGAGCGCACCCCGGCGATACGGGCGCCGTCGGCCAGCGTGAGCACACCGGCCACCACGGCCGCCGCGATCTCGCCCTGTGAGTGACCGACCACCGCGGCAGGCTCGACTCCGAGCGACCGCCACAGCCGGGCCAGTGACACCATCACCGCGAACAGCGCGGGCTGCACCGCGTCCACCCGGTCCAGGCCGGGCGCGTCCGGAGCGCCGGTGAGCACGTCCAGCAGGCCGGCGCCGTTCCAGTCGACGTGCGGGGCCAGCGCTGCGTCGCACTCGGTCATGGCCGCGGCGAACAGCGGGCTGGTATTCCACAGGTCGACGGCCATGTCCTGCCACTGGCCACCCTGACCGGCGAAGACGAAGACCGGCCGGGTCACCGCGCCGCCGTTGCCCAGCACGACGTCCGCGTTCGATTCCGCCGTGCCGTCGGCGATCGCCGTGAGTCCCGCGGTCAGCGTGCCCGTGTCCTTGGCGAGCACCACGGCCCGATGCTCCAAGGTGGCTCGGCCGCCGAGCGAGCGGCCGAGCGCGTCGAGGTCCACCTGCGGGTTCTCGGCGAGATAGGCGCTGAGCCTTGCCGCCTGACCACGCAGTGCCGCCGCGCCGCGTGCCGAGATGGCAAACGGCTTGACCGATGGCGCGAGCAGCCGGTCGGACTCGGGCGGAGCGGGCGGCCGCGCCGGCTCCGGTGCCTGCTCCAGCACCACGTGCACGTTGGTGCCGCTGATTCCGAACGCGGAGACGGCGCCGCGCCGGGGCTGGTCGCGTTCCGGCCACTGCCGTGCCGCGGTCAGCAGTTTCACCGCGCCCTCCGACCAGTCCACGTGCGGCGTGGGCTCGTCGGCGTTCAAGGTCCGGGGGAGTAGGCCGTGTCGCAGCGCTTGGACCATCTTGATCACCCCGGCCACGCCGGCCGCCGCCTGCGCGTGGCCCAGGTTCGATTTCAACGAGCCGAGCCAGAGCGGGCTTTCCTCGGTGTGCTCCTGCCCGTACGTCGCCAGTAGTGCCTGCACCTCGATCGGGTCGCCGAGCTTGGTGCCGGTGCCGTGTCCCTCCACGAGGTCCACCTCGGCGGCCGAGACGCCGGCATTGGCCAGCGCCTCCCGGATCACCCGCTGTTGCGAGCGGCCGTTGGGCGCGGTCAACCCGTTGGAGGCGCCGTCCTGGTTCACCGCGGAGCCCTTGACCACCGCGAGGACCTGGTGGCCGTTGCGGCGGGCGTCCGACAAGCGCTCCAGCACGAGCAGCCCGACGCCCTCGGCCCAGCCGGTGCCGTCCGCGTCCGCGCCGAACGCCCGGCAGCGGCCGTCCGGGGAGAGCCCGCCCTGCTGCGCGAACTCCTGGAACACCACCGGTGTGGACATCACCGCCACCCCGCCGGCCAGCGCGAGGTCGCACTCACCGGTCCGCAGCGCCTGCGCCGCCATGTGCACCGTGGTCAGCGAGGACGAGCAGGCGGTGTCGACCGTCAACGCGGATCCCTCGAGGCCGAACTCGTAGGCGATGCGGCCCGAGGCCACGCTGGCCGCCGTGCCGGTCAGCAGGTGGCCCTCCAGACCGCTCGACTCGCGCGCGAGCAAGTTGCCGTAGTCGTTGGCGCTGAGGCCGACGAACACGCCGGTCTTCGTGCCTCGCAGCGCCGACGGGTCGATACCGGCACGCTCGAACGCCTCCCACGCCGACTCGAGCAACAGGCGCTGCTGCGGGTCCATCGCGGTGGCCTCACGGGGTGAGATGCCGAAGAACTCGGGATCGAACTCGGTCGCGCCGGGCAGGAAACCGGCTGCCCTGGCGTTGGTCGTGCCCGAGCGGCCGGGCTCGGGATCGAACAGCTCGGCCAGGTTCCAGCCGCGGTCGGACGGGAACTCCGTGGCGGCGTCCCGGCCCTGTTCGACCATCGCCCACAGCGCCTCCGGCGAGTCGACCCCGCCGCCGTAGCGGCAGGCCATGCCGACGATGGCGATCGGGTCGCCGCTGGTGCCCGCCGTGACGATCGCCGGTGCCGCCGGCGCGGCGGAGCCGGCGCTGACCACCTCGCCGAGCACGTACTCGGCCAGTGAAGCGGGGTTCGGATAGTCGAAGACCACCGTGGCCGGCAGCCGCAGGCCGGTGAACGCGGCGATCCGGTTCCGGAGCTCCACCGAGGCCAGCGAATCGAAGCCGATGTCCTTGAAGGCCCGATCCGGCGAGAGACTCGACGCCGACGTGTGCCCGAGCACGGCCGCGGTCTCGGCGGCGACGGCATCCAGCACGATCCGATGCCGGGCTTCCGGCGCCCTGGCCAGCAGACGGCGGGTCCACGAACTGGCATCGCCGCCACTGGCGACGACGGCACGCCGCACCCGCCCGGAGGCCTGGTTTCGCAGCAGGGGCGGCACTTCACCGCGGAACGCGGCCAGGTCGAGCCGGACCGGGAGCACCACCGGGGCGCCGACGGTGAGGGCCGCGTCGAAGAGGGCCAGGCCTTCCTCTTCGGCGATCGCCTTGATACCGGCGCGTGCCATCCGTTCCCAGTCGGCCTCCTGCAGGGAGGTCGTCATGTGGCTCGCGGCGGCCCAGAGACCCCAGTCGAGCGACACGGCGGGCAGCCCCAGCGCGCGGCGGTGCCGGGCGAGAGCGTCCAGGAACGCGTTGGCGGCGGCGTAGTTGGCCTGGCCCGGCGCGCCGAACGCCCCGACGGCGGAGGAGAACAGCACGAAGGCGGAGAGGTCGAGGTCCTTGGTCAGCTCGTGCAGGAGCCAACCGGCGTCCACCTTGGGACGCAACACGTTGTCGACCTGCTCGGTGGTCAGTGAGCCGATGACGCCGTCGTCGCTGACGCCCGCGACGTGCACAACCGCGGTCAGCGGATGTTCGGCGGGGATCGCGGCCAGCACCCCGAGCAGTGATTCGCGGTCGGAGACGTCGCAGGCGACGGTCGTCACCGAGGCGCCCAACTCGGTCAGCTCGGTGGCGAACTCGGTGGCGCCGGGGGCATCCGGGCCGCGACGGCTCGCCAGCACCAGGTTGCGGACGCCGTGCTCGGCGACCAGGTGCCGGGCGAGAAGACCGCCCAGCGTGCCGGAGGCGCCGGTCAGCAGCACGGTCCCGGCCGGATCAGGGGGAACCGGGATGGTGAGGGCGAGCTTGCCGATCTGCCTGGCCTGGCTGAGGAAGCGGAACGCGGCCGGAGCCCGGCGGACGTCCCAGGTGGTGGTCGGCGGCAGGGTCAGCACGCCGCGGCCGAACAGGTCCAGCACCTCGA
This sequence comes from Amycolatopsis sp. YIM 10, assembly GCF_009429145.1. GTDB lineage: Bacteria > Actinomycetota > Actinomycetes > Mycobacteriales > Pseudonocardiaceae > Amycolatopsis. Next base: position 6,167,684 of record NZ_CP045480.1, on the reverse strand, counting down.
CCAGCATCTCGTGCACCCGTTCGGGTGCCACCGCGAGCAGGTCGAATGCCTGATACCGGACACCGGGGAAGGAGTCGGCCGCCCAGCCGGCGTCGCGGATGTCGGTCTTGCCCATCTCGACGAACCGGCCGCCGCGCGGCAGCAGTCGCAGCGAGGCATCCACCAGCTCGTTGGTGAGCGAGTTGAGGACAACGTCGACGCCGCGGCCGCCGGTGGCCTCGAGCAGCTCGGCTTCGAACCGTGCGGTGCGGGAGTCCGAGATGCGTTCGCGGGGGATGCCCAATTCGTGGACGGCCGCCCGTTTGGCGGAGCTGGCGGTGGCGAAGATCTCGGCACCCAGATGGGCGGCCAGTTGCACGGCCGCCATGCCGACGCCACCAGCGGCGGCATGGATGAGCACGGATTCGCCGGGTTCCAGGCCGGCCACGTCGACGAGCCCGAAGTACGCGGTCAAGTAGGTGATCGGGACGGTCGCGGCCTGCAGGTAGGACCACTCGTCCGGGATCGGTACCACCATCCGGTGATCGGCAACGGCCAGTGGCCCGAACGGCCCGAAGAACAGGCCCATCACCCGGTCGCCGGGCTTGAGGCCGGTGACGCCCGGGCCGACCTCGGTCACCACGCCCGCGCCCTCGCCGCCGAGCACTTCCTGACCGCTGACCAGTCCGAGGGTGGACATGACGTCGCGGAAGTTCATGCCGGCGGCCCGGACGGCCACCCGAACCCCGCCCTCGGCCAGAGGTGCGACCGCCTCCGGTGAATCGACCAGTGCGAGCCCGTCGAAGGTGCCGGGGCGGGGGGCCGACAGGCGCCACGCGGTCGACTCCGGCACGGCGAGGGTCGTCGACGAGGAAACCTTGACCAAGCGCGGCACCAGGATCGTGCCGGCGCGTACCGCGATCTCGTCCTCCCCGGCGGCGAGCGCCGCCACCACGGCCGCGTCGGGCTCGCCGGGGGCGAGGTCGACCTGGACGAGCCGGCCGGGGTTCTCGGCACGCGCCGAGCGGAACAGGCCGTGCAGGGCCGCGCCGACCAGGTCACCGACGTGCTCACCGTCGTACGTGGCCAACGCGCCCCGGGTGACCAGGACCAGCCGTGAGGTGGCCAGCCGTTCGTCGGCCAGCCAGTGGCGCACCAGTTCGAGCATCCGGTTGACACCTGAGTGCACGTTCGCGGGTACGTCGTGGCCATGGCCATGGCCATGGCCATGGTCAGAGTCATGGTCGTGACCGGGAGCGGCCAGCACCAGAGCGGGCACCTCGCCCCCGGCGTCGAGGGCGGCCCGCAGCGCCGGGAAGCCGTCGTACGCCGTGCCTATCGCGGGTGCTCCGCCGCCCAGGTTCGCCCAGCCGGTCGGCGACGAGGCCTCGACCTCACCCGCGGAGATCCACTCGATCTCGTAGAGGGAGTCGTGGGCCCGGGGAGCGCTCTCCGCGATCTGCTCCGCGGTGGCGGACCGCAAGGTCAGCGAGTCGACGGACAGCACCGTGCGGCCGGTCCCGTCGGCGACCACCAGTGCGACCGTGTCGGTCCCCACCGGGGTCAGTCGTACGCGCAGCGCGGAAGCACCGACCGCGTACAGCCGGACGCCCGCCCACACGAACGGGATGACACCCTGGGTGGTGCCGGTGACCGCGATCGCGTGCAGAGCGGCGTCCAGCAGGGCGGGGTGCATGCCGTACGCGCCGGCGTCGCCAACGTGCTCGGGCAGCGCCACCTCGGCGAAGACTTCCCCGTCACGCACCCAGGCGGCCTTCAGGCCGCGGAACACCGGCCCGTAGCCGTACCCGGCCGCGGCGAAGGTCTCGTAGAGATCACCGAGTTCGACTTCCTCGACACCGGCTGGGGGCCACTCGGCCAGTTCGGGGTCGTCATGGCGCACACCAGCGGTCCCGGAGACAAAGCCGCTGGCGTGCCGTGTCCAGGCCGCGTCGATGTCGGGCGAGTCCGGGTCCTGCTGCCGCGAGAAGATGGTGATCGACCGCCGGCCGGTGGACTCCTCCGGTTCACCGACCACGATCTGCAGCGCCACGCCGCCTCGCTCCAGCAGCAGCGGGGCCTCGATGGTCAGGTCCTCGACCAGCTCACAGCCGACCTGGTCCGCCGCGCGCAGCGCGAACTCGACGAATGCGGTGCCGGGCAACAGGATGCGATCGAACAGGGCGTGGTCGGCAAGCCAGGGCTGGGCGGAGAGCGACAGCCTGCCGGTGCACAGGAAGCCGCCGTCGTTGGCGAGCGAGACGCCGGCACCCAGCAGCGGGGCGTCCACCGAGCGCAGGCCGATCGAGCTGAGGTCGTGCCCGCCGACGTGGCTGGTCTCGAGCCAGAAGCGCTCGTGCTCGAACGCGTAGGTGGGCAGGTCGACGCGTTGCGCGCCGGTGCCGGCGAAGAAGGCCGCCCAGTCCACCTCGACGCCGGCGGTGTGCAGGGTGGCCATCGCGACGGCAATGCATTCCACTTCGTCGCGCCGGCTACGGAGGGACGGCGTGACCACCACCGACTCGTCGCCATAGCATTCGCGTACGTGGCTGGTCATCGACGCGGCGGGCGACAGTTCGATGAATCGGGTGACGCCGCGCTCGCGCAGGTGCGCCACGCCGCCGACGAGGTCCACCGTGTCGCGCATCTGCCGGACCCAGAACTCGGGGGTGCACAGCACCTCGGCGGGCACCACCATCGGGATGGCCGGGGCCGAATAGGTCAACTTCTCCACCACGGCCCGGAACCGGTCCTGGATCGGCTCCATCGTGGCCGAGTGACCCGCGACGCCGACCCGCAGCGTGCGGGACGTGTGGCCGAGTTCGGACAGTCGCGCCACAGCCGCCTCGATCGGGCCCTCCAGCCCCGAGAGGGTGACTGAACTCGGGCTGTTGACACCGGCGAGCGAAACGCCCTCGATGTCGGCGATGACCGGCTCCACCACGTCGGCGCCCGCCGCGACGGTGGCCATCACGCCGGCGGGGGAGGTCTGGATCAGCCGTGCCCGTGCGGTGACCATGGTGGCCGCGTCCTCGAGCGACAGCACACCCGCGATGTGGGCCGCCGCGATGTCCCCGCAGGACTGACCGAGCAGATAGTCGGGCCGCAGGCCCCACGACTCGACCAGGCGGTAGAGCGCCACCTCGATCGCGAACAGCGCGGGATGCGCGTACTCGGGCCGATCCAGTGTCGGGCCGCCCTCGGCGATGATCCGCGGCAGCTCGGGATCGAGCCGGGCAAGCACCTCCGAGTACGCCGTGGCGAAGACCGGGAACGCGGCCGCGAGCTGGGCGCCCATGCCGATGCGCTGCGGGCCCTGTCCGGGGAACATCACCGCGGTGAGACCGCGGCACTCGGTGCCGACGATCGCCGTGGCACCGCTGCCGCCGTCGGCCAGCAGGTCGAGCTGGGCGAGCAGTTCCTCCTTGTCGCCCGCGACCACGGCGGCGCGATGGTCGAACGTCACGCGGTGCAGCGCGAGCGACTTCGCGACGTCGAGCAGGGCGACGTCCCTCTCGGCGAGCCAGTCACGGAGCCGCTTCGCCTGACCGGCCAGTGCCTGCGGAGTACGGGCGGAGAGCAGGAAAGGCAAGGCGGCCGGCCGTGCGCTCACCGGCTCGTCCTCGACCGCCTCCGGCGCGGGCGCCTGCTCGAGGACGACGTGCGCGTTGGTACCGCTCATGCCGAACGACGACACACCCGCCCGGCGCGGCCACTCGTTCGCCGGCCACGGGCGAGCCTCGGTCAGCACCCTGACCCCGCCGGCCGACCAGTCCACCTCGTGCGTCGGCTCGGCCACGTGCAGCGTCTTGGGGAGGACGCCGTTGCGCATGGCCATCACCGTCTTGATCACGCCGGCGACGCCGGCGGCCGCCTGGGTGTGCCCCACGTTCGACTTGAGCGAGCCCAGCCACAGCGGCTCGCCGTCCTTCTTCTTGCGGCCGTAGGTGGCCAGCAGAGCCTGTGCCTCGATCGGGTCGCCGAGCCGGGTGCCGGTGCCGTGCCCCTCGACCAGGTCGACCTGCTCCATCGGAACTCCGCCGTCGGCCAGCGCCGCCTGGATGACCCGTTGCTGGGCGGGGCCGTTGGGCGCGGTCAGGCCGTTGGAGGCGCCGTCCTGGTTGATCGCCGAACCGCGGATGACGGCGAGCACCGGGTGGCCGTTGGCGCGCGCGTCGGAAAGCCGCTCGAGCAGGATCAGGCCGACCCCCTCCGACCAGCCGGTGCCGTCCGCGGTGTCCGCGTACGCCTTGCACCGGCCGTTGGGCGCGAGCCCGCGCTGCCGGGCGAAGTCGACCATGACCAGTGGCGAGCACATCGACGCGACGCCGCCGACCAATGCCATCGTGGACTCGCCGCGGCGCAGGGCCCGGACGGCGTAGTGCATCGCGACCAGCGAAGAGGAACAGGCGGTGTCGACGGTGACCGCGGGGCCCTCGAAGCCGAAGGTGTAGGCGACGCGGCCGGAGAGCACACTGGGCGCGTTGCCCAGCAGCAGATAGCCGTCGACCTCGCGGGGCGCGGTGACGGTCAACGGCACGTAGTCATGGGTGTTCGAGCCGATGAACACGCCTGTTTTGGTGCCACGCAGGGTTTCCGGGTCGATGCCTGCCCGTTCGAACGACTCCCAGGCGGCCTCGAGAACGATCCGCTGCTGCGGGTCCATGGCAAGGGCTTCGCGTGGGGAGATGCCGAAAAAGCCCGCGTCGAAGTCGGCCAGGCCGGACATGAAGCCGCCCTCGCGGGAGTACGTCTTGCCGGGCTTGCCTGGCTCCGGGTCGTAGATGCTGTCCATGTCCCAGCCGCGGTCGGTCGGCGAGTCGCCGATCGCGTCGGTGCCGCTGGCGACCAGTTCCCAGAGGTCCTCCGGTGACCAGACTTCGCCGGGCAGGCGGCAGGCCATCGAGACGATCGCGATCGGCTCGGTGTCCCGCGCCTGGATCTCGGTGATCTTCTTGCGCGCCTGGTAGAGGTCGCTCGTGACCAACTTGAGGTACTGGCGAAGCTTTTCCTCGTTTTCCACAGGAGAAACCCCATCTGTCTCTGTCTGTTCCAGTGGTCCGGGACCCGGAGTCGCGTAACCAACCATGGTCTGACGACGTCGGCGCGGGGACCCCCTAACTCCCCTAGTCGCCATGCCATTGGAACGACCTCGGCGGCGCGATCCTTGTGGGGTGTCGATGTCGTGGCGGCGCTGGAAGCATGGACCGCGAAAGCGAAGGGACGGCAATATGACTGCCGAGGTATTGAAGAACGAACAAGAGCCGGCCGGGACGTCGGCATTCATCTTCGCCCAGACCGCGCCGGGGCCGGCAAAACCATGGAGCTGGGCGGAGAACCTGCTCGAATCCGCGCCCACCTACTGGCTGGTCACCACCAGTCCGGACGGTGTCCCGCACAGCAGGCCCTTGTGGGGTATCTGGAGTCGGGACAATTTCTGGTTCTCGAGCCAGAACCGCTGCGGTGGATTCCTGGACGTCAACCCGCGGGCCTCGGTGAATTTGCAGGTCGGCGAAGACGTGGTGATGATCGAGGGCAGTTGTTCCCGGGTGACCGGTGATGACATCAGCGTGCTCGCCGAAGGCGTGGGGGTGAAGTACGACTGGAAGCTCTCGGTGAGCGAGGGTCGTGTTCATACCCAATTCGGCCAGAGTGCGCCGGTGTTCCGGCTGATTCCCGACCGGGTCTACGGGTGGGCCGGTATTGCCGGATGGGAGTCCGCGACCAGGTGGGACTTTCCGCGAGCTTGAGGCTTCGCCGTCGCCCGGAAGACGCAATTCGCGAACGTGGAAGGGACGATCCAGGTGGATGGCCGCGCCCAAGGTGGCGAAATCGCGGTGGTCGGTATGTCGTGCCGTTTTCCCGGCGCTGACGGGCCTCACCAACTGTGGCGGCTGCTGGCTGCGGGACGTCACGCGATCACCGACCGCCCGCCTGGACGTGGTGCCCCGGACAGGACGGTCGCGCCCCCATGGGGTGGATTTCTCGACGCCGTCGACGAGTTCGACGCCGAGTTCTTCGGTATCTCCGCCCGGGAGGCGGCAGCCGCCGATCCACAGCAGCGACTCGTGTTGGAGCTGGGGTGGGAGGCGCTGGAGAACGCGGGGATCGTGCCGGACAGCGTCCGCGGCGGCCGGCTCGGTGTCTTCGTGGGCGCCTTCGCCGACGACTACGCCCATCTTGCCCACCGAAACGGTTCTACCGCGGCGACGCAGCACACCTATCCCGGCATCGAACGCGCGGTCATCGCCAACCGGCTCTCCCACTACCTGGATGTACACGGGCCCAGCGTGAGCATCGACAGCGGTCAGTCGTCATCGCTGGTCGCCGTCCACATGGCTTGCCAGAGTCTGCTCAGCGGTGAGTCGGACCTCGTTGTCGCGGGCGGTGTGCAGCTCAACCTGCTGCCGGAGTCCATGGACATCGCGGACCGTTGGGGCCCACTGTCACCCGACGGCCGTTGCTACACCTTCGACGCCCGCGCGAATGGTTATGTGCCAGGCGAAGGCGGCGGTCTGGTGGTGCTCAAGAGGCTCGAGAACGCCCTCGCCGACGGTGACACCGTGCACTGCGTGATTCTCGGGAGCGCGGTGAACCACGGCGGCAATGGTCGCGCCCTGACCCAGCCCAATGAGGCGGCGCAACGGGACGTCCTGCGCCGGGCTCATGAACGCGCCCGGATCAGTGCCACGGAACTTCAGTACGTGGAGTTGCACGGAACGGGAACGCCCGCCGGTGATCCCGTCGAGGCCGCCGCCCTCGGCGCTGTCGTGGGGTCCGGCCGCCCGCGAACGCAACCGCTGCCCGTCGGATCGGTCAAGACGAACGTGGGGCATCTGGGGGCAGCCGCGGGGATCGCCGGCCTGATCAAGGTGGCGATGGCGATTCGTCACCGCGAACTCCCCGCCAGTCTCAACTTCGAGCGGGCGAACCCGGACATCGCTCTGGACGAACTCAATCTCCGAGTTCAGCAGAGCCTCGGTCCGTGGGAAGCGCCCGACCGCCGGTTGATCGCCGGCGTCAGTTCCTTCGGAATGGGTGGCACGAACTGTCACCTGGTCATCAGTGACGCGCCGATCGCCTCGGATAGGAAACCCGAGGCCGGTGAGACCGACTCCGGGCAGCCACCCGCTGTGTTGCCGTTTGTGTTGTCGGCTCGTGGGTTGGGTGCGTTGTGTGGTCAGGCTGCTCGTGTGCGGTCGTTTGTGGTGGAACGGCCGGATGTGCCATTGGTGGATCTGGCGTTTTCGTTGGTTTCTGGTCGTGCGGTTTTTGGGGATCGGGCGGTGGTGGTTGCTTCGGGGCGGGAGGATTTGCTGGATCGTTTGGCTGTTCTTGCTGCGGGGGAGACGGCGGCGGGGTGTGTGGCCGGTGGGGGCCGGTTGGCGGTGGTGTTCACGGGTCAGGGTTCGCAGCGGGTGGGGATGGGTCGGGAGTTGTATCGGCGTTTCCCGGTTTTTGCGGCGGCTTTTGATGAGGTGTGTGGGTTGCTGGACCCGTTGGTGCGGGCGGCTGTGTTCGGTGATGATGACGGCCGGTTGAATTTGACGGAGTTTGCGCAGCCTGCGTTGTTTGCTGTTGAGGTGGCGTTGTTCCGGTTGTTTGAGTCGTGGGGTGTGGTTCCGGATTTTGTGGCTGGTCATTCGGTGGGTGAGATTTCGGCGGCTTATGTGGCGGGGGTGTTGTCGCTGGGGGATGCGTGTCGGTTGGTGACGGCGCGGGGTCGGTTGATGCAGGGGTTGGCGCCTGGTGGGGTGATGGTGGCGGTCGCGGCGGGTGAGGATGTGGTGGCGCCGTTGGTGGCCGAGCAGGGCACTGAGGTATCGATTGCGGCGGTGAACAGCCCGACATCGGTGGTGGTGTCCGGGGTCGAGGCCGCGGTGGAGCGGGTGGTGCGGCGGCTGGCTGAGTTGGGGTGTCGGTCGAAGCGGCTGGTGGTGAGTCATGCGTTTCATTCGCCGTTGATGGAGCCGATGCTGGATGATTTTCGTGCGGTGGTGGCCGGGTTGGAGTTTCGGTCTCCGCAGATCGCGATGGTGAATGGGGCGGTGGCGGATCCGGGTTATTGGGTGCGGCATGTGCGGGACACGGTTCGGTTCGCTGACATGGTTGAACAGTTGCATGGTCGTGGTGTGGCCCGGTTTGTGGAGTTGGGGCCGGATGCGGTGTTGACCGGGTTGGTGCGGGAATGTTTGGACGGCCGTGATGTCACGGCGGTACCCAGCCTGCGGCATGGGCATGGTGAGGTCGAGTCGGTGTTGTCGGGGCTGGGTGGGTTGTTCGCCGCCGGGGTGGCAGTGGACTGGCCGGAGTTGTTTACCGGGACCGGCGCCCGGCGCACCGAACTTCCCACTTACGCCTTCCACCGCCAGCGCTACTGGTTGGACATGACGATAGACGACGAGAAGACGTCGGTAGCGAGCCCGAGTCCGGTGAGCGAGCTGCGCGGGCATCGGTTGACGGAGCTGGCTCGCACGCACATCACAGCCACGCTCGGCGGCGGCGTGCTCAGTGAGAACGCACTCGGTCAGACGTTCCGGGAGCTGGGCTTCGACTCCTTCATGTCCGCCGAACTGCGGGACAGGCTCTCGCACGCCCTGAAGGTTTCGCTGCCGAGTTCGGTGATCTTTGATTACCCCACTCCCGCTGTTCTCATCGAACACCTGCGATCAGCCGTGCTGGGCAGGGATGTCGACGTGCGTGCTCAGGTCGTGTCGACTGCTGATGCCGATGATCCCGTGGTGATCGTGGGGATGGCGTGCCGTTATCCGGGTGGGGTGGGTTCTCCGGAGGATTTGTGGTCGTTGGTTGTTGAGGGTGGGGAGGGGATTACTGGGTTTCCGGAGTCGCGTGGTTGGGATGTGGGGGGTTTGTATCACGCGGATCCGGATCACCCGGGGACGACTTATGCGCGTGGTGGCGGGTTTTTGCATGACGCGGGTGAGTTCGATGCCGGGTTTTTCGGGATCTCGCCGCGTGAGGCGACGGCGATGGATCCGCAGCAGCGGTTGTTGCTGGAGGTTGCGTGGGAGGCTTTCGAGCGCGCGGGTATCGACGCGGATTCGCTGCGCGGCACGCAGACCGGCGTGGTGGTGGGGGCAACACCGCATGGATACGGTCCGGTGCGAGCCGACGCCGGCGGATACCTCCTCACCGGTACCACGCCCGGGGTTCTGTCCGGGCGAATCGCGTACCAGTTCGGCTTCGAGGGACCCGCGATGACGGTGGACACGGCCTGTTCGTCGTCGTTGGTGGCGCTGCACCTGGCCGCGCAGGCACTGCGGTCGGGCGAGTGCTCGCTCGCGCTGGCCGGTGGCGTCACGGTCATGGCCACTCCCATGATCCTCACGGAGTTCGCGCGGCAGCGTGGCTTGTCACCGGATGGCCGGTGCCGGTCGTTCGGCGCGGGCGCGGACGGCACGGGGTGGTCCGAGGGCGTGGGATTGCTGGTGCTGGAACGGTTGTCCGATGCGCGGCGCAACGGGCACGAGGTCCTCGCGGTGCTCGCGGGTTCGGCCGTCAACCAGGACGGGGCCTCGAACGGGCTGACGGCCCCCAACGGCCCCTCGCAGCAGCGGGTGATCCGTCAGGCGCTGGCCAACGCGGGGCTGACGGCCGCCGACGTCGACGTGGTGGAAGGGCACGGCACGGGCACGCGACTCGGGGACCCGATCGAAGCACAGGCACTACTGGCGACCTACGGGCGAGAGCACGCCGACGGCACACCCCTGTGGCTCGGATCGGTGAAATCGAACATCGGACACGCGCAGGCGGCGGCGGGCGTTGCCGGGGTCATCAAAATGGTGATGGCCATGCGGCACCGGTTGCTGCCGAAAACCCTGTTCGCCGAGGACCCCTCGACCGAGGTGGACTGGTCTTCCGGCGGGGTGGCGTTGTTGAGCCAGGCGCGGGAGTGGCCGGACGCGGACCGGCCTCGGCGAGCGGGAGTGTCCTCGTTCGGAATCAGCGGGACGAATGCGCACCTCGTTCTGCAAGAACCATCGAACGAGCCGGGGCGTCGCGTCGCCGACGAGCCTCGCCTCGGTCGCCAAGACACTGCTCATCCATCGACACCGGCAACAACGCTCGCATCACCGGTGTTGCCGTTTGTGTTGTCGGCTCGTGGGTTGGGTGCGTTGTGTGGTCAGGCTGCTCGTGTGCGGTCGTTTGTGGTGGAACGGCCGGATGTGCCATTGGTGGATCTGGCGTTTTCGTTGGTTTCTGGTCGTGCGGTTTTTGGGGATCGGGCGGTGGTGGTTGCTTCGGGGCGGGAGGATTTGCTGGATCGTTTGGCTGTTCTTGCTGCGGGGGAGACGGCGGCGGGGTGTGTGGCCGGTGGGGGCCGGTTGGCGGTGGTGTTCACGGGTCAGGGTTCGCAGCGGGTGGGGATGGGTCGGGAGTTGTATCGGCGTTTCCCGGTTTTTGCGGCGGCTTTTGATGAGGTGTGTGGGTTGCTGGACCCGTTGGTGCGGGCGGCTGTGTTCGGTGATGATGACGGCCGGTTGAATTTGACGGAGTTTGCGCAGCCTGCGTTGTTTGCTGTTGAGGTGGCGTTGTTCCGGTTGTTTGAGTCGTGGGGTGTGGTTCCGGATTTTGTGGCTGGTCATTCGGTGGGTGAGATTTCGGCGGCTTATGTGGCGGGGGTGTTGTCGCTGGGGGATGCGTGTCGGTTGGTGACGGCGCGGGGTCGGTTGATGCAGGGGTTGGCGCCTGGTGGGGTGATGGTGGCGGTCGCGGCGGGTGAGGATGTGGTGGCGCCGTTGGTGGCCGAGCAGGGCACTGAGGTATCGATTGCGGCGGTGAACAGCCCGACATCGGTGGTGGTGTCCGGGGTCGAGGCCGCGGTGGAGCGGGTGGTGCGGCGGCTGGCTGAGTTGGGGTGTCGGTCGAAGCGGCTGGTGGTGAGTCATGCGTTTCATTCGCCGTTGATGGAGCCGATGCTGGATGATTTTCGTGCGGTGGTGGCCGGGTTGGAGTTTCGGTCTCCGGAGATCGCGATGGTGAATGGGGCGGTGGCGGATCCGGGTTATTGGGTGCGGCATGTGCGGGACACGGTTCGGTTCGCTGACATGGTTGAACAGTTGCATGGTCGTGGTGTGGCCCGGTTTGTGGAGTTGGGGCCGGATGCGGTGTTGACCGGGTTGGTGCGGGAATGTTTGGACGGCCGTGATGTCACGGCGGTGCCGAGTTTGCGGCATGGGCATGGTGAGGTCGAGTCGGTGTTGTCGGGGCTGGGTGGGTTGTTCGCCGCCGGGGTGGCGGTGGATTGGCCGGAGTTGTTTACCGGGACCGGCGCCCGGCGCACCGAACTTCCCACTTACGCTTTCCAACGCCAGCACTACTGGCTGGATACGTCCTCTCTCCCGGATACCGATCTCGCAGCTGTCGGCCTGAAGCCGGTCGATCATCCCTTCCTGCGCGCTGAGTTGCCGGTGGACGATGCCGGTGCGCTCGTACTGACCGGCCGTCTGTCGGTGGACCAGCAGCCATGGTTGGCCGATCACGTGGTGTCGGGCACGCCGATTCTGCCCGGAACCGGATTTCTCGCCCTGGCCCTGCACGCCGCGCGGCGAACCGGCGCCGATCTGGTGGAAGAGCTTGTCGTGCACGCCCCTCTGGTGGTGCCGGAGCACGGCGACATCCAACTCCAACTGGTGGTCGACGCACCGGACGACACCGGTCGCCGTGCGCTGCGCGTGCTGTCCCGAGGGGGAGATACCGCCGGGAACGACACCTGGACCCGGCACGCTGACGGCACCGTCGCGCCACCCGCCGAGGTCGCGCCCGCCGGATCGGCGTCCGCGACCGGCTGGAACGGCGAGGCCGATCCCGGCGCCCGGCCCATCGCCATCACCACCGCATACGCGGAACTCGCCCGCCGGGGGTACGACTACGGTCCGGCGTTCCGAGGACTGCGAACCATCCGCCGCGGCGACGACGTGGTCTTCGCCGACATCGTGCTGGACGAGTCGCAGGGATACGGCGACCCGGTGTTCGACCTGCATCCCATCCTCCTGGACACCGCCATCCAGGCCGCGCTGGTCGGCCTGTTCGAGACCGCGGACGAGACATTGGTGCCGTTCGCGTGGAGTGGTGTCATCGTGCACACCCCAGCCCCGTCGGTCTTGCGGGCCAGGGTCCGGAGAACCGGTGCCGACTCGGTGGCCATGGTGCTCACGAGCCACGAGGGCAACCCGGTCGCGTCGATCGACTCGCTGGTGTTGCGGCCCGCCCCCGACGCGTCACCGACGGATCACGGCGAGGCGGCGCTGTTCCGGTTGTCGTGGCTGCCGAAGGAGGTCGGCGCCCTTCCCAGCACCGACAACTGGGCGATGGCGGGGGAGGACCCGCACAACCTCGGTGCGCGGGTGACCGGCGAAGGCCGACCGCTCGACCGGTACGCCGACCTGACCGCGCTGCGGGCCGCCGTGGCGGCGGGGGCACCGGCGCCGTCCACGGTGCTGACGGTCACCCCGACCGGCGGCGTGCACCACATGCTGCGACTGGTACAGGACTGGCTGGCCGACGAGACGATGGCCGACGCTCGACTGGTCGTCGTCACCACCGGTGCCGTCGACACAGGGGACAACGGGCGCGTCGATCTCGACAACGCGCCGGTCTGGGGTCTGCTGCGGGCCGCGCAGTCCGAGCACCCCGGCCGCATCGTGCTCGTCGACGTAACGTCCGGCGGTGAGGGGGCCCAGCGGCTCGCCGCCGCGGTAGCCACGGGGGAGCCGCAGCTGGCTCTGTCCGCCGCGGGCGTTCGTGTCCCGCGCCTTACTCGCCTGAACGTGGATTCCGGCTCGACCCACGCCACCGAGAAGTCGGTACCCGAGCACGGAACCGTGCTGCTGACCGGGGCGTTCGGCCGACTCGGCCGGTTGCTCGCGCGGCACCTGGCCACCGAGCACGGCGTGACGAGCATGCTGCTGGTGAGCAGGAGCGGCCCCGTCATGCCCGAGGCGCGTGCCTTGGTGGCCGAGCTGACCGCGCTCGGTCTGGAAGTGCGAGCCGAAGCCTGCGATGTCGCCGACCGCGCCGAGCTGGCCAAGTTGCTTCGCGGGCTGCCCGCCGATCGACCCCTCATGGCTGTGGTCCACACGGCCGGCGTGCTCGACGATGGCGTCTTCACCGCGCTGAGTCCGCAACGCCTTGACGCGGTCATGGGCCCCAAGGCGGTGGCCGCCAGGAACCTCCACGAACTCACCGTCGACATGCCGCTGTCGGCGTTCGTGCTGTATTCCTCCGTTTCGGGCCTGGTCGGCGCGGCGGGCCAGGCCAACTACGCTGCCGCCAACACCTACCTCGACGCGCTCGCCCACCATCGCGCCCGGCTTGGACTCCCAGCGACCTCGCTGGCGTGGGGAATGTGGGATCAGGGCGGCGGTATGGCGGCGGCGCTCAGCGCCGGCGACCTGAACCGGATGGCTCGCTCCGGAGTGGCGACGTTGTCCGCGACCGAGGGGCTCGCACTCTTCGACGCCGCTGTCCGGCGGAGCGAGCCCCTGCTCGTGCCACTGCGATTGGACATCGCTTCCGCCGCGGACGGCGAGAACGTGCACCCGCTGCTACGTGAACTCATCGCGCCGCGGCGAGTACCGGGGCCGCGCCCCAACGGCGAGGACGTGACGGCCCAGCCCGCGCGACTGCTGGAATCGGTGCGCGCGGAGACAGGGCGAGTGCTCGGTTACCACGGGCGCGACTCGATCGGTATCGACCGCACCTTCAAGGAAGCCGGACTCGACTCGCTCACCGCCGTCGAGCTGCGCAACCGGCTCAACGCGATCACTGGATTGCGTTTGTCGCCCACGGCCGTATTCGACTACCCGACCCCACGGGCCCTTGTCGACCATTTGCTCGGCCAGTTCACCACGAGCGAGGAGACACCGGAAACGACCGGTTCGCCGACGAGCGATGCCGATGATCCCGTGGTGATCGTGGGGATGGCGTGCCGTTATCCGGGTGGGGTGGGTTCTCCGGAGGATTTGTGGTCGTTGGTTGTTGAGGGTGGGGAGGGGATTACTGGGTTTCCGGAGTCGCGTGGTTGGGATGTGGGGGGTTTGTATCACGCGGATCCGGATCATCCGGGGACGACTTATGCGCGTGGTGGCGGGTTTTTGCATGACGCGGGTGAGTTCGATGCGGGGTTTTTCGGGATTTCGCCGCGTGAGGCGACGGCGATGGATCCGCAGCAGCGGTTGTTGCTGGAGGTTGCGTGGGAGGCTTTCGAGCGCGCGGGTATCGACGCGGATTCGCTGCGCGGCACCCGGACCGGCGTGTTCTCCGGTGTCATGTACCACGATTACGCGCCGGCGCTGGACCAGGTGCCGGACCAGCTCAGCGGAGCGGTTCTGACCGGTAGCGCGGGCAGCGTGCTCTCCGGGCGGGTGGCGTACCAGTTCGGCCTGGAGGGGCCCGCCGTCTCGGTCGACACCGCGTGCTCGTCGTCGCTGGTGGCACTCCACCTGGCAGCGCAGGCACTGCGGTCGGGCGAGTGTTCGCTCGCGCTGGCCGGAGGGGTCACGGTGATGTCCACGCCGATGACGTTCGTCGACTTCGGGCACCAGCGAGCCCTGTCCGCGGACGGCCGGTGCCGCGCGTTCGGCGCGGGCGCGGACGGCACCGGGTGGGCCGAGGGGGTCGGTCTGGTGGTGCTCGAACGACTGTCGGACGCACGCAGGCAAGGCCACGAGGTACTCGCGGTGCTCAAAGGCTCCTCGGTGAACTCCGACGGCGCGTCGAACGGGCTGACCGCGCCGAGCGGGCCTTCCCAGCAGCGGGTGATTCGCCAGGCGCTGGCCAACGCCGCGCTGACGGCCGCCGACGTCGACGCGGTGGAAGGGCACGGCACCGGCACCCGGCTGGGGGACCCGATCGAGGCGCAGGCACTGCTGGCCACCTACGGGCAGGCACACACGGCCGAATCGCCGCTGTGGCTGGGATCGCTGAAGTCGAACATCGGGCACACCCAGGCCGCCGCCGGGATTGGTGGCGTCATCAAGATGGTGATGGCGATGCGGCACGGCATTCTGCCGAGGACGTTGCACGCCGAGCAGCCCTCGCCCTTGATCGACTGGTCGCAGGGAGCCGTCGCCCTGCTCGACCGGAACCAGGACTGGCCGGGTACCGGCCGGCCCCGCCGGGCGGGTGTTTCCTCCTTCGGCATCAGTGGCACGAACGCGCACGTCATCCTCGAGCAGGCGCCGGAGCAACCGGCGGCCCGGCAGTCGGAGGCCGTGACGCGGCTGGGAGTCTCCGCCTTCCCGGTGTCCGGCCGGGGATCGGCGGCATTGGCCGCTCAGGCAAGGCGGTTGCGGGCCGCGCTGGCCGACTCACCGGACACCGACGTGGCCGGGTTCGGCGCGGCACTGGCAAACGGCGGGTCCACGCACTCCCACCGATCGGTGATTCTCGCCGAGAACCGCGATGAGCTGCTGGCCGGTCTCGACGCGATCGCGGCAGGCCAAGCGGAAAGTTCGGCTCTCGTGGTGGCGGGAACCGGTGAAGCCGGCCACGACGGCCCGGTCTTCGTGTTCCCCGGGCAGGGCGGCCAGTGGGTCGGGATGGGCATCGAGCTGTGGGAAGTCAGTCCGACGTTCGCGGAGCTGATGCGGACCTGCGACGAGGCGCTGGCGCCCCACGTCGACTGGGACGGTTTCTCGCTGAGGGACGTGCTCGCCGGGGCTCCGGGCGCGCCGAGCCTCGACCGGGACGACGTCGTGCAGCCGGCGGTGTTCGCGGTCGGGGTCGCGTTGTCCGGGCTGTGGGCGTCACTCGGCGTCCGGCCCTCAGCTGTCGTCGGGCATTCCCAGGGTGAGTTCGCCGCCGCTGTGGCGGCGGGGGCGTTGTCGCTGACCGAGGGCGCGCGCGTGGTGTCCCTGCGGTCCCGGGTGCTTCGGCGGCTGGCGGCACACGGCGGCATGGGCTGGGTGAACCGGTCGGCCGACGAGGTGCGCGAACGCCTGGCCGACCACCCCCGGCTCGGCGTCGCGGCGGTGAACGGGCCACTGTCCACTGTGGTCTCCGGGGCCACCGCCGAGCTGGATCGGTTCCTCGCGGTCTTCGGGGCCGAGGGAGCGCGGGTCCGGCGCGTGCCGATCAACTACGCATCGCATTCCGCAGTTGTCGAGAGCATCCGGGCCGAGCTGGCCGACACGCTGGGCGTGGTCGAGTGCTCCGACGGCGACATTCCGTTCTATTCGACGGTGACCGGCTCGCTGCTGCGCGGCCGGGAGCTGGACGCCGGCTACTGGTACCGGAATCTGCGCGAGATGGTGCGTTTCGAGGACGTGGTCGACCAGTTGCTCGACAGCGGGCACCGATCGTTCCACGAAGTGGGCGCGCACCCGGTGCTCGTCAATTCGATACAGGAACTCGCCGAGGCCAAGGGGACGCCGGTCACGACGGTCGGCTCGCTGCGTCGCGGTCACGGTGGCGCGCGGGAATTCCTGCGCAACGCGGCCGAGGCCTTCGTGGGTGGCGTCGACGTGCGGTGGTCCCGCCTGTTCCCCTCGGGGCAGCGGCCCGTGCGGCTGCCCACCTACGCCTTCCAGCACACCCACTACTGGATCGAGCCGCGGCCCAACCGCTCGACCCGGGGCACCGACGTAGACACCCGGTTCTGGAACATGGTCGACGAGGGCGATCTCGAAGGACTGACCACGGCGCTGGCCATCTCCGACGACGACGGCCGTTCCTCACTGGGCACCGTGCTTCCGGCCCTCTCCTCGTGGCGGGAGCGCAGCCGGCAGCAGGAAACGTTGGCAGGCTGGCAATACCGCGTCGCCTGGCGCCCCACCGAGGGATCGGACGGACCGCTCACCGGCCGATGGTTGGTCGTGGTGCCTGCCGACATCGCCGAGCCGGAGTGGCTTGAGCAGGCCGTCGCGGCGCTGACGGTCCGAGGAGCCCAGGTCAGCCGGGTAGCGGTCCCCCGGGAGACGGAGGTCGAGGCGCTCTGCCACCAGCTGGTCACGGCGCTGGACGGCCAACCGGCCGGGAGCGTCGTGTCGTTGCTGGGCCTGGACACCGCGGGGGACACCGTATCCGTGCCGGGTGGCCTGCGCGGAAACCTCGCGCTGGTGGGGGCGGTGAGCACACTGGGCCTGTCGACCCCGGTCTGGTGCGTGACCCAGGACGCGGTCGCTGTCCGGCCGGGAGACTCCGTCACCCAGCCAAGGCAGGCCGCGCTGTGGGGGTTCGCCCGGCACGCGGGGTTGGAGCAACCCGTGCCGTGGGGTGGCGTCGTCGACCTGCCACGCGAGGTCGGTCACGAGGACCTCGCGGCGCTGGCCGGGGCGCTCGGCGACGGCGAGAGTGAGCTGGCCGTGCGGGGCGGCACGGTGTTCTGCCGCCGGCTGACCCGGATCACCGCAGGCGCGCCTCGGACACCTCGGACACCTCAGCCGATCGAGCGCAGCGCCCTGGTCACCGGTGGCACCGGCGCACTCGGGGCGGAGGTGGCGCGCCGGCTCGTGGCGCGCGGCACGCGGCACCTGGTGCTGGCCAGCCGTCGTGGCCCGGCCGCGCCCGGTGCGGCCGAGCTGACCGCCGAGCTGGCCGAACAGGGTGTCTCGGTGTCGGTGGTCGCCTGCGACGTGGCCGAGCGGGCGCAGCTCGCCGAGCTGCTGGACAACTGGCCGGCGGAGCATCCGCTGACCACGGTCGTGCACACCGCGGGTGTGCTCGACGACGGCATCATCGAC